>JAESQH010000190.1 GCA_016765235.1 Paracoccaceae bacterium
AAGATAACCAGAACAGGCGATGAGGGGACAGGTTTTCCATGAATTTGCTGTTGAGAACACCGCTTGAGGTTTCACGCTTGCTTTCTAAGCCCCCCGAGTCTTCCGCCTTGCTGGAGGGTTTCGGATTAGCATTGGCTTCTGACCCATAACCTGACCTTTCCGACATGCCCGCATTACAAATTACAAAAGGGTCTTCAGTTGTATCTTGTATATATGGTCGGACGCTGGTGACCGTTCGAGCGGACATATTTGCCAACACAAGCCGTAATGGACCAGCCACGCTTTAGTGCCGCCCCAAGTTCTCATTTAAGCGGCAAATTTTTCGAATGCCAAGGGGCTTTTCCAGCCTAAAGCTGAGTGCCTACGGCGGGGATTGTAAAAGCCGTTGATGTATTCGAAGATCGCGACTTCAGCGTCTCGGCGTGTTTGCCACGAGTGCCGCCAGATCAGCTCTGCTTTGATGGTTTTGAAGAAGGCTTCCATCGCCGCATTGTCATAGCAATTTCCTTTGCCACTCATCGAAGCTTTGAAGCCATGTTTTCGCAGTATTTTCTGATAGTCATGCGAGCAATACTGGCTGCCACGATCTGAGTGGTGGATGCAGCCTTTGGCTGGTTTGCGCAGGGCCACGGCCATTTCCAAAGCCCTCATAGCCAAATCCTTTTTCATCCTGTTGCTAACAGCCCAGCCAATCACGCGCCGAGAATACAGGTCCAATACCACAGCCAGATAGAGCCAGCCTTCGCGGGTCCAGATGTAGCTGATATCAACAACCTGTCAGCCGACAGGTGATTGCATGCAATCACCGAGAGGCCATTTCTGATTGGGCTGATCTGCTGAGAAGTTACGGTTCAACAAGTTAGGTGCGATATTGAACTTGTGGTTACTGTCTGTCGTGACCTTATGTTTATGGGTCCTAACCACAGAAATCGCGTTCTGGCGCATTATCCTGCCGACACGGCGGTGCCCTACGTCAAAGCCCAACTCCTTCAATTCTTCCGTCATTCTTGGCCTGCCATAGCTGCCCAGAGACAGTTTATGCTGCTCTCGAATGTGCGCCAGCAACACCATATCCGTGCGCTGGCTTTGGCTCATTGGACGGGAGCGAAAAGCCCGAAAACCACGCGGGCTAACGTCCATAATTTCGCACAAACGCTCGGTTGGAACTTTTCCACGGTGTTCTTCTACGAACCTAAACCTCATCATTTTTGGCTCGCGAAGAACACTGTGGCCTTTTTTAGGATGTCCCTCTCCTCCCGCAGAAGCCGGTTTTCTTTGCGAAGCTCGGCAATCTCACGCTCCAGATCCGTTTGCATTGTTGGCTTCTCAGGATTCTTCCGATCCTGCTGTATCCAGTGGCCCAGCGTTGAAAACCCAACCCCAAAATCAGCCGCTACCTGCTTTCGCGTCAGCCCACTGGTCAGCGCTACCCGCACCGCCTCTTGCTTAAATTCGGCTGTATGATTCTTTCCCATTGTCGTTCTCCTTTTGCGCATAATACGCGGTTAAAGGAGCGGCACAATTCCGCGACAGGTCCAAGTCGATCCAGAAGCATGGCTCACTTGGGTCCTCACTCACGTCGCTGATCACAAAATCAACCGGATAGATGAACTCATGCCATGGTACTGGTCAAAAGGTGTTAACCGCGAATCTTGGTGATGGCATAATTTTCAGGTGGCGTATCATGGATGTGATTCATGCATCCAATATTTCCAGGAAAGGAAAGATACGCCATGACAGAGACTACAGTTACACCCCTCATACAGCCAGGGGAATTTTGCGATCAGCTCACATCTGTTCTGCGCAGCGGCGCTCAGGCGCTGTTGACCCAGGCCATTGAGGCGGAGGTTGCCAGCTTTATGGCCTGCCATGCTCAAGAACAGCTTGAGGATGGGCGAGCCCGGCTTGTACGTCATGGGCATTTACCCGAGCGGGAAATTCAGACCGGGATTGGGGCGGTTAAAATCAGGCAGCCTCGTGTTCGGGATCGCGCTGGCAAGACGCGGGATCGGCTTTTGTTTCTGCCCACAGTCGCGCCCAAATACATGCGCCGCAGCAAAAGCCTGGATGCGCTTATTCCCTGGCTTTATTTGAAGGGCGTTTCCTCAGGCGATTTTCAGGCGGCGCTCAGTGCCTTGCTGGGGGCCGATGCGCCCAATCTGTCCGGCGATACGGTTCTGCGGTTGCGAAAAGTCTGGCAAGGAGAACTCAGCGCTTTTGAAAAGCGGGATTTATCGGCCCGGAATTACGTTTATATCTGGGCGGACGGGGTCTATTTTCAGGCCCCAATGGAGCAGGAAAGCCAGTGTATGTTGGTTATTATCGGGGCAACGCCCGAGGGAAAGAAGGAACTTGTCGGCTTTACCGATGGCTATCGTGAAAGCATGCAGAGCTGGAGTGAACTACTCCTTGATCTAAAGGCCCGTGGCTTGAAGGCCCCGCCTAAACTCGCGGTAGGTGACGGTGCTTTGGGGTTTTGGGCGGCATTGCGCAAGATTTTTCCCCAGACAAAGGAACAGCGCTGCTGGGTTCATAAAACAGCCAATATCCTCAATAAAATGCCCAAGGCTCTGCAAGCAAAGGCAAAGGCGGATTTACACCAAATATGGATGGCGGATAGTAAGGCCGATGCCGGGAAAGCCTTCAACCTCTTCTGTGCAAAATACGAGCTCAAATATGATAAAGCCGTTGCCTGTCTAACAAAGGATCGGGATGCTCTTCTGGCATTTTATGATTTTCCAGCAGAGCATTGGAAACACATACGCACCACAAACCCCATTGAAAGCACCTTTGCCACCGTCCGCCACAGGACCAGAAGAACCAAGGGGTGCCTGAAGCGAAACACCGCCAAGGTGATGGTATTCAAGCTCATAAAAGAGGCTGAGAAGCGGTGGTTGAGATTGAGGGGCAAAAATCAATTGCCAAAAGTCATCCAAGGCATCATATTCAAAGACGGGATAGAGATAATCGAAACCCAAAACAAAAACGCCGCCTGACAAACTCCGTCACCAACTTTTGCGGTTGACTCGGTCAAAAGACTGAACTGGCAACTGCCGGTTCACCGGACGCTTACCTTTAGCTGGGGATTTACATTTCTAGA
>JAESQH010000191.1 GCA_016765235.1 Paracoccaceae bacterium
ACCTGAAGGTCGTAGGTTCAAATCCTACCCCCGCAACCAAATTTAAAACAATATTAACAACACGTTACGCGCCACCTACGGGTGGCTTTTTGCGTTGCGAAATCCGCACTGGAAGCACTGTGGAAGCAATGGGAGCGAACTCAGAGGTGTGGTAAACGGGTAACACAATCCCACGGCAGTAACGGAAAACTAAATATAATATTAAAGTAATAAAATTTGTCGGCGTAAGCTAGTTTGCGATACTTATTGCAAAAAGCTGTTTGGTATCTTAATTGACTGTGTATAGAAGAACCGTTGTACAATCGCGGTGGTGCAAGTTGCATCCCGGCTGGTATACTCAAGATATCTTAGTGGCCATCGATAGGAGACTACATCATGTCCAGACTAAAAGTTGACTTGGCAAGAGAAAACAGAACTGCTGTCATCGATGTAATTAGACGGTTTGACGGCCCTGTAACTGTTCCCAGCGTTTTAGATAGTGCCGAACAGGAAGGAATAAATGCCAGGGTGACGCGTCGAATTTTGCAAAGAGCATTTGATTCAGGTGAGGTGACACTAGACTCTCGGTTGCGTGTTGAAATGAAACGTTAATAAGAAGAGACTGCTGACATTGAAGGAAATGACTTGCGAACCACGCGACGCGCGGCGCCATGATGTTGGCGTAGAAGACCAAAGGAACTCATATCAACGAGATCGAGATAGAGTTTTATATTCGTCTGCTTTCCACCGTCTAGCAGGTATTACGCAGATTGTTAGAGCAGGTGAAGGGGATGGCTTTCATACTCGCCAACAACATTCTTACAAAGTGGCTCAAGTCGGACGCCGTCTTGCTGAAAAATGTTTGTCTGAAGCACAAGACAAAGATTTGAATATCCCTCTTGAGGTTGAGGTCGTTGAGGCGGCTTGTCTAGCACATGATCTTGGGCATCCACCATTCGGGCATGCGGGTGAAAAAGTGCTCTGCCAGTTAGTTGAAGATGAAGGTGACGAGGACGGTTTTGAAGGTAACGCTCAGAGCTTTCGAATAATTACAAAACTAGCAGTTCGATTTGATGACGTGCATGGCCTTAACTTTACGCGTGCAACGTTAAACGCTTGTCTCAAGTACCCTTGGTTACGAGACAAGAATAATGACAAGAAGAAAGTGAAATGGTGCGTCTACAAGTCTGAGGAGGCCGACTTCTTATTCGCGCGGTCAAACGACTCGGACGAGGAGCAAAGTCAAGAAGCACATTTGATGGACTGGGCTGACGACATTTCCTATTCAGTACATGACCTTGAAGAATTTCACAGGTGTCGGGTATTGCCATGGGCACAAATCCTCGATGACGATGAAACTGGTGAAAGTTTGATCGAGCGCGCGGTAAGCGGATGGTTCGGCCGTCCATCTGATGCGAAACAGTTGCTGGAAACATCTTTCGCCGAGCTTAAGAACTTTTTCGAGATTTATAGATACTTTTTGCTAGAACCGTATGATGGACGACGGGATCTTCGATTCCAACTGCGCAATATGACGTCTCAGCTTGTTGGACATCTTATTTCTCAAACTTCTGTTGAAGACAATGGAAACGGTAGAGGCAATGTGCACGTTTCTGATACAGCTCTTCATCGAGTGATAATGCTCAAACAAATAACGCGTGACTACATTATTTCTAATCCGTCTTTGGCAGCTCAACAGAGAGGCCAGAGAAGAATTATTGAAGATTTGTTCAAAGTTATTTTAGGCGATTTAACTACACCGGATGAACTACCTTCGTATCTGCCAGAAAGGTTGAAATACTTGGCGGATTTTTCAGAAATAACTGAAAATTGGAAGGCCCGTTTTGTCTGCGACTGTATCGCTAGTTTGACTGAACGGGAGGTAACGGAGCTTCACGCTCGGCTACATGGGTTATCATATGGTTCAGTATTGGACCCAATTGTACGATAATTCGTAAATGTTCGCCGCCAGAATATTTGGAACAAATTAGGTTACCTTTCGCTCAAACCTGAGAGATAGGTTCCGGCTTCCAAGCCACGGTCTGAAGCTTTTAAATCCGCTTGGAACTTTGTTCGGATGGCGCGAAACCTATTGATCACCACAGCCGATATCGCCCACGCGCCTTCGCAATCCGTTCATTTATAGGCATCAAGTGCTCGCGGATTAGCGGTATTAATGTTTCAACATGACGGTCCATGAATTTTTCGAAATCGGCGGCGGACACGTTCGAAATAGCAGCGCGGGTAATAAACAAACCGGATAGAAGTGTATCTAGTTCCCGCATTTTCGCGGCTCGGTTGGCGTGGATTACATCGCTTGGCAAAACTCCCGCACAGTTTTGTAGAAGATCATTGCTGATCACGTCATCAAACTGCCGCCAAAGTTCGTGGGTGGGCCAGCGAGAACGGTTTGGGTCTGCGATGGGGGTGCAGTAGCGCACACGTTTCAAGGAGTCAGCGAAGGCGTCGCCAATGGTGTCGCGCACATCCTGCCAGCTTCTCATTTCGAACCGATTGCGGAGTTGCTTGGAGCCAAGGCGCATCTCGAAACGCCAGACTTGGCCTGTCATGCGGTCTGTTAAATCAATGGGCGGTTTGCCTTTCGCTTTCAGCGCGGCGTTCCAGATTGTCTCCCAACCCATCTTGTTTGATTTAAGGACCTCAGCGCGTTTGTCGTAAATCGCAATTTGACGGTTTGCGATGGCTCCAGCGCGAAGGCCAACTACGCGTGATCCGTTCGAAACCGTCACGGTTAGATTCTCGTCAACGTATTCCGTAACCGTTGTTCCTGGTGGGACTATCAACGATTCACGGTCAGGTTCGAACCATGGAGCAAGAAAATCTACAGCAAAGTCGGCTCGTGTGACCCGTAGTTGCGTTTCAACGTAATTGATTCCGAAGGCTTCCATGCATTCACGGAAATGTTTTTCGGCGGCCTCAAGGCCTCCTATTGCAAGTCCAAACGCTCGGAAGTCGACGGTAATGCCAGGATTGTTCGGAATGCGGTCTTCAGGGTCTTGTAAGAGCCAAACAGCGCCAAGATCACCGGTATGGGTGGTAAAACCTCTAGCACCTTTGCTGGTTACGGATAGGGCAATTGACCCAAATTGTACAAGGCAATCGCTGTAGTTTTGTTTCGCGTATTGCTTGGCAAAAGCGAGTTTTTCTCGGAGGGCTGGTGGAATATCAGTTTGGAGGGTGAATTTTAGGCCGTCGAAGCCTGAGTGAAGAATATCTACGTTCATTTACTATGTCTTTCGTTTTTGTATTCGTGGAGGGGGGTGTTACAAGACCCCCCTTAGTGCCAAGCCATCCAGCCGGGCACGGACACGCGCTACCCGCTGACGCAGGCTGCACGTATCCGCATCCGGCCAGTGGTTGGAGGTGAGGGGTTTTCTAAACACTCCGCCATGAAATAAATCATGCCGAAGTATGAGCGCGGCGACGACTTTCAATCCAATCAAGGATTTCGCGGCGGCGATACCGGACGGAGCGACCGATCTTGAAGAATTCTGGACCGAAGCCAGTTACACGCCATTTCTGGAGCGTTCGAACGGACTGGCATATGATTTGCGCCGTCTCGTGTTCTGTAAGCATCTGGTCTGGATCATAGACCGGGGTTAAATCCGTTTGCATCTGATTGCCTTTCTGCATGGTTGCAATGGAGGCAAACGTAGCGAGAAAGTTCAGAATGTAATCTCAAATCACTGGGAGAAATAATCGCGCCTTCGCATTATTTATTCCAGTGCTCGAAATTCGATGTTCAACGCTTTTTCGGTAGCCTTACGTTTTTTCATTTCACGCAAAACACGAGATACAGGTGTTTCGGGCGAAAGGTGCTCATATACGTTAACGCAAAAGCATGCCGCACCTGATATTGGTTCGCCTTTATAATCTGCAAACGTGAATGGCCGTTCTAAAGTGATCCGCCACATATTACTCATGTCGGCCATCCATTTTCGCAATGGTTTATCTGGTGGAGGACCTTGTGTGACTTTTGGAATAATTTGGGATGCAATGTCTGCCGTTGAGGCCAGTGCACTCATGGCTTCTGTCAAATCCGATACACTGATTGTCACGAAAGGATCGTGTTCGTTGTCACCTACAACTGTGATAGCCGGGCTTCCGATCAAGCCAAGTTCTGGATAGTGGTGTGAGTCATGGTGAACTCCAAGAACGTATCGGTTCTGATTAACAGTATCATTTGTTTCAACCAGCGCAGACCAAACCGCGCTTGGCACGTTTGTAAGATGCGCTGATAATTCGTTGGCCAGTCTAGCAATTTTGTTCAATGAATGCCTGACCTCTCGGGGAGTGGCATCTACATCTTCAACGTTTCGAAGATAGTACCATTCTCTGGCTGAGTTTTCCAATCTCTGGCGCAATGCATCATGAATAGAGGAATCTACTTTGTAACGCTGATAGAGCGCGTTCAGAAATTCATCTGTGAAAAACCGCTGGGGTAAATTATCCCACTTCATGGAATGTCCTTAATATGTGAGCGTCTGAATGTTGCTAAACGACCCTGTGAAAATTCGTCGATGGTGTATTCATACCCATAGCGGCATCCAAGGCGGAAGCGTTTTCTTCTGCCGCCCGATTTACTGGATCATCCGCGAGGTGAGCGTATCTCATGGTCGTTTGCAGCTGCGTATGTCCCAGAAGCTTTCCGACCATCTGAATAGGCATACCGCCGGAAACCGCGTTTGACGCATAGGTGTGTCGTAGATCGTGGATGCGAACGCCTGTTAGACCTGCTCTCGCCCGGATACGCCGCCAAGGGTGTTGAAGGTCAGTGATATGCGTGTTCGGTAGTTTGCCAGCGATAACGAAGGGGTTGGCATCTGGATTTTGCAAAGATGCTAAGACTACTTTAGCCGCAGAAGGCAGGGGAATACGCCGTGATCCCGTCTTGCTGTCAGGCAGTTCTATGCCCCGTTCGGTGATATAGTCCCAGCGTAGCGTCTGTATCTCGCTCAGGCGGCATCCTGTTAGGGTGAGGAGGCGGAAGGCTGCTACAATATATGGAGTTTCCGCGCCTTCCGCCTCAAGTTCTGTGAGCGTGGTGCCAAGCTGCCTAAGTTCAGCTTTCGACAGGTAACGCTCCCGTTTCACTTCCCGATACTTGGGAACATGGCGGCAGGGGTTGGAACCGTCCGGGCGCATTCCCCATATTTCGGCAAGGTTGAACATTTTGGAAAGAACGCCGAGGGTGCGATTTGCCTGATAAGGTTTGTCCCGGTGCTTTTGGTGAAGGTCGGCAATGTCTTTGCGCTCAACATCGACCGTCTTAAAACTGCCAATGGCTGGCTTGATGAACAGTTCGATCGCTCGGCGGTATTCGCCTTGTGTCGAGGGTTTGCAGTTCTGCAAAACGTGTTGCTCGAAAAACCGATCACAAAGCGCGGCAACCGTTGGGGCGCGACGGTGCTGGCTGATCTCTTCGGCAGGGTTGTCGCCCTTGGCAACCGATCCCATGACTTCCTGTGCCAGCTTTCGCGCCTGATCCGTGGTGATCTTGCCATGGCGACCAAGAGACACGCGCCGGGTGCGACCGCCTTTGCGATATTGCGCTTGATAGGTCTTTGCCCCGGAGGGCATCACGCGCAGCCCGAACCCGGCAGTCTGGTTATCCCAGACAAAGTAATCTTTGGCCTCGATCTTGAGGGCTTCGACAGTCCGTTTTGTTAGCTTTGTCATGGTCTCTCCTATCTTGGTCTAAACTTCTCGTGGAAGCACTGTGGAAGCAGCTGGAAGCAAACCACAGGGTAAGAGATAGAAAGCGAACGCGCGTTGCGTCAAGAATAATTAAGTGATTCCAGTCATTTAGGGTAAGTAGGCGAAAACAGCGGTAAGGGGGCGGACTCCCCTTAAGCTATCTCATAACCTGAAGGTCGTAGGTTCAAATCCTACCCCCGCAACCAATTAATATCAACATTATCAGTATCTTACGCACCGCCTAAGGGCGGCGCTTTAGCATGTCTAAATGACTGGTGCTACGCTGGTGCTACTTAATTGCCAAATTCAAATCTGGCGGTGTTTCGTGGGGGAGTTAGTATTTTTGCCCAATAGCAGCCAATTACTTACTTTGCTGCTGGCGCATAGAAAATCCAATAAATCTACTTAGCAACCGTTTCGATATCCAGCACGGCTAAGTTTATGGGCATTTTGGAGGCAGGATTAGCGCTCCGATTTGCGTGCATCATGTGTCATTTTCAAACTCTATGATTGCCTCAAGCAAATCAAAAACTGCGGCAAAGCCATCAAATGCGTTTGATGGTAGAGAAGGAACGACCGTATTGGCAAACTCGGTCTTCCCACTTCCTATGTCTTTTAGATGGGTAACGTCATCGAGGTCGAATTTGTAGGCTTTTCCTCCAACGTTCGCGAAAGCCTGCTTGCTCTTAAGCGTTAATTGACTCCCACCGACTTCGGTTGCGAGATGTTCGTCTCGAAAGAGAAACTCAATCGGAAGGTTTTTGTGATCCCCGCATTCTGCCCTGAAGACCGGGATCGGTAGAAGGGCTGCATACGACTTTCCATGTATTCCCTTATTAACGCTCGCACCCCCAATGTTTTGAACGACGAAATTCTTGTTTAGTTTGTGTTCTTTGATTCCAGCTTCATCATAGTCGAAAAGTCCAATCACAGCGTGAGGATGATCGCTCGCTACTCCTTTCAAACACACTGCAAGGCTTTGCGCTCCGCCGTTACCAGATCCAGCATTAGCAACACCAGTTTCGCAACTGCGGATTCGAAAAGGAGGCGCGCCGCCGCGCAGCTTTTCCCATGCTGTAATCAGAATTGCCGCGTCAGTTCTTCCCTCTGTCAGGATAACCGGTGTTGCAATTGCCAGAAGTTCGTCTTTCAAATCAACCGCATTTGCTTCCGCCAAATTCGCTCGTGCTTCAATTGCGGCAAGGTTTTGAAGTGCTTCAGCAACGGCTGGGAGATAGAAACCTTCATTGACGGCAGTTTGCACGTCGAACTGTTCCAACTCGCGACCTTGTAATGCAACCGACAAACCTTTGTTGTTTTTGCTAACGTAATAGCTTGCAAGTCTCTCGTCTTTTAATAAGTAGAAGGAGGGGCTATGTGTCGTCATAAATACCTGCACCTTGCTGCCTTTAGCGAGAGAAAGAAAGCGCTCTGCTTCAGCTTGCGCGGCAACGAAGTCCAAAGAATTCTCGGGCTCTTCAAAACCCCAAATGTGAAAATCGAACTCGTCATGTTCGGATATATAATTCAGTAGTTCGGGTATGTGGCGGGCTTTGATGCCGTCTCCTCTTTGGCGCGTAAGGGACTTTGGCTTGTCATCGCCCGGCGCAATGGTTTCGAAGTCCAGAGTTTCGAATAAATAGCGCATTTGGGTTGGAACCCCGATTTTAGTTTTTCCCGACACTTCTGTAGGCAGCGTAGAAAACATAGTGCTGGTCAAGTTTTGTACTTCGGTAGAAAAGTTTTCCACTGCCGCCTCAAAATCTGGAGCATTAGCCAACGTTTCATAGATGTTCGTTAACAGCATTTCAAAGATTGATAAGTCTTTGATTGCTGGAATATGGATGAACCTTATTTTGTTCATAAGGCGAGTTAGAATATGGCGTTTGGAGTCCGGTATCGTGGATGATACCTCTTCAAGATATTCTTTTCCTCGTGAAACAGTCCATTGACGCTTCACATAAAAACTCGACCCTAGCGAGCGTTGGAAGGTTTTAGGGGTATTGAACGTAATCTTTACGTAAAGAAATTTGCGTATATCGTCTGAATTATCAGATTCACGAAGACGTTGATCGCAAAAGTCTGTGACAAAATCGTATGCTTGCGTGTGATCGGGATTCCCCGAGAAAAATAAACTTAACGCCCTGATCAAATTGGATTTGCCAGAATCGTTCTTTCCAAATATCACATTCAAGTCGCCTAGGTTGCGCAACTTGAACTTGTAAAAGCTTCTGAAATAAGCAATTTCGATTTCTTTAATTAGCTGCATAAAATACTACCTTATGTCCTTCCGACCATAACCCAATAGGACTTTTGTTGAAGAATAAACTCCTGAAATACGGTTGCGGATGCACTGCTTCAGAAAACCGAATAATTGTTCTTACCATGAGACGCCTCTACTAATAAGTTCGGTTTTGGCTAACGTTGGAGAACTATATATATCGGGATTTCGAACTATATTTTTTAAGCCGTTATTAGTCATGTGAGGGTATATCTGTCTGTTCCACCTATCCATAAATGGTTGTGGGTTCCGAGCATTATTTCGTACATTTCGCGCCCGTTGCACTGATAACGGATGTGTGCCGCCTTGCGAAATAATATTGTCTGCTTCCGATTGCGAATTTTTATCCTCAAAATAGGACGCATAATCACTTAGCAATTTAGCGTTGCCAGATTGTAGGAGGAAATAGGTTGCAATTTCATCAACCGTTTCTTCATTTGCATAATTTGGTAAACCCCAGAGGTTTAGTAGTGAATGCCCAAGTTCGTGAAACAGTGTTCCGTAAAACGCGCCATCGTTTCTAGATTTAACGAGTTCAAACAGCAGTTCAGAACAAAACGTAATGTTGCCACTTGATCCCTCTGAGTATGCGTTTGCAAATCCACAAGGCACGATTTTAATATCAAATTTGGGTGCTATAAAACTAGCAGATATGAATTTGTCGATTGTTGTCACAACTTCCAGTATCTTTTCACGGGCGGCGCTGTCCATAATAGCTGGAGCCACGACCGAAAACTGATAGCGTTTGGTTTCAAGAAGGCTAAATGTGTTGTCGGCAATTAGGTAATAAGTGTCAGGGCGATTCACATTAATAGAGAATTTGATAATATCACGTTGACGGTTAGCACCTTTGCATTCGTTTTTCTGCTTTTTTCGGTATAGCTCAAAATTTCTAGCGTCACATACCCAAATAGAACCGTCGTTAAAGGGTTGATTGAGAACGCGAGCAGTAACATTAATGTCGCCGGAAGTTGTCACTTTAAATGGGAATGCTGCATATTTTCCTGCCGGTACAGATACGCTTTTTTGACTAAAAGGCTGGATTCTGAAAATTCTACTGACGTAAACGTCGGCATACGCTGGTTGAAAGTTTAGAAACAGAAAGACTAATGCACCTTTGAAGATTTTCATTTCTTATGCGCCCGTAGGTTTTTAAAATATTCAAACATCGTGGACTTCCATTTAAGTGTTGCAAATCAGTGTACTGCGTATTGAACAATAATACCCATTCTCTGCTGGCATCAACGACCTTCTACTGATTTTGGAAATTATGTTGTTCTTACAGTTGGCGTCTAGAGAGAGACGGTGAAAGTTTATCGTCAGTATCGTCAGTATCGTCAGTATCGTCAGTATCGTCAGTCGATGGCGTTTTGACTGACAACACTGACGATACTGACGATAGATTTGCTCATTCTAGGAT
>JAESQH010000192.1 GCA_016765235.1 Paracoccaceae bacterium
CGCAGCAACCGCCCAAAACCTCAAAAAGCTCGCTAAGCTGGCACCAAACCATAACCTTATCAGAAGAACCGTGTGAAAGCGGGGAGTAAACAAATTCGCCTGCCAAGCGGAACACTCAAATCTTCGAGTTTTTCAACAGAATAAGCCCTTACCTGACCTTCGGAAGGTGGTTACCCCTCCCTTAAATCAGGGACTCCCACATCATGTGCATTAACAGTCAATCATTCAAAACTTCAATCGAAAAACTGAATGACTTTATCATGCTTCTGTAGATTGCTTGGCCGATACGCATCCACTTCACCCATTTGCGGAACATGCTCTGCATCAAAACGCTCAAGCACGGATGGGTGCAGTGATGCGCCTCCAACAATAGTTCGTTGCTTCAAACCCCACGTCAAGCTATCAGAAGTAAGCCTGCGCAGCCACTTCGGTTGCAAATTTAAAACGATCTCCCGCTCGTCATGTTGTAGCCCATATTGATCAGAGTTTGTGTGGAGCAACTCGTCGCGAATTTTGATTTCATCCGGCAGAACGGCGCGCAACTCCTCAACCATCCACGCCAGCGATATATCCGACAACCGAGACTCTTCCTCAGGATAACTGCCACCTATATCCGAGTGATTACCCGCAAACCAAACCTGTTTGAGCCAATCTGAGCGACCCTGCTCCAGGTTCCATGTATAATCTTTTCCACGCCCCCACGGCACTCGCGGAAACTTCGCGCGCGTCTCATCAATGGATAATGCGTGTCGCAAATAACGAACTTCACGATCAACATATTCATCGTAGTTCTTTCCACTCCACCTTGCGATATGACCGTTCTTGAAAGCTGCGGGCCAATCAAGCGGATTCCACAAATTCAATCGCCGCTTTGGATCTGTGAAAAAATATTTGAACTGACCAATCCACATAGAGATCAACCACCAAAACGCATAGCCCGTTAAAATAGCTATGGGCACCGTTACCCACCAAGGCAGAATCGCTATTGATAGATATGTGGCGAAAGCAAGACCGGCAAAAACAAGCATAACTACTGTTGTGGCGACGCGACTATTGAGTGCCGCGACGGTATCAAAGACACCAATGAACGTTGGTTGGACGTTGCCCTGTCCTTCACCATCAGACCCTAAACCTTCGGATCCGTATTTCTCACGAAAGCGACGCGCCTTCTCTTCACGCTCCACCTCATATTTCTCCCGCTTCGAACCAGCGCCGTGATTGTAAACGTAGCGTACAGCGTCACCGGCAATCTTGCGAAGTTTTGGGCCGTATTTGGGAACGGGGTTTCCTTTTGAATCCTGCGTTGGAACGCCACAAAGATTAAGCACATTGGCTAATGAGCGAACAGTATAAGCACCACGAGAAAAGCCAAACAGGCAGATACGATCTCCGGGTTCATAATGCGCAATTATGGCCGCGTAACAATCGGCGATATTGTCATCAATACCGGTTCCCACGGCTGAGGAAAGCGTGGCACGCGTGCGCCTGAAGGTTAGACCTTTGCCCTCATCCGTACCAAGACCCGGATCATAAAACGCATATTGCTCATCAGCCTTTATCTCCGAGTCCGGGCCAGGCCTCATCGCACGATACATTTTGTAGACATTCGAGAGACGTTGATCCGGTTTCAGTCCGCCTATCTGACCTGTGCCATCCGAAAAGATTAGAATGTTTTTCGCCATAATAAGCTCCACTTCTCAATTTAATCGTCACTAATACAGTATACGATTAGTATTATCATTTTGGCAAATTGACTTCAATGTTTAGATTTTGTTCTTTTTCACATCGTGCGTCTGTTTTTTGCGTGCACGTACCAATGTGGCTCCTTTCGCGCAAATCCCAAATTGCTAGACTACCCTCAGAAAGTTCCTTTCCATCGTTCGCCACTCGTCGGGTGCGCCTGACCTTTCGTCAGACGCCGTCCCAGCGAGAGGAGAACGCTATGGAACAACAACAAAAGATAGAGGCATCGGAATTGGTTGGTTCTTAGACTAAACGATCGATCAGAATTGATGAAAGCGCAAACCTATTCCACGTTACGGTCTGGTGCCGTAGATACATTAGCCCGATCAGTATCACTCACCGGCATTGCTATGCTCCATGGATAGGTTCGAACGTCGCCTCCCTCGAACTGGTAGACCGACACGGCAGGTAGGTTTCTTTTGTCGTATCTTCGGCCAAACGTGAATACCACGCTGTTTGGTGCCGCTAATACCAAATGAATACGCTTTATCCCTTTTGCGCTCAATTGCTTTACCACCTCGAAGAATTGTTGCGCAAGACGGCTCTGCTTGGCTTGCGACCAGTGTGCATCCGACGACAACCCATCCAACGTCAGACGCACAACAGGCATCGCAAACGTGTTCGAAATCGCATCATCTGACACTGGATAAGAATAAGAGATAGCAACAACGGCCTCCGTCCCTTCAATTTCTCCGTCCATTCCTTCGACAGTAAACTGAGCACCATCATCGTCATCCGACAAAGCCCGCCAGCCATCAACCGTTCTGTCCCAGTCATAGGTGATGATCTCCCCTTCATCATCGAACAGAACCCCCATCAAAAAAGTGAACGGAACAGGTGCGAGGCCACCGTAGACTACCTTCAAATCTGCGGCGCTCATCGATTTCTTGTTCTGCTGAACCACCTTGTATCCCGTCTCAATCTCAGAGATTGCAACGCTTGGTTCCAAAGCTTTTCCATCTTCTCGATTGCATAGGTCAATCAACGTTTCAACTTTTTGCCCTGCGAACTCTTCGCCTAGGGCCGCAAGAAGTGGTGTTCCCTTATCCAAACGCAGCCCACGGGCTTCCACGACTAAAACACGTTTGCTGCTGATTGCTGATTTGTCATCGGAACGCTTCAAAAAGATGAGCAGAATACCACTTAAGATCATCAGCGACGCAATGGCCATTGCAGACACTTTCAAACCATTAAGTGTTTCCGCAAAACCGCGATATTGCTCCGGCACAGCGCCAAAACCCATGCGTAAAACGAGCTCAATAAGCGGAGGTCCTGCAATGACTGCCAACAACAGGCCCGTACCGCCTGCGATGAGCAAAGCTTGCGGCGATCGCACCCGGAAATACCAATCGATAGCTTTACGTACACCATACTCAAATAGCTCTTTTAACATGCCATACCTCCTCTAATTGTTGTTATTCAAATTCTACTTCCGCATGACAGCCGCCATACCCCCTTACAAAGAGTGTGGCCGAAGCCTCCATCTGCCACACCCGCTTGAGGCGGTTGATAAATAGAACTGCAAAATCAACGCCGCGCGTCCCTTCAACCAGATTACGCATCGCACGGATATCAGGTCCACTAGGTGTAACTTCAAAACTGGGATGCGAATGCCATTCCCCAAGATAGTTGAACCGCTTATAGTCAGCCCCTGTCCGTTCAAAAAATGCGCGTAGTTCACGCTCATGATGCTCCGCATCCCTAACAAAGTGCGCTAGCGAACCTGACACCGTATCCACTGAAATATCAGCAATCCTAAATCGTTGGTCCCCGACCATTTCACCCATTAGGATGCCACCAATCTCACGCCGTCCCGCAAAAAACATGTGGCGTTTCAAGCGTCTTTGAATAGATTTAGGAACTAGAAGATGCATCATCAGCCTCTTCAATCACTACGTGTTCCTTAAGCAGAGCCACCATCTCATCGGTATCAATTCGGTCCACAACATCACCCCAGTCGCCCTCAGGGCGTAGATCAATCGGGCCTGTATCGAAAGGCTGATTAAATGCCCATTCAGACGACATGCCGATCATATACGCAGACATCGGAAAAATGCTTCTATCTGGCTGCGTGAGATAGTCAGTAACAAACCGCGTGGCATGGTAAGCCACAATCGACACCTCAGCATCATCAGCAACCAGAGGTGCCCCGTCTTCCGCCCGCCCCTCATAGTCTCGCGCGTCTACCCCCTGCCCGCCGGTCCAGGCGACACCTTGATCCGTACACCATTGACGAATCTGGTCACGCGCCGCCGTCGGGATCGGATCAATGTCAGGCCGCGCACGCGCGATAAACCCACCAATTCCCCCGGCAAAGACCTGACACCAAATCATCGCCGTCTTTGAACGCTTTGCAACTGATGCGATCATGTTAAACGCAACAGGATCAGCTGTCGCATCAACGATCACATCACAGTTTTGCAGTTCCTCAAGTGCCGCCGCCATCGAGGCCGCACTTTCTTGGCCGCCAAGCGACAATCTCAGCAACTTGACATCAACGCTTGGACTGATCTGCAGTAACCTGTCTTTCAGCAAATTTGCTTTGTGAACACCAACCCCGTCCAATGCGAGTTCATTACGCACGATATTGCCAGGAAAGAACACATCTTCATCGATGAGAAAAAAGTTCTGAACCCCACTACGTGCCAAACTCACGGCCACCTTTGATCCAACAGATCCACAACCAACAAGCCCTACCCTCTTGCCAGATAGATTCTCATAAACGGCAGGAAGTCGCTGCATGTCAGGCGGTATTTCCAAGGTTGAATAACGGATAATCTTGCGTTCATCTTTCGATGTGAAAAACCACAACAGTTGCCATTCATCTGCATCCCCAATGAGCACACGCGCAGCATCGCTTGCGACATCCGTAACGCCTTGCAATTCGGTCAGACCCAAAAGGGCAAAAACCTTTGCCAACCCGTCAGCGCTCAACGTATTCGAGGTCTCAAATGACGGTACTCGCACAACAAGACTGTCCCAGCTTGATCCCCCTGGCGATGCTGCAATATCCGTGCGCCAGAGTGGAGCGTCTTTTGGGCCGATCGTCTCAATGCTAGCGATATAGACCTTCGCCACAGTCCTTTCCTTCAGATTGAACTTCGTCACCTCATGCTCAGTCAGGTCGTTTAGCGCCGATTTGTCCGCGTCAGACAAAACAAACCGGCACAGTTTAGATCGCATATCCCGACCAAGTGATCCGACATGAGCCGAATGCGCATGAACAACTGCCCCGCCCTCGGGATGTTCTTCTGACAACAAGCGATATGCGCTTGAAATCATATCAGCACCGGTCACGCTGGGATGCCAATTATC
>JAESQH010000193.1 GCA_016765235.1 Paracoccaceae bacterium
ACCGCCACTCTGATTTTACCCGAGGGTTCCAGCTTCATAAAACATCCGTCTTGCGAGGAAATTCGTGCACCACCAACGCCATAGAATGCCGGACCAGGGTTAGTGATTTCGATAAATGCACCAATCCCGATGCCTCGATAAATTCCCTGTTTGCGTAACTCGGCTTGTTCCGCGCGAAGGTTGTCGTAGTCCATCAGTTTTTCAAGTTTATCAAGACATTCTTCGTGCGATAGGCGCTCCAGAATATATCCACCGGCCGTTGTGTAGGGGTACATATCCTGCGTAGCAACATTGCGCCGCCTAAGTTCCAACGGGTCGATGCCAAGCTTATCAGCCGCCAAATCCACCAGATGTTCGGTGACCGTAACACCGATCGGATGCCCCACTGCGCGGTACTGGCAAGTTGGTGCCTTGTTCTGAAACAGTACGGCTAATTTGCCATCATAATTCGGCATTTTATAGGGCGCACCCATAAGGCGAAGGCTCTGGTTCCCTTCCATGGCGCTTGTGCGGGGATAAACAGAAAACGGCCCAATTCCAGTGGCATCATCAACTTGCATCGCAAGGATCTCGCCAGATTTCGACAGGGCCATGCGCGCATGAACTTTGTGTTCACGTAGGTGAATATCCGAAAGAAAAGACTCCATTCTGTCCGCGATAAACTTCACGGGTCGCCCGATGCGGATCGAGGCTGCAACCGCCGCCATCTCTTCGCCGTACACATGCAATTTCATACCGAAAGATCCGCCAACGTCGGGCGAAATTACGCGTACATTTTCTTCAGACAGGTTGAAATGTCGCGTAAATATATCCTGCATTTGATAGGGGGTTTGCGTGGAATGATAGGCCGTAAGCTTTCGTAACGAAGGATCAAAATTGGCGACAATGCTGCGAGGCTCCAGAGTTAAACCGGTTTGCCGGCCCAAATCCAATGTATCCTCGACAATCACATCAGCCTTGGCAAACGCCTTTTCCGAATCTCCCGCCGTCAACTTCATAACAAAAGCTTCGTTGGATCCGTATTCAGGGTGTACAAGTGGTCCATCCTTTGACCGGCTATTGTCTATACCAACAACGGCGGGTAGCTCCCGCCACTCCACTTGAATTAGGTCAACAGCATCCTCGGCAATCGCGCGCGTTTCCGCGACGACTGCAACAACTGGCTCCCCGTTCCACCGTGCGGTTCCCATCGCAAGCGGGTACTGCTCTGGCGAACGCAATCCCGGAAAGTGATCCAGAACACCAACCCACGGTGTGCAAATATCAGTCAGATCAGTGGCGGTAAAAACATCCAGTACGCCTGCCAGACCCTGCGCAGCTTCAATATCAACACTCAATATTTCTGCGTGTGCATGGGGGCTGCGGAAAAATGCGATATGTGCCAAGTTGGCAAACGTAATATCGTCAACAAACTTGCCACGGCCATGTGCCAAGCGAACAGCATTACGGCGTGGTCTGTCCTGACCGACAAATTGAGTATATCGCCCAGCGTTCTTTAGCTTATCACTCATTCTGCGCCCACCGATCCGGTTGCTTCATGTGCGGTCTTCCAAATAGCATCGACTATGGCCTCGTATCCGGTGCAGCGGCAGAAATTACCTGAGATATGCTCGCGAATTTCGGTCCTGTCCGGTTTTGGAGATTTGGCTAGCAACTCGCGCGCAGAAAGCAACATTCCACCGGTACAAAATCCGCATTGCAACGCGTTTCGTTGCGCAAAATTATCGCGCAAAGCATCCATTACCGGATCGTTGGAAATCCCTTCACTTGTTTCAATTTCGGCATCTTCCATTTGAATTGCGAAAATCAGACACGACCGAACCACTTTGCCATTTACTACGACATTGCAAGCACCACACGATCCCTGCTCACAGCCCAAATGTGTCGCTGTTAACCCGATTTGATGCCGCAACATATCTGCCAGTGAAGTTCGCACGGATACTTCTTGCTGCACAGGCTTTCCATTCAGCGTAAACGATAGTGGGAAAAGTGGATCCATTAGGTCACCTTCTTGCTGATCTGGGTTAGTAGTCTGCGTGTTAGCGTTTTGGTAATCTGCTTTTTGGTCGAAACGCCGTTGTACAAATCCGCGAGGAATTCAATTTCTTCGGCCGCATGTGCGCCTACTTTGCGGATCACCTCATCACTAAGTTCAGACCCTGTTAGCAACAGTGCGGCTTCAGGTGCTAAAACCGGGCGGTCTCCGACCGAGAAATAGGCCATTTGTGCGCTGATTACTCGCTCCGCCTCGAGTTCTACGACAAACGCGCCGCCGGCGATTGCGTAATCGCCTGACCGTCTGGAAATCTCCAGAAATCCGTGGCACTGATTTTTGGATATTGTCGGGATTTCAACGGCGACAATCATTTCGGTGTCCAATATAGCTGTGAAATATGTACCCAAAAAGAACTCCGGTGCAGGTACCTTTCGTGTACCTTCGTGGCTCTTCAAGACGATTACAGAGTCGAGTGCTAACATACATGCCGGAAGCTCCGCGGCCGGATCGGCTAATGCAAGTGATCCGCCGATTGTTCCGCGATTGCGGATGGCTTCATGTGCAATAAACGGAATTGCCTGAGTTAACAGGGGCGCAGACTTTACAACGAGCGCAGATTCAAGAATGTCGGCATATAGGCAACCCGCACCAATTTTCAGTAATCCGTCGACCAATTCAATCGACTGTAATTCCTCGATAGAAGAGATGTCGATTAGGATTTCAGGCGAAGCCATACGAAGCGCCATTGCTGGTACGAGACTTTGCCCGCCAGCAAGTATTTGCGCGTCTTCCCCTAATTCACCGAGAAGCGAAACAACTTCTTGTGTGCTTTCGGCGCGAACATATTGGAACAATTTGGATTTCACGGTCTTGCCTTGCTGATCATCTTATTTATCGAATGATAATCATAGCAAGAAATGCGACACCGTCAACCTAGGTTCGGGTGTGTTATTATATTGTGTCAGTCACATCGGGTATGCTTTGACCTGCATTTATAATCCCGGCAGCCCAAGCGTTCCGACACGCGGACGCCAGTCAGGAACTGGAAGGCGTTAAAGATGCCAAACTCCTTATCGGTTCTGGGGTGGTTGATGCCGGCGCCAGCCGATAGTGGTTTAGTGATTTGCAAATGTCAAATTACGGGATGCTGCAACGCAGCATTTAGCTGCGTCTGGGACGTCAGCTAAGGGCCTATTCTGTTGAAAAACTCCACTTGATTTTGGTGCGTTTGGCTGATTCAATCTCCTTATTGATATAGGAGATTGCTAACGATGATGGGCCCAA
>JAESQH010000014.1 GCA_016765235.1 Paracoccaceae bacterium
CACCGCAGGCATAGAATCCAGAACCTCGACTGTGAAACCATTGGCTGCCTGCGCACCAAGATCAACGGACCGAGGCCCATCTTGCGCCGCATTCGCCAACGCGCTAGAGGCGTTGTCTTCGGCCAACCCAGCCCCGACACTAAGTCCGAAAAACGAAAAAGAGCTCATGCGGGTGTCAGTGCCAACCAGCTTTGCGACCCGTAAGCCGCCAAGTTCTGCCAATCTATCTGCCCCGAGCGCTGATACGGCGGCCTTTTCTTGCGTCATCATACTCATGATCTGGTCAAGGACTTGCTGGTTTGGATCAAGGGAAATTTCGGCGTCTGACAGTTCCGCATTGGCAACACTGAACGCGAAAAACATGCTGGCTACGACGGTCACAGTTCCAACCCCGACCCGGCTTATGCCGCGCGAAATTAGCGCACTCGTTAATTTGGCCATCTGTCACCTCATATTCCAAGCGAACCATTGGCCGCTATAAACCTTTTCCCACCACAAAGTCAGAGGCCGATAAATAGCCTGAATCCTCCACGAGTCCAGAAATTTTACAGTTTCGGGACTTCGGGTCGCCCCCTAAGATGGGGAGACGCAATGCAAAATCAAGACGAATCAGCTTTTTTATATGGGGTTTTCTTCTATCGGCGAAAACATGCACATTCCGACCTGATATCAAACGGAATGCACATTGAGAGCAAAACACGCGCTCAATCTCCGAATCGCTTAACGCGATTTAGGTTTCCGCCAAGATGCTGGCTTGCGCTGCCGCCAACCTCGCGATGGGTACGCGGAACGGCGAGCATGACACATAATCGAACCCCGCCAGCTTGCAAAACCGCACCGAGGCAGGATCGCCGCCATGTTCCCCGCACAAACCAAGCACCAGATCATCGTTGGCTTCGCGACCGCGATTTGCCGCAATCAACAACAGCTCTCCGACGCCCTCTAGATCAAGCGTGTGGAACGGATCTTCTGGGAAAACCTCAAGGTTAATATAGTCGCGCATGAACCGGCCAGCGTCATCGCGGGACAGGCCATAGGTCATCTGGGTCAAATCGTTTGTTCCAAAACTAAGGAACGCACTGTTTTGCGCCAAATCCCCCGCCCTTAGCGCCGCACGCGGGGTTTCCACCATTACGCCCAGTTTGAACTTCAATGGTGATCCCGTTTCAACCCGAACCTCCTCGGCTACACGATCAACACGCTGCTTGACCAGTTCCACCTCGCGATTGGCAGAGACCAGCGGGATCATCACTTCGGGCACGACTTCCTCGCCGGACGTTTTACTAACCTCGGCCGCAGCTTCGAAAATTGCGCGCGCCTGCATCTCGTAGATTTCCGGCATGGTCACGCCAAGGCGCACCCCACGTTTGCCCAGCATCGGATTGAACTCTTTCAAGTCTTCGGCGCGCGCAATTACTTGACTGACCGGCAGGTCCATCGCCTCGGCCAAATCCTGCATTTCATCGCGGGAATGGGGCAGGAATTCGTGCAACGGCGGGTCCAACAGCCGGATAGTTACCGGAAGACCACGCATAATCTCGAACAGCTCGATAAAATCACTGCGTTGCATGGGCAACAGCCGATCCAGCGCGGCACGGCGCTCGGTTTCGGAATTCGCAAGGATCATTTCGCGCATCACAGTGATGCGATCCTCCTCAAAAAACATATGTTCAGTGCGGCAAAGCCCGATACCATCGACCTTGAAATCCCGCGCAACCCGCGCATCCATCGGAGTATCAGCGTTGGCGCGCACCCCGATTGTACGGGCTTCATCGGCCCATTCCATAATGGTCAGGAACGCGGCACCCAGCTCCGGCTGGATCGTTTTGGGGGCACCGATCAGGGCTTCCCCACGCGTGCCATCAAGGGTTATCACGTCGCCCTCGCGGAACTCCTGCCCATCCAGCGTTGTGATCGTGCGTTTCTGCAAGTTCAGCTTCAAATCACCCGCCCCAACGACACAAGGCAACCCCAAGCCGCGCGCGATCACCGCCGCGTGGCTAGTCATTCCGCCGCGCACCGTTAAAACACCCGCTGCCGAATGCATGCCCCGAATATCTTCAGGGGAAGTTTCAATCCGCACCAGAATGCACGGTTCCTCCTGCGCTTCAGATGCCATCGCGGCCTCTGGCGAAAACACAATTTTACCCGTCGCGGCCCCCGGGCTGGCAGGCAACCCGGTACCAAAAACATCGCGGGTGGCGTGTGGGTCGATCTGCGGATGCAGGTGTTCAACAAGATTGCGCGGCTCAATCCGCAACAACGCCTCGTTCCGGCTGATAGCTTTTTGATTGACCAAATCCACAGCAATGCGCAAAGACGCGCGCGCGGATCGTTTCGCGGGCATAGCGTCCAGCAGGTAAACCGCGCCATTTTCAACGGTAAACTCGAACTGGAAAGCATCGCCCATACCCACCGCCGCCCTTGCCCCGATGTCCTTCAACGCATCAATCACTTCTGACGAGATTTCCTGCAAAGAGGGCGCCGATTGCCCCGCCGCTTCGCGTTCCTCTTTGGTAATCATATGCGGCGTGCGCAGCCCCATCAGCGCGTCCTGTCCTTGGGATTGCGGTAAAAACCGCCCCCAAATCCGTGGATGTCCGGTTTTCTCGTCCACCATCTGCACGAAGCCAGAGCCGCTGTTATCCCCGATCCCCAGCGCCATTTTCTGCACCACAATCGACAACCCAGCATCCTCCGGCGCTCCTTTGGCGAGGCGCAGGATTTTAGCCGTCGGCCCATTCCAGGCCTTCGCCATGGAGCGTATCACTCCGTGCAATTGCGCCCTCGGGTCTTGCGGAAACGGCGACCCGATCTCCTCCTCATAAAGCGCCTTACAGTTGGCCCGCATTGAGGAAAGGTCTGCTTCCGAAAGGTCTTCCTCGCTGTCCACATCAGCTAACTTCAACTGGTCATAATAGAGGTTTTCGAAATATTCCGGGTCCAGATGTTCAACACTCACCGCGTAACTCTGGATAAAGCGGCGATACAGGTCCATCGCCCCGCGCACCCCGATTTTACGGCTTTGCGCCTTCACAAAATCATCCGTCATCCCGATATTCAGGATCGCATTCGGCCCCCCCCAATCGAGGTTTTCAGGGCTGGATCTCACAGACAGCAACCCGTCAGACGTCAATTCCTTAGGCAGTTCTGGAACGGCCTCGCCGCCCGCAATCGCCTGAACGGTGGCGCTGGACAGGATTACGCCGTCGGGCACGGGCAGGCCAAGTTTAACCATCAACGCCAAACGTGCGCCCCTTGCGCCAAATGTTTTGGCCATAACCTCAGTGTCGGAATTCAGACGAATGCTCATAACGGCTCCTGCTTATCTTGCAGTGCAGCATAGCTATGCGTTCGCGTTTGGCAATTAGAACCTCGCGGCGCTACCCGTTAAGGGCAGAAAATATTGCAACCTTGTGCATAACC
Source organism: Paracoccaceae bacterium (assembly GCA_016765235.1). GTDB lineage: Bacteria > Pseudomonadota > Alphaproteobacteria > Rhodobacterales > Rhodobacteraceae > NORP23. The sequence goes on from JAESQH010000014.1 coordinate 3,427, forward strand.
ACCCTGATACGGTTCAACAAACACAGCCGATTGCGACGCACAATTTGCGCTTCCGCATTCACCTGAACGCCATCGAAAAACGCATCAATGGGCGCACGAAGGTTGGCGAGGGCGGCCATAGCCGCCGCGAAATCCTCGGTCTCAATGGCCGTGGAGATCGCTTTTTCCTCAACATCCAACGCCGCAAACAACGCTTTTTCCGCGTCAGCCTCGGCGAATTTCAATTCCGGCTCACCCTCGTAAGACACCCCGTCCTTCTTCTCTTCCGCCGCCAAAATGTTGTTAGCACGCTTGTACCCCTGCAGAAGGTTTTCACCATCATCAGTTTTCACAAACGCTTGCAGAGCATTGGCGCGATTAACCAACAACGTCAGGTCGTCGTTATTCGGCATCGCAAGGCAGGCGTCGATAACGTCGTGTGTGACGCCTTGGACTTTTAGATAGACTTTAAGGCGGTCGTGGAAGAAGGCGAGGAGGTTAACCTTTTTTTCACCAATACTTTCAAGAAGCGATCTCGTCGCTTCAGAATTTTGATTGGGACGTTTGTCGTTAAAGTAATCTTCACGAAATTTCTCGACATTCACACTCGCATCAAGATTTTCCAACACAGCAGAAAATTCAGTAATAACTTCTCCGGTTTTGCGCCCCAATCTTTCCCCTTCATAGCGAGCAATTCTTCTCATAAATATTTCGGACAACGAAACGCGAACCTCATTGTCCAAAATCAACCGAATAACCCCCAGCGCAGCCCGCCGCAGCGCAAACGGGTCTTTTGACCCCGTCGGTTTCTCGTCAATCGCCCAGAATCCCGTTAACGTATCAATCTTATCCGCCAGCGCCACCGCAACCGAAACCGGCTCACTTGGAACAACGTCCGAAGGGCCGAGCGGCGAGTAATGCAACTCGCAAGCATTCGCGACTTCCTGTGGCAGACCAGCCGCCTGCGCATAATACCGTCCCATCAAACCTTGCAGTTCAGGGAATTCATAAACCATTTCGGACGACAAATCAGCCTTGGCAATTTTCGCCGCCTGTTCCGCCATATCCGCATCCGCCCCAACCATCGGCGCAATCTCACGGGCAAGCGCCGTAATACGCGAAATCCGTTCGGCCTGCGTCCCCAGTTTGTTATGGAAAGTAACATTTTTCAGCTTCGCAGCCATATCGTCCAGCGACACCCGCAAATCGTTTTCCCAAAAGAATTTCGCATCCGAAAGGCGCGCAAACAACACCTTCTGGTTGCCCGCCAAAATAGTCGCACCATGGTCAGCCGTTTCACGGTTCGCCACAGTAATGAACTTCTCAATCCGCCCGGATTTCGGATTCCGCACGCTAAAAAACTTCTGGTGCTCGCGCATGGAGGTTTGCAAAACTTCCGGCGGCAATCCCATGAAATCTTCGGCTATATCGCCGATCAACACGACGGGCCACTCGACCAATCCAGCCACCTCGGCCAGCAATCCGGCATCCTCGACGACTTCAAACCCCTGCGCAAAAGCCAGATTTGTTGCGTCCGCCCATATCGTTTCAGCACGGTCCTCGGCGTTCAAAATCACGCCCGCCGCTTTCAACTTCGCCTCGTAATCCTCGAAGGAAGTCACAGAAAAACGCCCGCTGCCCATAAACCGATGCCCTTCGGTGGTGTCGCCAGAAACGATTCCGTCGATGTCAAAAGGAACAATTTCCGCCCCTTCTTCTTTGCTTAAAATACTCAAAATCGAATGTATCGGCCGCACCCAGCGCAAAGTTCCGGCACCCCAACGCATGGATTTGGGCCACGGGAATCTGCGGATCGTCGCCTCGACAACTTCGCCAATCACATCACTGGCCATCCGCCCCGGTTTTTCGATCACGGCCACGTAAAACTGGCCCTTTTTGTCATCGCGAACCGTTAGATCATCCAGCGTTAAACCGGCCCCGCGCAAGAAACCTGCGATGGCCTTTTCTGGCGCATCCACACGCGGTCCTTTGCGTTCTTCGCGCAAGGTCGGGGATTCTTCCAGAACCCCCACTACGCTTAGGCACAACCGCCGAGGGGTTGCGAAAGCCGCCGCGCTTTCATAGGTGATCCCTGCCTCGACCATGCCGTCGGTGACCAGTTTCTTTAGATCAGCCGCCGCACGCTTTTGCATCCGCGCGGGAATTTCCTCGGAGAAGATTTCAAGCAGAAGATCGGCCATGATTATTCCTGATACAAAACATTTAACTGGCGCCACTGATAAGCACGCCCATCCGGGTAAACCGCGACAAAGCGGTCAATCCCGTCTTTTTCATTTTCCGCCGCACGATAGGCCACAACCTGCCCCGCTTTGATGTCTTCGTGAATTGCCGCAATGTCGAAACAGTCGAACCAACTTGGTGCGGACAGCGGAGTCGCCTTGTCGCTTACCGCCAAACCCTCGAAATCCGCGAGATCCACGGTAAAACATCCGCGCAGCTTCAAGCCGGAGCTTGTGGCGTCAATGCCCTCGTAACTCCCGACGGCAATCGAGCGGTCCTGCACCATGATTTCTGTCACTCCGGTTACCTCTTCGTAATACGCATAAACCTGCGAATAATAGAGGTATCCGCCGAAAATTGCCGCGAAGACGAAGAAACCGGTTGCGAATACTTTGCCGTTCATAACGTGCCTGCCTTTGTTTGAATGAACGCGTCCGCGCAAGATTTAGTCAACGCCCGCACCCGCCCGATATAGGCTTGGCGTTCAGTAACAGAAATCACGCCGCGCGCGTCTAGAAGATTAAACATGTGACTGGCCTTGATCGCCTGATCATAGGCCGGATGTACCATAATAATGTCGCGGCCCGTCTTTGGATCCGTGATAGGGGCCGCCAGAATGCGAGCACATTCGGCCTCTGCATCCTCAAACGATTTTAGCAGTTTGTCCGCGTCCGCCACATCGAAATTCCAACGCGAATATTCCTGCTCCGTTTGCAAGAAAATATCTCCGTAGCTTAAGTGCGTTGGCGATTGCGGGTCGTTGAACGGCATGTCCATCACGTGATCCACGCCCAGCACATACATCGCGAGGCGTTCCAGACCGCAGGTCAACTCGCCGGACACAGGATTACAATCCTGCCCGCCGACTTGTTGGAAATAGGTGAACTGGCTGACTTCCATGCCGTCGCACCACACCTCCCAGCCAAGACCCCATGCGCCCAGCGTCGGGGATTCCCAATCGTCTTCGACAAAGCGAATGTCGTGCAGGTCCATGTCGATACCGATGGCCTCAAGCGACCCCAGATAAAGCGCCTGCAAATCTGGCGGGCTGGGTTTGATAATGACCTGATATTGATAAAAATGCTGAAGGCGATTTGGATTGTCACCATACCGCCCGTCTGTGGGCCTGCGCGAAGGTTGCACATAGGCAGCCGCCCATGGTTTTGGTCCAAGGCATCGCAGCGTGGTGGCGGGGTGAAACGTCCCGGCGCCCACCTCCATATCGTAGGGTTGCAGGATCGCGCAGCCCTTTGAGGCCCAGTAATTCTGGAGTCGCAGGATTATCTCCTGAAAGGAAGTCGGTTTACCTGCGAATTCGGTGTTCATAACGCCCTCGGGTGTGTTGGCTAAACTGTTGCGGCCTCAATAGGGAATGTGGCGGTGGGGGTCAATTGGACAGTTCAAAACCTAGGCGCAGTATTTCCGCCAAAGTTAGGTCGATATCGGCGCGCGTGGTACGATGGTTGGCGATGCACATCCGGATGACAGTGCGCCCGTTGATGATCGTGGTGGAGGGGGCCGCGATGCCCTGCATTTGCAGCTCCATCACAATCTCGTCGTTAATGTCCGCGCGGTCGGCTTTGTATGCAAAACAAACAATGTTCAGCGCAACGGGGGCACATAGCTCTAACTGCGAGTTTGCAGTTACGGCCTGCCCCAGATATTGCCCAAGATCGCAGTTATGTTTGATGGCGGCCCCGATTTTATCGGCCCCGTGCTCCATCACTACAGTCCAGACTTTCAACGCTCTAAACCCGCGCGACAATTCCGGCCCGTAATCGGCTGGCCAAGGCCCACCCGCGGCCAATCCACGTTTTTGCCCCGCCAAATATTCCGCCGTCATGGTAAATGCGCGCAAATGATCCGCGCCGTGGCGGATCAGCACAAAGCCCACAGCATAATTGACATGCCACCATTTATGAAAATCAAACGCCAGAGAATCCGCCCGTGTGATACCTTTCAGGCGGGGGCGCATGGGTTCCGACAACATCAGGCTGGCCCCGAATGCACCGTCGACGTGAAACCAGATATCCTCGGCCTTGGCGATATCGGCGATGGCATCGAGATCATCAATCGCGCCGACATTCACGCTTCCGGCAGTGCCAACAATACAAAACGGCGTTTTGCCCGCGGCTTTATCCGCGGCAATCGCAGATTTCAGGGCCGCGATGTCCATCTCGAAATTTTCATCCACCGCGATCAGGCGCAAGGCATCTGTGCCCAATCCCAGCAAATCGAACGCCCTTGCCACACAATTATGCGTCTGAACCGAAGTATACCCAACCAGTTCAGCCGCCCCGATCCCGCCCTTTTGATTGGCAAACGCCAGCTTCACATCGCGCGCAACCTTCAGAGCCACCACCGTCGCCATTGAGGTGCCGGAAACGACCAACCCAC
>JAESQH010000194.1 GCA_016765235.1 Paracoccaceae bacterium
CGGCGGTGGTTGCCGAAGTATTAGACCGCGCGGCAATTGCGTGTCTTGGGCTGGATACAGTTGATAAAATGGGCAACGAGGCGCGGGCGGAGATGATAATGTTGCCGCACCGCAGTGATTTTGGGGATGTTAATCGTGTTATCGGTTGCGTTACGGGTCCGGTAGACGGCTTCACGGCCCCGATGCGGTTTCATGTGCGAACGGTCGATATGAACACGCCAGACAACACAGACCACAGCACACAAAGTTTCGGGTTTGCCGAAAATGGTGCGGGTTTCATAATGGATGGCACGTCGTCCTTCCGCACAATTTCTGGTGGTGGAACGACGCGGGCTAAAGTCCCGACGCAATCCGCAAGCTATTTGAAGTTGGTAGACTAAGCGTAATCGCTCTCGGGAATGCCTTGCAGGGCCAGTAACGCCGTCAGGTCTGAGTGAAACAGACGCGCATCCGCGATATCTGCTAGCGCTGGTCTGGCGTGGTAGGCAACACCTAATCCCGCCGCTTCGACCATGGAGCGATCATTTGCGCCGTCGCCAACAGCGACAACATCGGCCGGGGTGCAGCCGTAAGATTCGCACAATGCATTCAGCGATATCAGCTTGGATTCTTGCCCAAGGATCGGCATGCCGACTTTGCCAGTCAGAGCGCCGTCTTCAAAGATTAACCTGTTAGCTTGGCTGACCTTGAATCCGGCCTCTAGCGCCACGCGGCTGGCGAAAAACACGAAGCCGCCGGAAACCAGTGCTGTCATCGCGCCGAACTTGTTCATCGTTTGCACCAGCGTTTTTGCGCCGGGGTTCAGGCTGACACGTTCGGTGTAACATTGTTCCAGCACGGATTCGGACATGCCCTTCAACAGGGCGACACGTTCGTTAAGCGCTTCGTCAAAGTTCAGTTTGCCGTGCAAGGCGCGTTCGGTGATTTCAACGACTTCATCTTTGACGCCTGCGTAATCGGCGAGTTCGTCGATGCATTCCACATTGATAATGGTGCTGTCCATATCCGCGATCAACAATTTTTTGCGGCGGTTGGTGGCAGGAACAATGTTCACATCCACCGGAGCTCCCACAAGAAAATCCGCCGGAAGATCGCCGGAAAACGCGATTTCCACCGCGCTGTCTGATAGGCGATTCAACTCACCGTTAACCATTTGGCAGGCACGATCAGCTAAATCATCTGATACGCCTGCCGAAGCTGTAAGTACAACGAACTGCAACCCTTAAGCTTCTTCGCGCGATTGCAGCTCTTTAGCTACAAGGAACGCCAGTTCCAGTGATTGCGAGGCGTTCAGGCGCGGATCACATGCGGTGTGATAGCGATCCGATAGATCCCCATCGGCCACTGCGCGGGTTCCGCCTGTGCATTCGGTCACATCTTTGCCGGTCATTTCGAAATGCACACCACCTGCGTAGGTGCCTTCGGCCTGATGAACGGCGAAGAATTCGCGAACCTCGCCCAGAACACGTTCGAACGGGCGGGTTTTATAGCCGCTGTTCGATTTAATCGTGTTGCCGTGCATCGGATCACAACACCAGACAACTTTCTTGCCTTCGCGTTCCACAGCGCGGATCAACGCTGGCAGGTGATCGCCGACCTTGCCTTGACCAAAACGCGCGATCAGGGTCATGCGGCCCGGGATGTTATCCGGGTTGATTTTGTCAATCAGGCGGATCAGATCGTCAGGCTCAATCGTCGGGCCACATTTCATGCCGATGGGGTTTTGCACACCACGACAGAATTCCACATGCGCACCATCAAGCTGGCGCGTCCGGTCACCAATCCACAGCATGTGGCCGGAACCGGCGACAGGCAGATCGGTGGTGGAATCGACACGGCAAAGTGCTTCTTCATATTCCAGCAACAAAGCCTCGTGGCTGGTGTAGAAGTTAACGCGTTTCATGCTTTCCGCATCGCCTGCACCAGCAGATTCGATGAACGCCAGCGATTCGCCAATGCGGTTGGCCAATTCGTGGTATTCCTCGTAACCTTCTGTGTCTTTGGTCGAATCCAGCGTCCACTGATGCACACGTTTGATATCCGCGAAGCCACCTTGGCTGAAGGCGCGCAAAAGGTTTAGCGACGCCGCAGACTGGGTGTAGGCTTGCAGCATACGATCCGGCGCGGGAATGCGTGCCTCGGGCGTGAATTCAAAACCGTTGATGATATCACCACGGTAAGATGGCAGCTCAACACCGTCGATAGTTTCCGTATTGGCGGAGCGCGGCTTGGCGAACTGCCCTGCCATGCGGCCGATTTTCACGACAGGTTTTTTGGCGCCAAACGTCAACACCACAGCCATTTGCAGCATCACTTTGAAGGTGTCGCGGATCAGGTCTGCGTTGAATTCTTCAAAGCTTTCGGCACAGTCGCCACCTTGCAGCAAGAACGCGCGGCCCTCGGCCGCCTCGCCAAGCTCGCGGGTAAGGCGGCGGGCTTCCCCTGCAAAAACCAAGGGTGGATAAGTCGCCAGCTTTTCTTCCACGCGCGAAAGGGCGGCGGGGTCGGTATACTCGGGCATCTGAATGCGTGGTTTGTTGCGCCAGTCAGATTTATTCCAAGTTGCAGGCATGGTCATGCTCCTATCCATAAAAATTGCTCGGCAGTTATAGGGGAAGCGATTTCCATTGACCATACCCCAAGAATCACTAAAGCTGAGTTTGCGACGTCGCAAATTGCCGACGTGCCATCTTATTTTTGCGAGGCTGCAAATGGTTGGTTCAAACGACCCAGAAGTGTCGAAATTCGTCTTCATGTTACTGCCCAAATTTTCGCTGATGGCGTTCACCAGCGCGATTGAACCGCTGCGAATTGCGAACCGTTTATCGAGTCAGAAAATCTATGAATGGCGGCTGGCGTCGGACGACGGAATTTCGGTAACATGTTCGGCAGGGGTTACTTTAAGCGTCGATATGGGGTTGGAGGAAGTTGGCCGTACCGAAACCATTCTGTTCTGTGGTGGGCTAAGCATCAAACCTGCTGTCACGCCGCGCATGTTGAACTGGATACGGCGCGAGGCGCGCAAGGGCATGCCGATTGGCGGGCTTTGTACGGCGACCTACCTTATGGCAAAAGCGGGGTTGCTGGACGGGCGCAGGTCAACCATCCACTGGGAAAACCGCGAGAGTTTTATCGAGGATTTCCCGGATCACGAGATTACGACCTCGATCTACACCATAGACAAGAACCGCTATTCATCCGCAGGCGGTACGGCGGCGGCGGATTTGATGCTGCGCCTGATTGCCAATGACCACGGAACGGATTTGGCCAACGGTATCGCCGATCAGATGATTTACACGACCGTGCGCACGGACAAAGACCAACAGCGGCTGTCCATCCCGACCCGCATCGGGGTGCGGCATGCGAAACTTTCCACCGTCATCAAAATGATGGAGGATAATCTGGAGGAGCCGATCTCCCCCGCTATTCTTGCTGACGATGTTGGTATCTCCACGCGGCAGTTGGAACGCTTGTTTAGGCGTTATCTGAACCGCTCGCCTAAGCGGTATTATATGGAGTTGCGGCTGGAGAAAGCGCGAAACTTGTTGTTGCAGACGGATATGTCAGTGATCAATGTGGCGCTGGCCAGTGGTTTCACCTCGCCCTCGCATTTTTCCAAGTGCTACAGGATGCATTTTTCCACAACACCTTATCGCGAGCGCGGGGCGCAATCGGACTAACGACGTTGCGTTTAAATCCGTGGCCACGCTGGACCTATTGCGAAATGGGGCGTAGCGTAACTGACCATACGTTCAGTTCTTAACGGAGACTTACCATGTCTGACCCAATTGTAATCGTCGGCGCCGCCCGCACGCCTATGGGTGGCTTTCAAGGCGCTTTATCAGGTGCCACAGCCGCCGAGTTGGGCGGGGAGGCGATCCGCGCTGCGCTGGATCGCGGTGGCGTTGCCCCTGCCAATGTTGACGAGCTGTTAATGGGGTGCGTTTTGCCTGCTGGCCAAGGCCAAGCCCCCGCGCGACAGGCCGGTTTTGCCGGTGGTTTGGGGCAAGAAGTGCCCGCCACAACGTTGAACAAGATGTGTGGGTCCGGCATGAAAACCGTTATGACGGCGCATGATCAATTGCTGGCTGACAACGGAAAAATTGTAGTCGCGGGCGGGATGGAAAGCATGACCAACGCCCCTTACTTGCTGCCAAAAATGCGGCAAGGGGCGCGGATTGGGCATGGGGCGGTGATCGACCATATGTTCCTCGACGGGTTGGAAGACGCTTACGAAAAGGGCCGCCTGATGGGCAGTTTTGCCGAGGATTGCGCCGAGAAATACCAGTTTACCCGCGAGGACCAAGATGAATATGCGCTGAAATCCCTGTCGAATGCTGTTGAGGCTATTGAAAGCGGAGCGTTTGATGCGGAGGTTACCCCGGTTACCATCAAAACCCGCAAGGGCGAGGTGACCGTTAGCGTTGACGAACAACCCGGCAATGCGCGGCCAGAAAAAATCCCAAACCTGCGACCTGCGTTCAAGAAAGATGGATCGATCACGGCGGCGAATGCTTCGTCTATTTCGGACGGCGCGGCGGCGTTGGTGCTGATGCGCGAATCCGAGGCCAAAGCGCGTGGATTGAAAATTCGTGCGCGAATTTTGGGCCACGGCAGCCACGCACAAGAACCGGGTTGGTTCACCACGGCCCCTATCCCTGCCGCGAAGAAGCTGATGGAACGTATTGGTTGGTCAGTCGATGATGTGGACATTTGGGAGGTTAACGAGGCCTTCGCCGTTGTCCCAATGGCCTTCATGCACGAGATGGGAATTCCGCGCGACAAGATGAATATTAACGGCGGCGCGACCGCGCTCGGCCATCCTATCGGGGCATCTGGTGCGCGGATTGTCGTCACCTTACTGCACGCGTTGGAGCATCACGGCAAAACCAAAGGCATCGCTGCAATTTGTATTGGTGGCGGTGAAGGCACGGCCATCGCGATCGAGGTGCCTGCGTGAAACTTTCCAGCAAGTTAGCTGCCGTCGTAACTGGCGGCGCATCGGGTTTGGGCGAAGCTACGGCACGGGCCTTGGCCGATCAGGGTGTGCGCGTGGCGATCTTCGATATGAATGCAGAACGTGGGCAGCAGGTTGCAAAGGAAATCGGCGGGCTGTTCTGCAATGTCGATGTGTCGAACGCGGAAAGCGTGTCTGTCGCGTTTGCGCATGCACGCCAAATTCATGGGCAAGAACGTATTTGTGTTAGCTGCGCGGGCATCGCGTTCGCGGCCAAAACCGTGGATCGTGACGGAAATTATCACCAACCAGACGTGTTCGCCAAAACCATTAGCGTTAACCTGATCGGCACGTTCAATGTATCCAGCCAATCGGCCACGGGCATGTCCAAAACGGCCCCCCTGAACGACGATGGCGAACGCGGCGTAATCATCAACACCGCGTCGGTCGCAGCCTTCGAAGGGCAGATCGGGCAAGTCGCCTATGCCGCCTCCAAGGGCGGGGTTGCCGCAATGACTATCCCTATGGCCCGCGATCTATCGCGCAGCGGCATCCGTGTTATGGCCATCGCGCCGGGCTTGTTCCTAACGCCGATGCTGGCGAGCATGCCCGAAGATGTGCAAGCCGCACTTGGTGCGCAAGTGCCGTTCCCTTCTCGTTTAGGTGACCCGAATGAATACGCCGCGCTGGTCGCGCACATCGTGCAGAACCCTATGCTGAACGGCGAAGTTATCCGCCTTGACGGGGCAATCCGGATGGCACCGCGTTAAGCCTTTCTTGCGCCCACAGCCTGCCCCTTGTAGCCTTCCCGAAACACACTTCGGGAGGATCAAATTTGGGCAAACTTGCAATATTGTGGGCGTTGGTAACGGCGTACCTACCGGAGCCTGTGATGAAGCTGGTCTACCTTGGGCGGCGCGAAACGCTGGGCGCGCACACGCTTGACGCCAAAGCACAGGCCGTTGGGCGGTTCGCCCGGGCAACACGGCCACAGGTGGTACCAACGGTGGAGGAAAGCCGGAAGTTAACTACCAAAGCCGTTACCCTGTTCGATGAACCTAGCCCCGAATTGTTCCGCAAAGAAAACATCGTGATTGACGGTGCGGAGGGGCCGCTTAACGCCCGTATTTACAGCGGCCCTGCCAAACATCGCCCACGGCCAATCTTGGTATATTTCCACGGTGGCGGCTGGGTTCAAGGTGATCTGGACAGCCACGATGGCGTTTGCGGGAAGCTCGCGAAATGGGCTGGGTGCATCGTTATCTCGATTGATTATCGACTGGCACCCGAACACAAGTTCCCAAGTGCCCCGCTCGATGCGATAGCGGCTTATAAATGGGTGCGTATGAACGCTGCCAGTCTTGGAGGCGACCCTGAACGCATCGGGGTTGGCGGCGATAGCGCCGGCGGAAACCTTGCCGCTGTCGTCTGTCAGCAAACCGCCATAAACGGGGAGCGCACTCCGGAATTGCAAGTCTTGATCTATCCGGCGCTGGATGGGCGCATGATAACGGATTCGATGGAGGAGTTGCGCGACGCCTATATCTTGCCAAAAGATCGGATGCAGTATTTTCTCGATCTATATACCCGTGGCCCTGACGATATTTTGGATATCAGGCTGTCGCCGGCACTCAGGGAAACTGTGGTCGATCAGCCCAAAGCCTGCATCGTTACTGGCGGATTTGACCCGCTGCGCGACGATGGGGATATGTATGCGGAGCGCCTGACAGCCGAGGGGATCGATGTAAAACACATCCAGTATCCCGGCCAAATCCACGCGTTCATCAGCCTGTGCAAAGTGGTCCCGCAAGGTAACGCATGTATTCGCGATATTGCTGATTGGCTAAAGACCGCATGGCGGTAAGTATGGAAAATCCGGCATTCAAAACCAAGTTACTGTTCTGGCTGATGCTCGGCATCTTTTCAACATTCTTTGCCGAGGTCATATCTGGTTCAACCCCTTTTCCGTTCCTGCCGATAAACGGTGTTTGGGGCATCTTGATGGTCACACCACTATACACGACGCACATACTGGTCTTTGCCTATCTGGTTTACCGATGTGGAAAACCGCGCTTCCACACTCTGTATCTGGCGGGCGCATTGTTTGGCATGTATGAGGCTTACGCCACCGGCGTCCTTTGGGCTGGTTGGGGTGATCCGCCACCGATTCTTCTGTTTGAGGTCGGTGTGATCGAAACCCTAGTGTTGGTGGCTTTTTGGCATCCGGTGTTCGCCTTCATCCTCCCCGTCATTCTGGGCGAAACCGTACTGACCCGTGACGCTGGATCAACGATAGACGTGGCTCGATTAACAACCCGTAAATCTTTGATCATGCTGGCAGTTGCCGCGGGGGTGTTCCAATCGATCAACATGGGCTCTGTCGAAATGGCGCTGTCAGTCGGCGGCGTAAACTTAACTATCGTAGCGGCGCTCATTTTATTTTGGCGCAAGCGCGGTTTGAACCGCTTTAGCATGCAACAATTGCTGCCAAACAAAACGCAATTCCGGTGGATATTGGGGGTGATGATATCGCAATATTTATTCCTGGGGATGCTCAGCGCGGGGAAATACCCTGACATGGCAGGGCATATCGCAGTGCTCGCCCTTTATATTTTGTTAACTATTTTGTTCATCAAGAGTCTAAAAATTTCCCGTCGCGCACCACTGCCCACGATTTTGCCACATGTGTTTCGCTGGCGCAGTTTCTTGTTGATAGCTTCGGTGTTTGTTAGCACATCAGTGCTACTTTCGACGTACATCGGAGCGCTGCAACCCTTCGCCTCTATCACTGTTTTGCTAAGTTATGCGGTAATGGGCTTCGGCCTATTCGCACTAACGTTGCGGCATTTATTCCAGCGAAGCTGACCACATTGTGCCGCCTATAATGTGACCAACCGCGCGCCATAACTTGGGGCAACGGCGCGCGGTTGGCTTTTCACATACAGGGACCAAATAGTGCCAGCATGAAACGAACAGCTACGGATTACTGACACGATTGTTACTACCTGCTCACGGGTGTTTTAGGTGATTCACGTGGCCAACGTTAGGCAGGTTGCGGTCAACTTTGTGGCTATTTCATTGCAATTGTGTCAACTTGCGCCAAATGCGGCGCGCTAGCCGCATTTCGGTTAAACACACGCATGGATCCTGCGCTGAAAACGAGCTTAAAAGGCAAATTCGGTAATACCACTTTCTGTCACCATCGCGTCTAAACGTTGATCCGTGATTTCGACCGGCACGTCGCCCATCTGACCGGAATAGGCGTAGCCCACCGCCAAGGTGGGCTTCTTTTTGCGTAGCAACTCCAGTGACCGGTCGTAGTATCCGCCACCATAGCCCAAGCGGAATCCTTGCATATCAAAGCTGACAAGCGGCACGATCAGCACTTCGGGGGCCAACCAATCTCCAGTCGACGGCACCTTCGCTCCGAACGGTCCGGTAATCATCTCGCAATCCGGTGTCCATTCGCGAAACGATAATGGTAAGCCCGCGCGTATGATGACGGGCACACAAATCCGGTGCCCAGCCCCATGCAATGCGTTCATCGCGGGCAGCACGTCAATTTCAGTACGGATCGGCATATATCCCGAAATCACCAGCCCCGCGCCCTTATCTGCGAGATAAGACAGTAAATGCTTTGTCGCAAGGTTGGCACAATCGCCGCGCACCGCGTGCGCGGCCTTGCGGCGTTCAAAACCCTCCGTGCGGGCGAGGGCTTTTAGGTCTGAAATCAAGTGGCGGGCCCGTCTCGACCGTGGAGGTGACTTATCCTTGTGAGCCTGCGTACACAGGTGGGCACCGGGTGTGTTAGGCCACGACCAATCACAGAGCCAGCTCCCTTTCAAAGATTTAAGGCCACTAGGATGTAGGCCTCTCACGCGAAGGTCAGCACCCGCCACTGACTAATCTAAGCCCTATTGTGGAATAAATGAAGGGGGTGCAGGAATATTAACCAAATATTACAACAATTCACGAATAACGGGAGGGCAGATACGCCGAGGTTCCCGTGCTTTTTGATAAATCCCTGACAATTGATTCTATTTTGGTGGATGCCGTGCAGGAAAGCAGAGCACGGGAAAGGTACGTTATTCTGGGCCGGTTTACACCCGCTAACCATCGCCCACCGCCCGCGCGTGAGCTGGCAGCGCGACTGGTGAAAAACAATAATATCGTGGTTACCGTCGCCAACGCCCCCACATCTGCGCTGGTTCCTTTGCGGTTTCGCAGCCGCCGATTGTGGGCTGAAACGATTGCGGCGGTGGACAAGATGACCAAAACGCCGTTCACCGCGATCATTTATCCCGCTGGCTTGGGGTTTGACACCATCGACAAGCCGCGTTGGCGCAACCGTAGAATGGAAGAGTGGCGGCGCATTAAACTGGCGCTGTTTATAGCAACCCGCGCGAAAGAGTGCGTTTTTCTGCGCGATCCGGATGCCCGGCATACACCACATTGGGTTTCCTTATTGTTGGTGGCATTGATCCAAATTTTCGCCCGCCACAGCGGCCGATATGCCGACACAACTGAAGCCCCGCGAGAGTTGCTTAATAGGTTGACCACCAAACACACACAACCGCCCCCTATTCAGGAAAATATTGTACATATTCGCGGGATAACAGATGGTCAAAGCGGCTTGGCGCGCAATACTTTAATGAGCGCTGATGCTTTTGCTTTGGCCGGCATTCCCACATCCATGGCCCACAAATTGGCCACTCGTCGCTTGCGCCGTCCACTGACTTTGCACCATATCAACGCAGACCAAATTCCGCACCAGATGCGACGCGCAGACAATTCCCTGCATATCGGATTCTTGCTTTGGGAGTTGGAGGTCCTCCCCCGCTCGCACCTGCAAGCTGGTAAAATACTACATGAGGTTTGGGTGCCAAGCCGTTATGTTCAGAAAATTTACAACAAGGTTTACGGTTGTCCGGTTGTGAATGTAGGCAAAGCGATATCGTTACCCGTCGTTCCGGCATCTAATATGGAAGAATATGGAATTCATGCTGGCAACTATGTGATATTGATGTGTTTCGATGCGCATTCTTCAGTCGAGCGTAAGAATCCACTGGCGGCGGTTCAGGCGTTTTTAGCGGCGTTTCCCAGCACCCAAAACGCGCGGCTGATAATCAAAACTACACCAATTGATCCCTCGCATTGGGGGGACCCGAACGGACAAATGCATCAGATCAGAGCCATCGCGCAACGCGACCCTCGCGTGATCGTGGATGAACGCATGTTGCCTTTTAACGCGTTGCTTGCGCTGATTAAACGGGCTAATTGCATCGTTTCCCCACACAGGGCTGAAGGCTTTGGGTATATCCCCGCCTATGCGCTTTCCTACGCCCGCCCCGTGATCGTCACCGATTATTCCGGCACGCAGGAAATTTGCAATGCTGAGACCGCTTTTCCCGTACCTTACAAATTGGTTAACGCTGGCATCCGTGAAACGATCACTCCGCTCAAAAACGCACAATGGGCCGAAATCGACGTAGAGGCGCTGGCAAACACGATGCAAAATGTTCGGGACAATCCGTTTGAAGCGCACATCAAAGCGCTATGCGGTCAGAAGTTGCTTCGCACCGAATTTACGCCGCAGATGCAGGCAAAGCGGTACCTCGACAGGTTGAATGCGCTAGGGGTTTTGGAGGAATGATTACTTGCCTTTGGAGGCCATTGCACGAGCGCGCGTGGCTGCCGCGCGTAATTCGTCTGCGATCTCTTCGGCTTCTTCGGGTTCGAAATCCAGCGGGATTTCCAACTTGCCGGTATCAATAAATAACCGCACCATGCCAAGATCGGTGGGGCCGATCTGTAAATTCGCCGAAACATCACTCTCGCTGTTAATACCCATAATTCTTCTCCTTGGTTTGTGCATGGCTACTGGCCCCAAGCGAAGTATTCAAGGAAAGAATTTCCGGCGCGCGCTGTTACCGCTTGCTACATTTCTGCAAAAACCCGCGATAGGGCGCAAATGGCGTCAGTTCGGTATTGACCATGCTGCAAAATCTGATTACTTCCGCGCAATACGAAGTTTTCGTTATGTGCCGGCGTAGCTCAGTTGGTTAGAGCGCTTGATTGTGGATCAAGAGGCCACCCGTTCAATTCGGGTCGCTGGTACCATTTCCCAAAATATTTATAGGGGCTGTCCTAGATAACCAACTTTGAGGTTATCATGAGAAGTATGAGAAAGAATCGTCTCCTCCATTTGGTAAAAAATGTCTGGAAATAAAGGTTCGAAAACAGCGGCACAAACCCCTTTTAGGGATGGATCACAAGCAAAACTCCAAATATTAGGCGGCGATATCACTGCCCTTTATTCCGCATTCCCCCAATATCTCGAAGATTTAGCCGCGCTGCTGACCCGCGTTGCTAGGCTGGTTTTGCATATGAATGCGCAAAAAAAGGGCGATCTGAACGTTGTTCGAACCGCCGCTTTAATATTATTGAGTGACAGGAATCCCCGTCAAAATCAGCTTATGCGAGTGCAAGAGCAGTCGCAGATTCTTTACCATTGCGGCCAGCTTCTAATTCGTAAGTGACTTTCTGGTTGTCTTCCAAA
>JAESQH010000195.1 GCA_016765235.1 Paracoccaceae bacterium
TCGTACCAACTCCGACAACGCGGAACGCGCCCATCGTTGGCACAGTCACAGCATCGGAACTTTTCGGTTCGGCATTCACGTTTGGTGCAAATTGCAAAACCAGACAGGCCACTTTCGAGGTCCCGATATCCAAAATGGCGACAACACCACGGCGCACGGCTGCTTCGCGGCGGGTACGCATCTCGCGTTGCATTTCAAAAAGACTTGGGGTCATGCATCTTCTCCTTTGACTTCGGTTCGCAAGCGACGCAACTCGGAAATTGCTTTATCGGTCAGGCGTAAAATGGGGCGATTGGAGTTGCGCATATCAACGCTCAGTACATCGCGGTTCAGTAAATCTTCGGCTTGATGCAACCCGATTACGCGGCGCAAAGCACTGACGGCTCCGAATTCGGGCAACATTATCGTTTGCCCACGATCCAGGACCAAATTCCAGCGACGTTCACCAATTCGAACCAGCCCACGAACACGATCGGAAATCGGGGCAGCTACGCGAATAAGATTCATCGCCTCGGCCACTTCCAAATCAGCGCCAAGACCAACAATCAGCGGCAGGTCCACGCGCGCTGATCGCCGTGCGATATCGGCCACACGACGCCCTTCGTTGTCGATCAACCGCAACACGTCGCCATCGCGCCAGACCATAATCGGATCACGCTCGACCGTTAAAATTTCCAATGCTCCACCACCCAAAACCCGTACCTGTGCTGTTTCAACAGCATCGAGCGTTTCGACTGCGCGTTTAAGAGCACCAACATCCAGCTTCATCGAGCTAATTGGGAATTTTAGCCCTGTGACCGTCAAAATCTGCTGCTGCAAATCGTCTGACACATCCGGGAACACCACTTTCGTCACCTGAAGTTCGGGCCGCGCGGACACAGCCTCGTACATTTGTGTACTTTTGGTTTGAAAAATTTCGCGGATCGTATAATTGTTGGAAACCGAAAATATCACCGTGCCCGCCACGATTAAAGGCAACCACAGTCGCACCAATTGGCGAACGGATCGCTTCAACCACAATCTCTCAAATCGATACCGAAGCAGCGACGGCGACGGGTCTGCGTAGGGAACTACCGCGCGCATGATGCATCCTCCACTAACCAACGGCAAAATTTACCGAACGTCATTCCACAATGCGCAGCCTGTTCAGGTGCCAATGATGTTGGTGTCATTCCCGGTTGTGTGTTAACCTCTAACAAGACCAAACCATCTATCCCGCGCTCGTCATCCCATCGGAAATCCGCGCGACTAACGCCCTTGCACCCCAATGCTTTATGGGCGCGCTCCGCAATATCTAGACAGGCGGCGAAAATATCCGCAGGCAATTCGGCGGGCACCACATGCGTGGACCCCCCCTCAACATACTTCGCGTCGTAGTCATACCATCCGGTCGTCAAAATATCCGTAACCGTTAGTGCTTTGCCGTCCATCACGGCGACCGTCAATTCGCGGCCACGTATGAATTCCTCGACCATCACGACATCGGGCATATCTTCCGAAAGTTTCGCAGGGCTGTTGGCGCCTTTATCAATCAGGTACACCCCGGCGGACGATCCTTCGTTGTTTGGTTTAACAACGTATGGAGGGTCCATCGGGTGTGCATTGCTGGCGGCAACTCGATCAACTAAAATACTTTTTGCTATGGGTAAATTGGCGTTTGCAAACGTCCGCTTGCTACGGTCCTTGTCCATCGCCAAAGCTGACGCCAGTACGCCGGAATGTGTGTACGGCAGGTTCAGCCATTCCAGCATACCTTGCACGCAGCCGTCTTCACCCCACCGACCGTGTAGCGCGTTGAAAACAACATCTGGCTGAACATCAAGAAGCCGCGTCGCAAGGTCATCCCCCGCGTCGATCTCGACCACCTCGAATCCTTCTTCCCGCAACGCAACTGCGCATTCACGGCCCGAAACAAGCGAGACTTCCCGCTCGGCGGACGGACCACCTAATAACACTGCGATGCGGTTGACTGTCCTGCTCGACATAACCGCCTCAATCTGCCCCGTGCCTTATGGCTTGTTGGGGTCAATTACGTGGGTGATTTTTCACCTACACGCATAATTTCCCATTCTAGCGTTATACCGCTGTTTTGGGCAACCTTTTTTCGTACCAATTCGCCTAAATTTTCGAGATCTGCCGATGTGGCATCGCCCGTATTAATCAAAAAATTCGGATGCATTTCAGACATTTGCGCCCCGCCAAGGCGATAACCGCGTAATCCTGCGTTTTCAATGACTTTCCACGCTTTCAAATCATGCACATCATCCGCCTGCCCCGTCGATGAAAATCCGGCCGGGTTTCGGAAGGTGGAGCCACAGGAACGCTCCTTCGTCGGCTGGCTTTCAGCGCGCCGCGCCAAGGCTTCTTCCATTTTTCGATGGATCGCTTCTGGCTCGACTTTCGGGGCTTTCAACACACATTGCACAATCATGGTGTCGTCGGGTAACGCTGAGTACCTGTAGGTAAAATCCATATCCTCAGACTTCAGCGTAACAATTTTACCCGCCCGCGTAACAGCCGTAGCACTGACGAAAACATCAGCCATATAAACCCCATAACAACCAGCGTTCATCTTGATTGCGCCGCCAATACTACCTGGAATAGTTCGCAGAAACGCAAGGTCAAAGCCTTCATCTGCCGCTTTCTTAGCTACTTGCGCATCCAGCGCCGCGGCCCCTGCCCGAATATTTCCATTCGCTATAACCTCAAAACCGTTAAAGCCGCGCCCTAACCGAATTACGACGCCTTTGATGCCGCCATCGCGGATAATCATGTTGGAACAAACGCCAATTGGCAGAACCGGAATATCCGCTGGCAGACCTTTCATGAAAGCCGCCAAATCCGCCATATGTACCGGTTGGAATAAAATCTCGGCCGGCCCACCAGTGCGCAACCAGCTTAAGCTGTCCATCGCCCGATTTTCGGTATACTTGCCCTCAACCTCGGGCAACCGAGAGAGCAGGTTACCCATTCGCAAGCGCCGCAGGCAGATCATTTACCCAAGCGGAGATCGTTCCTGCGCCAAGGCAAATCACAATATCACCGGGCTGCGCGTACTCGCGAACGAACCCGGCGAGGTTTGTTTCCCCTTCAAGCGCAACCGCATTTCGGTGGCCATGAGTTACCAAACCGGCAACCAGCGCATTACCGTCAGCCCCGTCAATATGCTCTTCGCCAGCGGCATATACATCGGTAATCGCGACAACGTCAGCGTCGTTAAAGCACCCACAAAATTCATCGAACAGATCGCGAAGGCGGGTGTAGCGATGCGGTTGATGTATCGCGATCACACGCCCATCACCCGATTGACGCGCAGCTTTCAGTGCCACAGCAATCTCAACAGGATGGTGCGCATAATCATCAATAATCATCGCCCCGTTCCATTCCCCGACACGGGTAAAACGGCGGTTCACTCCTCGGAACGCTGCCACCGCAGCTTTGATATCGTCGGCGCTGACCCCCAAATGTCTGGCAACCGCAATCGCCGCCAGCAAATTGGTAACATTGTGATCGCCGGGCATTGGCAAACACAAACCGTCTATCCGCTCACCTTCGGACTTCAACTCGACATCAAAACACGCAGAGCCGTTTTCGTAACGCAAATTCTCCGCACGCACGTCAGCTTGCGGGTTGAACCCATAGGTTACAACACGGCGATCATTAATCCGCCCGACAAGGCTTTGCACTTCTGGATGGTCCGTGCAGCAAACCGCGATGCCATAGAACGGAATGTTGGAAACAAAAGTATAGAAGGCTTCGCGCAGCGCATCAAAACTGCCGTAATGATCCATATGCTCGGCGTCGATGTTGGTGACGATGGCAATCGTTGCTGGCAGGCGGTTAAACGTACCGTCGCTTTCGTCCGCCTCAACGACCATCCAGTCACTTTTGCCCATGCGCGCGTTAGACCCGTAAGCGTGGATTATTCCGCCGTTAATCACTGTCGGGTCAATCCCGCCACCGTCCAGCAGCGCCGCGACCATAGACGTCGTCGTCGTCTTTCCATGCGTTCCCGCAACGGCGATATTCGATTTTAAGCGCATCAGTTCAGCCAGCATTTCAGCCCGTCGCACTACCGGTAAACCTTGCGCGCGCGCTGCATCCAGTTCCGTATTACCCGGTTTAATGGCGCTAGAGATTACGATCACCTCTGCGCCCTCCAGATTCTCCGGACTTTGACCGACAAACACCTTGGCGCCCTTTTTCTCAAGACGCACAGTAATTGCGCTGCTTTTCAGATCAGAGCCCTGCACGGTATAACCATGACTAAGCAGAACCTCGGCGATGCCGGACATGCCAATACCGCCGATGCCAACAAAATGGATCGGGCCGATGTCTTGTGGAAGGCGGGTTTCTGTATTCAACGCATCAATCCTTTTTCAGGCTTTCAACCAAATCGGCAAGTGCTTGCGTCGCGTCAGGTTTCCCCTGCGCCGCCGCCGCTTGCGCCATCGCAATAGCACCCTCGGCATCCGACAGTATAGCCTTGATATGCCCCGAAAGCTCTTCAGCCGTCAGCTCCGATTCGGGTATCAGGAACGCACCACCAGAATCTACCAACGCCCGCGCATTTGCCGTTTGTTCATCCCGCACGGCAATCGCCAACGGTATCAGAATGGAGGGCCGACCGATAACCGTCAAATCCGCAATCGAACTGGCCCCCGCCCGCGACACAACAAGTTGCGCGGCATCAATTCGCACCGGAATGTCGTCAAAAAACGGTTGCACATCAGCGTTTACACCCATCGCTTCGTAAGCTGCGACGACAGTATCCTGATCCGCCGCACGCGCCTGATGGGACACATTTAGGTGCGCTTTCAGTGCCTGAGGCAACAGCGCAATAGCCTTGGGAACCACATTAGAAAGAATGCTCGCACCTTGCGAACCACCGATGACAAGCAAGTTCATCGGATAGTCACCGGGAACATGGTATGGGGCCGCCGCATGTTCCAAAACCACACCACGAACCGGATTTCCGGTATGTACCGCATTGGTTTTCGCTGGTAGTTCGGTCGGCCAAACACTGCACGCAACGACATTAACCTGCGTCGCGAACAACCCGTTCACGCGCCCTAGCACGCCGTTTTGTTCGTGGATCATGCGCGGTAAACCTAACAGGCGCGCCGCCGTCATCGCCGGAATTGCCGGATAGCCACCAAACCCGACAACCACGGTCGGGCTATCCGCCCTCAGACTGCGTAACGCCGAAAACACCCCGCTGGCAATGCGAAATGGCATGGCCAGTTTTGCCAATGGCCCGCCACGTGACGGAGTAGCCGAAGACACAACCTCCCGCTTCACTTCATCGGGAAAGCCACCGGAATACCTGTTGCCGCGGGCATCGGTTGATAATTTAACCCGCCAACCACGCAACAGCATTTCTTCGGCCAATGCTTGCGCGGGGAACATATGTCCGCCCGTACCGCCTGCCGCTATGATCAACAAAGGGGCCATCACTGCGCCCTCGTCAGAATTTCGCTCATTTCGTCTTGTGGGCGTCGGCGTGTCAGAGCCAGCAACATGCCCAACATCATACCCGCCGCGATTAATGACGAACCGCCATAGCTTACGAACGGCAATGTCATGCCTTTTGCTGGCAACAATCGCACCGCAACGCCCAAGTTGATTAGCGCCTGCATGGCCAGCAAAGACGTAAGACCGACGCCTGCAATCCGAACAAACGGGTCGCGTTCGCGCACGAGGCGCAATAACGAGCGTATGGTGATAACCATGAACAAACTGATGATGAACAAGCTGAAAATCAAGCCGTACTCCTCAGCCGCTACGGCAATAATGAAATCAGTGTGCGCATCGGGCAAAGACCATTTTACCGATCCTTCACCAACACCAACACCAAAGATCCCACCCTCCTGAATAGCATTGCTGGCGAAACCCATTTGGGATGTCGGATCAATTTCAGGATTCAAAAATCCATCGATGCGCTTCGCAACATGCGGAGAGTTTTGATAAGCAAATGTCGAAGCACCGGCGACTCCGACGGCTAATAGAATTAAAAGCAACATCGGCGCGCCTGCAATAAAATACATCAATATCCAGCTTGCAAGGACTAAAACCGCTTGTCCGAAATCTGGTTGCAACGCCAGTAAAAGCGTTAACGCAATGGCCGCAAAGAACGACATCAACCGCCCCGGTGGGCCGTCAAGATCAACACTCGCAGACATCAGCCATGCGGAAAACAACACAAACGTCGGCTTGATAAACTCTGAAGGTTGCAACGAAATAAACCCGAGCGAGTACCAGCGCACCGCGCCTTTACCATAATCCGTCCCCAAAAACGGCAACATAACCAGCGATAGAAACA
>JAESQH010000196.1 GCA_016765235.1 Paracoccaceae bacterium
AAACCTCAAAAAGCTCGCTAAGCTGGCACCAAACCATAACCTTATCAGAAGAACCGTGTGAAAGCGGGGAGTAAACAAATTCGCCTGCCAAGCGGAACAGTCAAATCTTCGAGTTTTTCAACAGAATAGACCCTAAGCCGCCATCCAAAGGCTCCGGAAAACATCGTCTCAATGGACCAAAGAACAATTATGCACTAACGTTCAAACTAGGCCAGTCGTTGGGGGTTGATCGCTACCGCAAATTCCGAGAAATTTAAATAATTTCAAAACAAACAAATATTTAGGTGGCCAGTATGAACATCACCATTTTTCCAGCAAGAACGCCTCAACATATCGCGGATACAAAACTACTATTTCGATCATACGCTGATTGGCTGGAAAATGAACACAATATCAGTCTTGAATTTCAAGGAATCGACCAAGAACTCGCAGGATTACCAGGGAAATACTCTAATCCGTTTGGCGAATTACTTCTGGCGTATACTGACGACGAGAATGTTGTTGGCTGTGTTGCTGTCCGAAAGTTCCAAGTGAATATCTGTGAAATTAAACGACTTTACGTCTTGCCTATAGCAAGAGGAAATGCACTGGGAAACCGGCTGGTACGTGAGATTTTGAAGTGTGCAAAAGATTTAGGCTACAACGAAGCCGTTTTGGACACTGGCGAATTCATGACTCCGGCACAGAAACTGTATGAAAAGTTTGGATTTGAAGATATCCCGGCCTATTACCACAACCCTGTTCAGGGAGTTAGATATATGGGGGCCAAGCTTTAGTTTTTGCGCTCAAGCCAACCAGAGTAATCAGTTACTCTTTTAGTTTAAATAGTCTCTGGGCCAAAAAAACTGATGACCGACAAGGGCTCAAACCGGACCTAAATCGCAATTATGGTCGCGCAAAAATTTGCCGATCCTGCTCGGCCTTGTCACGCATCGCGCACCCCGTTGCGTGATCATTGACCAACCCCATCGCCTGCATGAACGCATAAACTGTCGTCGGCCCGACGAATTTCCAGTCGCGTTTTTTCAATTCTTTCGACAGCGCAATGGATTCGACGGAGGTCGAGGCTGTTTGCGGCTCTCCCAACTGGCTGGCGTCCGGTTCAAATCGCCAAATGAACGCTGCTAACGAGCCTTCCTCGGCCACAATCTCTTGTGCCCGCGCTGCATTATTTATCACCGCAGTAATCTTGCCGCGATGCCTCACAATGCCTTTATCTTGCAGCAAACGCTCCACATCATCAGCTGTGAAATCCGCCATAATGTTAATATCGAAATTGGCAAACGCGGCGCGAAAATTCTCGCGTTTAGCAAGGATGGTGCGCCAGCTTAGACCTGACTGAAAACTCTCCAGACACAGTTTTTCGAACAAGCGGCGATCGTCGCTGACGGGAAAACCCCATTCGGTGTCGTGATAATGCAGAAATTCCGGTGCCGCATCGCTCCAACGACAGCGTTGCACTCCGTCCGGACCAATAATCGTGTTCATCTGTTGCCTCCCCTAAAACGGCACTTCGCCAGCGCCGGTCACGTAACTTGCGATAACTTTCTTCTGGCCGGCCTTTTCGAACGCGACTGTTAATTTATCACCGTCCACTTCGATCACCGCGCCATAGCCAAATTTCTGGTGAAACACGCGGTCGCCTAGACCAAAGGGAACCACTTCCGCATCGACCACATTTCGTGCAACCGCCGGATTCGCATGGGGCCGCTGCGTGCGCGATTGCATGCGCTTCCACCCCGGCGAGTTGTAAACGTCAGCCTTTTGCGCCCTCGTTTCCAGATCACTGGCCCGCATTACGCCGTCAAAATTCTTGTTTGCCGCTGATCCAAAACTGCCGCCGTATAGTCCCGGAGGGGTCAGCACGTCCACATGATCCGCCGGAAGTTCGTCGATGAACCTCGAGGGAAGGGCGGTTTGCCACTGATTGTAGATCCGCCGGTTCGCCACGAAACTGATAGTGCAGATTTCTTCGGCCCGCGTTATGCCGACGTAGGCGAGGCGGCGTTCTTCTTCCACCCCTTTTTTACCGCTCTCGTCCATCGTGCGTTGGCTGGGGAACAAACCTTCTTCCCATCCCGGCAGGAACACGCAAGGGAATTCCAGCCCCTTGGCCCCGTGCAACGTCATGATGCTGACTTTTTCACCGGCGTCGTCCTGCGCGTTCTCCATGACAAGCGAAATATGCTCAAGAAAGCCCTGGAAATTTTCGAATTCCTCAAGTGCTTTCACAAGTTCTTTGAGGTTTTCCAAACGACCAGCGGCATCAGGGGACTTGTCGTTTTTCCAGTAGTCTGTGTAGCCGGATTCATCCAGAATTATCTCGGCCAGTTCAACGTGAGTCAGGTTTGACGCATTGGTATTTGGGCTTTCAGCGACAACAGTGTCGTCGTCGATGACGTCAAAATCACTGATCTGTTCATTGATAGGTATCGGCGCGGGGCCATCCAAAAGGGACCGCCACCGATCAAAACTTTCCACCAGTTTGCCAAGCGAATTACCCGCCCGTTTCGGCAGCAGCTTTTCGTCCACAACAATCCGCGCGCCTTCCAGCAGGGAAACCCCGTTTTGCCGCGCCACATTGTTAATCATTTGCTGCGCTTTGTCGCCGAGACCCCGTTTGGGAGTGTTGACGATGCGCTCAAACGCCAACCCGTCATCAGGCGATACCACAACGCGGAAATACGCCATCGCATCACGAATTTCGAGGCGTTCATAGAACCGAGGACCGCCGATCACACGGTACGGAATCCCGATGCTAAGAAACCGGTCTTCGAACGCGCGCATCAGGAACGATGCTCGCACCAGTATCGCCATGCCGTCCAGCGGTACAGGGTCCTGCCCGCGTGTGCCGCGCTGGTAAGCCTCAATCTCCTCGCCAATCCAGCGGGCTTCTTCGTCGCCGTCCCAATGACCGATAAGACGGACTTTCTCGCCCTCGGTTTCTGCGGTCCACAGCGTTTTGCCTAGACGGTTTTCGTTGCCCGAAATCACGCTACTGGCGGCCTTCAGAATATGCGGGGTCGAGCGATAGTTCTGTTCCAGACGAATAACTTTCGCCCCCGGGAAATCCTTTTCAAACTTCAGGATGTTGCCCACTTCAGCCCCGCGCCAGCCGTAGATGGACTGGTCGTCATCCCCCACACAACAGATGTTTTTATGTCCGCTGGCCAGCAGGCGCAACCACAGGTATTGGGCGACATTGGTGTCTTGATACTCGTCCACCAAAATGTATTTGAACCAGCGTTGATATTGCGCCAACACGTCCGAATGGGTTTGGAAAATTCGCACCACATGCAGCAGTAGGTCGCCGAAATCCACGGCGTTTAGCGTAAGTAATCGCGCCTGATAGAGGGCATAAAACTCCGCACCGCGACCGTTGTAATGGCTGGCTTCGGAGTTCGGAACCATCTCGGGCGATAATGCGCGGTTCTTCCAACTGTCGATGTGGCTGGCCAGCATTCGGGCAGGCCAGCGTTTTTCGTCGATGTTTTCAGCGCGGATCAGTTGTTTCAGGAGGCGTATCTGGTCGTCCGTATCCAGAATGGTGAAGTTGGATTTCAACCCCGCCAGCTCCGCATGGCGACGCAGAAGTTTCACGCAGATCGAATGGAAGGTGCCCATCCAAGGCATCCCTTCAACCACACCACCGACGCTTGTACTGACGCGGGTTTTCATTTCCTTGGCAGCTTTGTTGGTGAAGGTCACCGCCAAAATCTCGTTCGGGCGGGCGTGGCCTATGTTCAACAAATGCGCAATACGCGCGGTCAGCGCCTTTGTTTTACCCGTGCCAGCCCCGGCCAACATTAAAACAGGGCCGTCCACTTTCTTTACGGCTTCAAGTTGCTGAGGGTTCAGGCCGTCAAGATAACTAGTATCAGCTTGCCCACGCACAGCCATCGCCTGCGCGGATAGGCTGGCAGTGCTTGCAGCCTCGAAGGCGTCTGATTCATCCCAATCGGTCATCGGTGCAACGTATCAGCTTGACCCGTTAATGAAAAGCCATGTTCTTTGATTGTTCTACTTTGGCATTTGCGCCCGATTTGCCCTCAAGCAGTTTGATTGCAGCTTTTTGTACCCTCAAGAATGTGGTACGGTTGTGGTGGTTAAATGGAGGGGCGGATGATTTTTCAGAAGTATAAAACAGCGTTTTCAGTGGTTTTCATGAGCGTTGCTCTCACGCTCGGGGTGGCGCATTCTGCATCGGCTCATGGGTTCAATGTTTTGCTTCTCGGATCGGCTCCGGACAGCTTTAACGACGTGTACGACGCTTTCCGACTGGCTACAAAAGAACAGGACGGGCATGCAAACGAGGAATCGGACGGGCATTTGGGTGGGCTGGATGTCTACATTCTGACCAAAGCTAAAGACGCAGATATCGAAGACACATTAAGTGAAACTGTGCCGGATATCGTCGTTGTAATTGGGCCAGATGCAATGGACGCAGCTTTCCAGTTGGTTGTTGAATCCCGACGTATTGTGTTTCTTGGGGTGTCAGACATCAGCGCAAAAATGCGTTCCGAGTTTTTGGAAAACGCATCGGATACAAACACCCAAACTTTTCAAAAAAACGCTTTTAGCAGCACATTTGGCCGCGATGTTTCCAGCGAAGCCGAGGCAAGTTATGTTGCCGCGCGAATGATCACCATCGCTGTCAGATCGCAAGAAGGTGTCGAGGATCGCGCGGCGATTGTTGAAATATTGGCGCAATACTAGGCACTCTGGCACTGCTGCCGCAGAACAGAGCAAAAAAGCCGTGTCTGGTTAATTGAATCGCCTGACCTCGTGTGTCGTGCGTTGAACATTTCTGCGCCAGTCGCTACAAGACCGTCACAACGTGGCCACCCGATTTTCAACTCTGACTTCGAAAGCTCCCGCAATGAAAAACTTCCGTAAAATTCTGATTGCCAACCGTGGCGAAATTGCCATTCGCATCATGCGTGCTGCCAACGAGATGGGCAAACGCACGGTCGCGATTTACGCGGAGGAAGTCAAGCTGTCGCTCCACCGTTTCAAATCGGACGAGGCTTATCGGATTGGCGCTGGAATGGGTCCGGTTGCAGCTTACCTGAGCATCGAGGAAATCATCCGTGTGGCGTTAGAATGCGGGGCGGATGCAATCCATCCGGGCTATGGACTGCTGTCAGAAAACCCGGATTTCGTAGATGCCTGTGTGGCCAACGGGATCACTTTCATTGGCCCCAAAGCCGCGACGATGCGCCAACTTGGCGACAAAGCGAGCGCGCGGCGGGTCGCCATGGAGGCAGGCGTGCCCGTTGTGCCAGCGACCGACGTTCTGCCCGACGATATGGCCGAGGTCCGCCGCATGGCCAGTGAGGTTGGATACCCCTTTATGCTTAAGGCAAGCTGGGGTGGGGGTGGTCGCGGTATGCGCCGGATTATGTCGGAGGATCAGCTTGAAGACATGGTCCTCGAGGGTCGCCGCGAGGCCGAGGCGGCGTTTGGTAACGGGGAAGGGTTCCTTGAACGCCTTGTGCAACGTGCGCGCCACGTTGAAGTGCAAATCCTTGGTGACAGCCACGGCGACATTTATCATTTGTGGGAACGCGATTGCTCCGTTCAGCGCCGGAACCAGAAGGTAGTCGAGCGTTCGCCCGCGCCTTATCTAAGTCAGGAGCAGCGCGAAACACTTTGTGCCTTGGGCCGCAAAATCTGTGCCCATGTCGGCTATGAATGCGCCGGAACGGTCGAATTCCTGATGGACATGGACACCGAGGAATTTTTCTTCATCGAAGTAAATCCGCGCGTGCAGGTGGAACACACGGTAACCGAGGAAGTTACCGGAATCGACATCGTGCAGGCCCAGATACTGATCGCCGAAGGCAAAACGTTGGCCGAGGCCACCGGCAAGGCCAGTCAGGATGACATCCGCCTGAATGGCCACGCCCTGCAAACCCGCATCACGACCGAGGATCCGCAGAACAATTTTATCCCCGATTATGGCCGCATCACGGCGTATCGCGTCGCTACCGGCATGGGAATTCGACTTGATGGCGGCACAGCCTATTCCGGCGCGGTGATTACGCGGTATTACGACAGTTTGCTGGAGAAGGTGACGGCATGGGCGCCAACGCCCGAAGCTGCCATTGCGCGGATGGATCGGGCGTTACGGGAGTTTCGAATTCGCGGCGTTTCGACCAACATCGCGTTCGTTGAAAACTTGCTGAAGCACCCGACGTTCCTTGATAACACCTATACAACGACCTTCATCGACAACACGCCTGCGCTGTTTGATTTCAAGAAGCGCCGGGATCGTGCGACCAAAATCCTGACGTATATCGCCGATATTACGGTTAACGGACATCCTGAAACCGAAGGGCGCGCGAAGCCGTCCAGTCAGGCGCGGACACCCAAGGTTCCGGTTTTTACGGCAGAAAAACCCGCTTACGGGACGCGGAATTTGCTGGAGGAAAAAGGTGCCCAAGGCGTGGCCGACTGGATGTTGGAACAGAAGCAACTGTTAATCACAGACACAACGATGCGCGATGGCCACCAGTCGTTGCTGGCCACGCGGATGCGCTCGATCGATATGCTGAATGTCGCGGAAAGCTATGCCCACAACCTGCCGCAATTATTCAGCATGGAGGCGTGGGGTGGTGCGACTTTTGATGTAGCTTACCGTTTCTTGCAAGAGTGCCCATGGCAACGCCTGCGCGATCTTCGCGAACGCATGCCAAATCTGATGACGCAAATGTTGTTGCGGGCCAGCAACGGCGTTGGGTATACGAATTATCCCGACAACGTTGTGCAAAAGTTTGTCGCCCAAGCCGCTTTGTCCGGTGTGGATGTGTTCCGTGTGTTCGATAGCCTCAACTGGGTGGAAAACATGCGCGTTGCGATGGATGCGGTGGTTGATAGTGGTAAAGTTTGTGAGGGGTCGATCTGTTATACGGGCGATATCCTCGATCCGAACCGTGCGAAGTATGACCTGAAGTATTACGTCGCGATGGGGCAAGACCTAAGGAGCGCTGGCGCGCACATCCTTGGCTTGAAAGACATGGCCGGCCTGTTAAAACCGTCCGCCGCGCGTGTGCTTATCAAAGCGTTGAAGGAAGAAGTCGGCTTGCCGATCCATTTCCACACACACGACACATCCGGCATTGCGGCAGGTACGATCCTTGCCGCGGCGGATGCGGGGGTTGATGCAGTTGATGTGGCGATGGATGCGTTTTCCGGCTCCACTTCGCAACCCTGCCTTGGTTCCGTGGTGGAGGCCCTGCGCCATACTGACCGTGATACGGGCCTCGATATCGAAGCCATCCGCGAGATTTCCGATTACTGGGAGGCGGTTCGCAGCCAATACACTGCATTTGAATCCGGCCTATCCGCGCCTGCTTCCGAGGTTTATCTGCACGAAATGCCCGGCGGCCAGTTCACCAACCTCAAAGCGCAAGCGCGTTCCATGGGGTTGGAGGAGCGTTGGCACGAGGTGGCCCACGCTTACGCTGATGTTAACCAAATGTTCGGCGATATCGTGAAGGTTACGCCTTCAAGCAAGGTAGTCGGTGACATGGCGTTAATGATGGTTAGCCAAGGGTTAACGCGCGAACAGGTGGAGGACCCGTCGGTGGATGTATCCTTCCCTGACAGCGTCGCCGATATGATGCGCGGCAATCTGGGCCAACCGCCAAACGGTTTCCCCGAGGGGATCGTTAACAAGGTGTTAAAGGGCGAAAAGCCTGTCACAACCCGCCCCGGATTATCGATGGAACCAACCGACCTTGAAGCGGTGCGGGCTGAGGTTTCCGGCCAGCTCGACGGGTTCAAGGTGGATGACGAGGATCTGTGCGGGTATCTGATGTACCCCAAAGTTTTCCTCGATTACATGGGCCGTCACCGCGAATATGGGCCCGTTCGCACGCTGCCAACGCACACGTTCTTCTACGGCATGCAATCAGGGGAAGAAATTAGCGCCGAGATTGATCCGGGCAAAACCTTGGAAATCCGCCTGCAAGCCGTGGGTGAAACCAACGAGGACGGCGATGCGAAGGTCTTCTTCGAGCTTAACGGACAGCCCCGTGTTATCCGCGTGCCTAACCGTAAGGTTGCTGCCAGCACCGCCAAACGTCCGAAAGCCGAGATCGGGAATGCCGACCACATCGGCGCCCCGATGCCGGGCATGATTGCTACGGTTTGTGTTGCCGCAGGGCAGGTAGTTAACGAAGGTGATTTGCTGCTAACGATCGAGGCTATGAAGATGGAAACTGGCATCCACGCAGATCGGGACGGCATCGTGAAAGCGATTCATGTCACGGCCGGTTCCCAGGTAGACGCCAAAGATTTGTTGGTGGAATTTGGCGAATAACGCCCTTGAATGAA
>JAESQH010000197.1 GCA_016765235.1 Paracoccaceae bacterium
GACGCCAAAGATTTGTTGGTGGAATTTGGCGAATAACGCCCTTGAATGAAGGTTGCTACGCGGGTGGCCCGCGTAGCAACCGGACGATCATTGTGAAACTACCCGGCATCCCTGCGATGAAAACAACGAATCCGTAATACCAGATGCTACCTGCAAGGCGGTCCTCCGCATACGACGCGACAAAGTCGATTTTGCCGTAGGTGGACGCGGTGATGCCGATAATTGCGACGCTCGCAAATATCGCGAGATGCAGGATGCCCCAACGCGGGCGTTTGGTCAGCATTACATGCGAAAAGACCGCGAGCAGTGCGCCAACCCCGATGCCTAGATAAGTGGTGCTGCCAGACCAGAGCGGATGCGCGCCAAGCTGTGGCCAAAGCTCAACCCAATGCGCGCTTAGTAACGCGAGGCTGATCGCGAGCAGGGATATTGTAAACTGGATATGTTGTGTTTTCACGGCCGCACCATTAGGTTTTGAACTGCCGATAACTGTGGCCCACGTGCCGTCGGTAGGCAAGCCGGACGGGATCATATTTCCGTGAAATACACCGGTTCGAAAAACTTATCCCACCCCGCGATTTACCCCTTGTGTATCCCTTTTGATTTCGTATATATCGGCCTCACTTAAGGAGGCGGGCGTAGCTCAGTGGTAGAGCACTTCGTTGCCAACGAAGATGTCGAGAGTTCGAATCTCTTCGCCCGCTCCAGTTTTCCTAAAATTTGACGGATTGCCAAACGAAGTGAATTTGCTTCGGTGTCTGGGTATTGTGAATTCCCATCGAGTTTAGCACTCAAAGCCGATGTTCCTGCGGAAATGTAACTGGATTTTTTGATTCAACCGGGTGATTTGCGTGCTCATGCGGCTTTAGCTTCAACGACCCTCGACTTGAAATTTCCGTATTTGGTGATACGGTCTTAGATATAATTGCATTTTCTCCGCTTTAGTTTTTCATAGTGCAGGTGAGTAAACCCAATGGATGCGCGGCAAAAAATTGTTGAAATATTGGATATCGCTGACATCAAAATCAATGGTGATCGTGCCCATGATATAATGGTGACTGATGACCGCGTGTATGAACGGTGGCTATACCGGTCTTCATTGGGGTTCGGCGAATCCTATATGGACGGTTGGTGGAGCGCGCGGGCGCTGGATGAAACGACGCATCATTTGTTTCTGAATATGCCAGCAGTTCGGGCCAGATTGAAATTGGATGTACCGTCCATAAAACTTGTGGCCTCGTCTTGGATCAGAAACCGGCAAACAAAACACCGCTCTCTTCAAGTCGTCGAAAAACACTACGATATCGGCAATGATCTTTATGAACATATGCTGGGCAGCACGATGCAGTATTCATGTGCTTATTGGGCGAATGGCGCCTTGGACTTGAAACAGGCGCAACTGGATAAACTTGATTTGATTGCTGCGAAACTCAAGCTGTCGCCGGGCATGTCTGTTCTTGAAATCGGGTGCGGGTGGGGTGGTTTGGCGGCCCACCTCTCAAAATACTACGGTGTCAGAGTGGTAGGTTTAACGATTTCTAAAGAACAACTGAAATACGCGAAGGCGCACTTTAGTGATCCGGACGTTGAGTTTTTGTTAAAAGACTACCGGGAATATAATGCCGAACCTTTTGATCGTGTGGTTTCCGTCGGGATGTTGGAGCACGTCTGGCATAAGAATTTTCGGGTTTACATGGAATGCATAAATCGAATGCTGACAGATGACGGTATTTGTTTGATCCATTCGATCGGAAACGCGATTACCCAACAGATTTCCGACCCTTGGATTGATAAATACATTTTTCCCAACGGCATGTTGCCCTCTGCCAAACAGATCGTAAACGCTATTGTCGAGCCGATGGTTGTGGAGGACTGGCATAATTTTGGCGAGAGTTACGACAAGACGCTGTGTGCATGGCACGAACGGTTTGTCGAGGCATGGCCGAGGCTGAAAGCGTCCGGGAAATATGACGACAGATTTTACAGAATGTGGGAATATTACCTATTGTCCTGCGCCGGAAATTTTCGATCAAATAAACGCGCACAATTGTGGCAAATTGTGTTGTCCAAATCAGGTGTTTCTGGCGGATATGCGCCCGTGCGATAGACGTTCATTGGCATCCAGCTTTCGGTCGTCAGGCAATAACACCGCCACCTCTGCGGGCTACCACCGAGGTTTATATCTGCTTCATGTGTAAACATTGCACCAAGTCGTATCGTTGCGCTTTGCGAGCGGTGATTGGTTGGCGCGATGTGGAACCATGCCTCGCTCGCTTGCTCGAAAAGATGTTTTAAAGTAAGCCGCTTCACCAGTCGGTTTGTTCCGCCACCCCAGTGGTCGCGCTCAAGAAATGTGAACCCGATTGAGAGGCGTGCAGGTGCGTTTGTATCTGTATAATAGGCTGTACACCCGATGATACGGTCTGCCTTGTCGCGAATTGCCAGCGCGGCGTCGGACCCGAGTAGCATGTCAAAATAGGGGTCGAATTCTGCACGCTCATACCGATTGCTTGCGGGGTGCCCCGCCCAAATCATGGGGTCGCTGGCCGCCTCTGCCAATGCAGCGCGATCTGTTTCAAGCAGGGGCGATATCGTTAGCCCGTCGCCGTGCAGAGACGGTTGTGGATCGAACTCGGAAGGAAAATTGAAAGCCACAGCGATACCTCTTTTTCGATAATTGCAACGATTTAGGTTAATTTATCACGATCCCAAATCACTCCAAAATAATGCATCCGTTTACACAAATTGCAACTGTCGTGACGGGCCTATAAAACTTGGGCTGACGCTGAAACTGGTCGAGATTATCAATTCCAAACATCTGGACGCCATTACCGGGTATGACAGCGATGTAGCCAAATCAGAAATAGCGAAGTGGGGATGTCACTGGTCTACAACCAAAGGTCCACCAAAACGTTGATAATTTCGGGAGATAATCAGAGAGTGGTACGCCCTAGGGGAGTCGAACCCCTCTTTCCAGGATGAAAACCTAGCGTCCTAACCGATAGACGAAGGGCGCGCACCGCTCTCTGTGAGGGGGCTTTTACGGATTCGGATTGGAGTCTGCAAGAGGGTATTTGCAGTTTGGCGCGGTTTTTTCACCCCGCTTTGGCGGCGTCTTCCAGCTTCAGTTTGGCTTTGCGCCGACCACCCCAGTCATCGACCTCTAATCGGCCTGCGAAATGGAACGATTGGCCGCTGTGGTTTTCCAGTATCGGGCCGAGATCTGACTCGAATGCACGAAACGCGATGGCGTCGATTTTGCCGCCGCCGCCATCCGTCAGGGTTAAGCGCAAGTGGCTGTCCCCTGCGCGTTTGGCAAACGATATGCGGGTGGAGGCCAGTGCGAAACGCGGCGCGGGCGATGATGCGCCAAACGGGCCGGCTTGTTCCAGATTTTCGATTAACTCTACGCTGGCACCGGCGGGTGAAATCAGCCCGTCGATCCGCAAATCGGAGGGGCCAGCATTGGCGGAGCCTTGCTTTTCCAGCAGCTCCGTCAGGCGTTCCATTGCGGCGTCGAGTTTGTCGATTGATATGGTCAGACCTGCGGCCATTTTGTGTCCGCCGCCTTTCAGTAACAGGCCTTCACGGGTCATCGTGGCGATGGCGCTGCCAAGGTCTACGCCGTTGACCGATCGCCCTGATCCTTTGCCCTCACCGCCATCAATCCCAATGACAACCGCGGGGCGGTTGAAGGCTTCTTTCAGGCGCGACGCAACGATACCAACGACACCGGGATGCCAGCCATCGGCGGCGGCCCAGACGAGCCCGCGTTCAACGCCGCGTTCCTCGGCTTGTTCGGTCGCTTGGGCTTGCACCGTGGCCTCGATGTCGCGGCGCTCGGTGTTTAGGGCATCGAGGCGTTCGGCCAAGGCTTCGGCCTCGGATGGGTCGTTTGTGGCCAGCAGGCGCGCGCCAAGATCAGCGGCCCCGACGCGACCACCGGCGTTGATGCGGGGGCCAAGCAAATAGCCGAGGTGATAGGAACTTGGCGCGGAGTTCATGCGTGCAACATCGGATAGGGCCACGAGGCCTACGCGATTGCGATTTGCCATAACGCTTAGGCCTTGGCGAACGAGGGCGCGGTTAAAGCCGATAAGGGGGGCGACATCGGCGACGGTGGCAAGGGCCACGAGGTCCAGCATGGCGATCAGGTCGGGGCCCGTTTCGCCCCGGTTTCGAAGGGTGCGGTTAGCGGAGGCCAGCAGCAAAAACACCACAGCGGCGGCGCATAGATATGACAGATCACCGGTTTCGTCTTGGCGATTGGGGTTCACCACAGCGACGGCGTCGGGCAAGGTTTCGCCGCCTTGGTGGTGGTCCAGAACGATCACGTCTATGCCTGCGGCTTTGATCGGGTCATGGCTTAGCGTGCCGCAATCGACAGTGATAATCAGGTCGTGCTCGCGCCCCAACATCGCCATTGCCTCATCATTGGGGCCGTAACCTTCATCGATGCGGTCGGGGATATAGAGCGTGGCGTTGATGCCGCGTTCGCGCAGCCAGACGATCAGCAATGCGGCTGATGCACCTCCATCCACATCGTAATCCGCGAAGATCGCGATGCGTTGTTTTTGGTCCACCGCTTGCAAGAACCGTTCCGTCGCTTTGTCCATGTCGATCAGGGTGGAGGGGTTGGGCATCAGTTCCCGCATGCTTGGCGTCAGGTACGCCGCGGCGTCTTCAGGTTGCACGTTGCGGTTGGCGAGAATTTGCCCCAGAACGGGTGGAAATCCGGTTGCTTGAGATATGGCCAAGCCAAGGCGTTCACTGTCAATTGAAGGACCGATCCAGCGACGGCCAAGGGCCGAAGTTTCGACGTTCAGGAAGGCGGGTTGGCTCACAACTGCCCCTTCACTTTTTCAACAGCAATATCGCCAAACGTACTAGCGCCGCGATAAAGAACGCGCTCGCCAATCCCATCCAAAGCGCAAGGAATACCGTTGGATAGTTTTTGTCGCTGAACAACAACAAGTAGGCGAGAATTATACTTCCGCCCCAACCTGAAATCCAAAGGTACAAAAGTACAGTCGGGAGTTTTTTCTTGGGCTCCGGTTCAGATTTTCCGGTGTCGTCAGATTTGTTTTGATTTTCCATATCAGCGGTTCTTCTGTCGATAGAACAAGCGCCGCACGGATCCGGTTTTGGAGCGCATCAGGATGGTCTCCGTTTCCAGATAATCCCCGTCGCGCCGCGCCGCGGAAACGATGGAGCCGTCGGTGACACCTGTGGCGGCAAAGATCACGTCTTGAGTAACCATTTCGTCACGCGTGTAGATCCTGTTCAGGTCTGTGATGCCTGCCCTGGCGGCGCGGCCACGTTCGTCGTCGTTGCGGAACAACAGGCGGCCGTACATCTGCCCGCCCATGCATTTAAGCGCGGATGCTGCCAGCACGCCTTCGGGAGCACCGCCGGAACCCATGTACATGTCGATGCCGGTTTTTTCGGCCTCCGCGCAGTGCATAACACCTGCGACGTCGCCGTCGGTTATCAGGCGGATGCGGGCGCCGGTTTCGCGAATTTCGCGCACGATTGCTTCGTGGCGAGGGCGTTCAAGTACGCAGACCATGATGTCGGATGGCTCGCAACCTTTGGCGGCGGCGAGGGCGTTCACGCGTTCTGTGGGTGTCATGTCCAACGTCACCACATCGGTGGGATACCCCGGACCGATGGCCAGTTTGTCCATGTAAACGTCGGGTGCGTGCAGCATGGAACCGCGTGGGCCCATGGCGATTACCGTCAAGGCGTTTGGCATGTCTTTGGCCGTCAAGGTCGTGCCTTCCAGCGGATCGAGTGCGATGTCCACGCCGGGGCCATTACCTGTGCCAACTTCCTCGCCAATGAAAAGCATAGGGGCTTCGTCGCGTTCGCCTTCGCCAATCACGATCACGCCTGCGATGTCCAGTTTGTTTAGCTGGGTGCGCATGGCATCGACTGCGGCTTGGTCGGCGGCTTTCTCGTCACCTGCGCCAACTAGTTTGGCGCTGGCGATTGCCGCGGCCTCGGATACGCGGGCGAGGGCTAGTGAAAGGTTGCGGTCATCAAATGGAGTCAGGTCGGATAATGTTGTCATTTTGTATTCCTAAATCAAACGGTTTCGATGCGGATAGCGATCGGTTTTTCAAGGCAGGCGCTCATAGCAGTGATTACACCAAGCGCCCCGTCGAGTTTCGCACGTGATACAGCGTGGGTAACGATGATGACAGGGGCGGCGTCGCCGTCGTGGTTGTATTGGTGCATGCGGTTGATGGATATTCCGTGATCCCCAAGTGTGGTGGAAACGGCGGCCATTACCCCTGCTTCGTCGGCCAGCGAGAAGCGCAGGTAGTATTCGGCGTCAACGCCGGTGTTGGATATTGCTACTTTGGTCAGCGAAGCAGCCGGTTGGCCAAACGCCGGAATAATCAGGCCACGCGCGATGTCCATCACATCGCCCATAACGGCGCTGGCAGTCGGGCCCATCCCCGCCCCCGGACCTTGCAAGACGATCTGGCCGACGTGGTCACCTTCAACGATCACCATGTTAGAAACCCCGTCCAACGTGCCAAGCGGCGAGTCCGCAGGTACGAGGCAAGGTTGCATGCGTTGTTCTAACCCATCGTCGTTCATGCGCGCCACACCAAGAAGTTTAATACGGAAGCCCATGTTGGCGACGTGGTTGATATCGGTAAGGGAAATACGCTCAATCCCTTCGACCTTCACGTTGCCGAAATCGACTTGCGTACCAAACGCGGTGGCGGCCAGCAGTGACAGTTTGTGGGCCGCATCAAATCCCCCAACGTCAACGGTCGGGTCTGCTTCGGCATACCCAAGTTCTTGCGCGTCGCGCAGTACATCGGCGTAATCTGCACCGGTGTCTTCCATGACGGTCAGGATGTAATTGCAGGTGCCGTTCATCACGCCCATGATGCGTTCGATTTTGTTGGCGGCGAGGCCCTCGGTCAAGGCTTTGACGATCGGGATGCCACCTGCGACGGCAGCCTCGAACCGCAACGCCACGCCGTTTTCTTCGGCAAGGGTCGCCAGATTTTGACCGTGGATTGCCAGCAATGCTTTGTTGGCGCTAACCACATGTTTGCCGTTTGACAGCGCTGTTTCAACGGCCGCTTTTGCGGGGCCGTCTTCGCCCCCGATCACCTCGATCAACACATCCACATCATCGCGGCGCGCCAAGGCGACGGCGTCATCTTCCCAGACATAACCGGACAGATCAACGCCACGGTCTTTGCTGCGCGAGCGCGCGGAAATCGCCACGATCTCGATCGGGCGGCCTGCGCGTGCGGCCAGAAGGTCGTCGTGTTGCTGCACGATTTTGACGATGCCTGCACCAACAGTGCCGAGGCCTGCAATAGCGAGTCTTAGGGGTTTAGTCATATATTCAAGGCTCCCAGAAGCCCCAGCCGTCTGGTGCAAAACCGCGACTTAGGGCCATTTTTGTTGTGCGCTCTTCATGGGTCCAGATAGACTCGAATGTAAAGGGAATATCAGAGATGGAGGCCTGTATCGCGCCGCTGGCGGACACAATCACACCATACCCAAACGTGCGCAGGGCTTTTTCCAGCGTGGTCGCGTCCGCGTCGCCCGTTGGTTCAAATTCCATATCCAGCGCAATGTTGGCACCTTCGATCTTGGAGTTCTGCTTGATCAGTTCCGCGACAGTATAGGCCGTCTGGTTCTGTTGCAGCTCCCAATCCCATTCATCTGACATATTTTTATCCTTGTGTTGAGGCGGTGCGTTTCAGGGCGGCGTTCAGGCGGGCGCGATCCTGTGATGATAACACAGGTCCTCGTAACGCAACTATTTTACGTTTCAGCATGGCGAAACGGGCGGTCAGGTTCGACGCGTCGGGGACCACGTAATCAGCAATGCGGAAAGCGGAGGTCGGAACCAAGTCGGGATACCCGCGTGCAATGGTGTAATCGGAAGGCGAAAAATCGCGCTCGTCAAGCGGCGCGGTCAACCCGCAAGCCGCCGTTGACGCCAACAGTATTGCGCCAACAGCCAAACCCCTGTACTTGGGCATGGTGCGGTGCAGCATATGTTTGATGTCTCGCATAAATGGCCCATTGCAAAGTTGTCTTGGAATTTTCCGGCAATATACGCCATAGTTAACGCTGGAAGCGCCC
>JAESQH010000198.1 GCA_016765235.1 Paracoccaceae bacterium
CGTTTTCGGCGAACACACACGCGGGGGCTGACGCCTATGCCCGCTGGCTCAACTTGCCAACCGATGCCATCCGCGTTGTCCATAATGCCGCCGAAACGATCACGGCTGATGGAACCGATCTGGAACAAAAAAAGTGGGAAAAGTTTGCAAAATCCACGCCCGACGCCGATTTCACCTTCGGCGCAGTCTTACGATTTGATCAAAACAAACGCCCGCACATGTGGCTAGAATTCGCCGCCGCCGCAATGGTCGCCCACCCGTGCAGTCGCTTTGTATTGGTTGGTGATGGAACCCTATTACCCGCCATCAAGTCTTATGCTGAAGAACTTGGCATCGCGCACCGCTGCTTATTCGTCGGTAAATCCCGCAATGTCGGATATTGGCTATCCAAAATGGATGCGCTTGGGCTTACCTCGCGGCTAGAAGGTTTACCCAACGTATTAATTGAGGCACAACTCTCTGGCATTCCCGTCATATCAACACCAGCAGGCGGCGCTGCCGAGGCGTTTATCCCCAACCAAACCGGTTTCCTGCTCGGCTCTACCGAGCACCCACAACTGGCACAATTCCTCGGGCACTTCTTGACACTGGCCACCAACAAGGCGCAACGCGAGGCGATGGGAAAAGCCGCAACCGCCTATGCCTCCGAAACATTCGCGATGGACAGCATATTGCCAAAAACTATACGACTGCTTTCTGGCGTATCAGCACCCGAAGCCCAGCATTCAACGGCCGCCCGCGCATGACCAATCTGGCGAATGGTGCGTGGAACTGGTCCAACACCATTCACTCAATCATGCTGCGCGAGGTGCGTTGCCGTTTCGCAGGTGATCCGCTTGGCTATGCATGGACGTTTCTCGTACCGCTGCTTTGGATCGGCACACTAATGTTTTTCTTCACACTGCTGGGCCGCACACCTGCGATTCCCGTAGACACACCCACATTTATCGCCACCGGTGTCGTGCCTTACGTGCTGTTCCGCTACACCATTACATCCATGGGTCGCGTCGCTAGTACGCACCGCCATCTAGTGCATTTTTGCGGGGTGCGCGTGTCTGACTTACTGTTCGCCGCCGCTATGTTAGAGCTTCTGAATGCCGTCATCATCTTCGCCATGATCTGGCTGCTTATATCGGCAATCTTCGGCCCGGTTCTCATCCACAATCCGTTGGAATTCATCAACGGCCTGTTGCTTACTGCAATCTTTGGGGCTTCGGTCGGGCGGTTCGCAGCCATCCTTGGCATGGTGTCGGAAACCGCCAAGCGCATGATCCCCGTCGTGCTTCGCCCGATGTTCTGGATATCAGGTATTTTCTTCACCGCGCCCGAGTTACCCTCGAACTTAATCCCTTATCTGCAATGGAACCCACTGCTGCATACGATCGAGATCACGCGCTCTGCAGTCTTCCTCGATTACACCTCCACCTTCGCCAATATGGCCGTGCCGCTAGGATTATCGGCAATCTTCCTGATGGACTCCTTCGTGATGCAAACCGCCTTCAGCCGCGGTCGCGATGGGTTAGAGTTGACATGATATCCCTTTTCAATATCACTCGGTTCCACCCCAACAAGTCAAAACCAAACATCATCCTGAACAATGTTTCCACGCAATTCCCGCGCAAAGAAAGCATCGGTATTCTGGCCTTGGGTGGGGCGGGCAAAACCACACTGGCGCGGATATTGTCAGGTGTTGAACGCCCCGATAGCGGCCATATTCAGCGCCACAGCAGCCTGTCACACCCAATAGGCAGCACGGCAGGGTTTCACGCGGGTCTTTCAGGGGCCGAGAACGTCCGTTTCCTCGCCCGCTTGCTGCGCCGAAACGTCAAGGAAACGACGGATTACTGTGAAAGTTTTGCAGATATCGGCGCATATTTCCATCGCCCTGTGGGCCAATACGCCCCCGTCATGCGCGCGCGCCTTGGCTTCGCATTTTCAATGTCGGTCGAATTT
The DNA here is from genome assembly GCA_016765235.1 of Paracoccaceae bacterium. Classification (GTDB taxonomy): domain Bacteria; phylum Pseudomonadota; class Alphaproteobacteria; order Rhodobacterales; family Rhodobacteraceae; genus NORP23. The sequence continues at coordinate 1,954 of JAESQH010000198.1, forward strand.
GACACATACCTAAGTGACGGCATCACCAGCGCTGGGGATCACAATTTTCGCGACAAATGCGAGGCGGCGCTGCTGGAGCGCCTAACTCGTTCCGGCCTAATATTAATGTCGCGCCACGCGCGCACCTTGAACCGATTTTGCACAACTTTTTATGCCCTGCACGTGGGGCAATTGTTGCCCTGTTCCTCGGCTGAAGAAGCGCAAGACATTCTCGATTACGCCGGCGGGTACGGCAACACTTACTGGAACGAGGCTGCCCGTCATGCCGGATAACGCCCCTGTTCAATCACCGACATTGGCGCAAGAACAAGACCGCCTCCGAAAATGGCGCGAGGTCCGGCGTCAGGCTGCCGCTGACCCCAACACCGAGCGCCTTCGCCAAGCGGACACGGATCGCAAAACCCGTCTGGACCAGTTTGAGACCGACAAAGCTGATCGCATTCGCACCGCCGAAACCCGTCGTCGCGAGGATTCCGAAGCGATTGAGGCGCGGCGTATGGACAAGGCCCGTGCGCATCTAGAGGCGCTGGATGACATCGAAACCGCCCGTGCAGCGTTAATAACTGCACGACGAAAATCCCGCCGCCTAACGGGCGTACTACTGACCGTTTTTGTAATCCTGCCTACACTGCTTACGGCAGTTTTCTATCAATTCGTCGCCACACCCGTTTTCCAATCCACCAGTATTCTCGCCCTTGAAGGCGCAATGCCCGTCACGCCGCGCAACCCGTTATTCAATGCAGTTTCAGATAAGCAATCCACCATGGCCGCCGCCTTCCAGCTTCGCGTCCAAATGCAAGCACAAGACAGCCCTGAATTCGAGATGGCCATCGACACCACACAAGGGTTGATAACGATCACCACCTCGGCTTCGAACCCGACTGAAGCCTATTCACAAAACACCGCTTTGCTCAAAGCTGCAAATGCGCTTGCCTTCCCGGCGCGGGTAAAAATTCTAGTCGGACCAGTCACGCCTGAACGCACGATAACCCGCGTGTTGCCCAACACCTTCCTCGCGTTCCTCATCAGCCTGTCGCTGTTTTCCATCATCGGCATCTTTTTCCAAAGTTTTCGGCACTACGCCCGAAACTGAACAGGAGTTCCCACAATGAATGTCACCACGCCCCTCAAACTTGTCGATGCGCTTCCGGTCATCCCGCTTCGCACAGACGAAACTATCGCCGTCATCGGCCTTGGCTACGTTGGCCTACCCGTCGCCATAGGCTTCGCCCGCCATTTCACTGGTGTCACAGGTTTCGACATAAACCCGAGCCGTATCCAGGAACTGAACGAGGGTTACGACAACACATTAGAAATCGGTCGCGCGGAAATTGACAATTCCCGCCTTGAAATCACCCAATCAACCAAAAACCTGTCAAAAACCAATTTCTTTATCGTCACAGTCCCGACCCCCATCGACAAAGGCAACAGGCCAGACCTATCGCCGCTGCGTGCAGCCTGTAAAACCATCGCCCCACACTTGTCAAAAGGCGCAATCGTGGTGTTTGAATCAACGGTTCATCCCGGTGTGACCGAAGATATATGCGGCCCGATCCTTGCCGAAATTTCCGGCCTGCGGTGCGGAATCGACTTCAAGCTTGGCTACAGTCCTGAACGTATTAACCCCGGAGATACCGAACACCGTCTCGAAACGATTATCAAAGTTGTTGCTGCCCAAGATGCGGAATCACTTCAACGTGTGGCGGATGTTTATGGCACACTGGTACAGGCGGGCGTACACCGTGCTCCGACAATTCGTGTTGCAGAAGCCGCGAAGGTGATCGAGAACACCCAGCGCGACGTTAACATCGGCTTGATGAACGAAATCGCCATGATCTGCGACCGTCTTGATGTGCGCACCAGCGATGTGATCGAGGCCGCATCAACCAAGTGGAATTTCCTGCCCTTCACCCCCGGTCTGGTCGGCGGACATTGCATCGGCGTCGACCCATATTATTTGACGGCCAAGGCCGAGGAGGTCGGTTATCATTCGGAAGTTATCCTGTCCGGTCGTCGCGTGAACGATGGGATGGGAGCGTTTATCGCGGCCAAATCCATCAAAATGCTTGCCTCGCTAAACGTGCCGCTGTCACGCGCCAAGGTCGGTGTACTAGGCCTGACGTTTAAAGAAAACGTGCCGGATTTGCGAAATTCAAAAACTTTCGATGTGCTGGATGCTTTGTCCGAGTTCGGAGTGCGCCCAATAGTGCATGATCCGATGGCTGACCGCACAAAAATTCCCGATGGCGCGTTTGACTGGGTCGATATCTGCGATATGCCCAAACTAGATCTGCTCGTTTTGGCAGTGCCGCACGATGAATACACGGCAGGGAATGTAGTTAGTCTGGTCCGCGAAGGTGGGGCAGTCATTGATATTCGTTCCGCATTAAATCGCGCCGAAATACCTGAAAGCGTTAGATATTGGAGCCTTTAATTCAAATACTCCGCGCCCAATACCGGCCCTAAATCTTTTGCCTGAACCAACACCACATATTTACTGTCGGTTCTAATTGATGCGTTGACGTTAACATCGGATCTGCCGTTCCAATTACCGATCCATGTCATCTCTTGCACGACGTTAACATAATTGATTGTCTTGCCCGCATTCTCGCCGCGCCGGATGCTGGTCGTTGCTTCGGGTGTAATGCGGACGAGGAAAATATCGGACGCAGGCAATCTGGCGGTCAGTGCAGATACCGAGATATTCGCACTATCACCCGATGTACTCGTCGCAATCTCCAGCATCGGTTTTTCGGCTTGGAACTGCCCCACATACATGCGGATTTCTTGCTCATTGCTTCCGACAACTTGTGCCTCGCCGTGGATAACGGCTTGAGGTGTGTAAAGCGACCGTAGGTTCCATCGGTCCCGATACCCCTTCTGGCGTTCGGTGTTTTCGGGACGGGAAAATTCGTCTTTCCAGCCCAGATAATCCCAATAATCGATGTGCCATCCCAGCACGATCACATCGTCTTCCAAAGCCAACTCGCGCAATATTTCGTCCGCAGGTGGGCAAGAACTACAGCCTTGCGACGTGAACAGTTCCACCACGACTTTTTGCGCGTAAACGGCAGAAGGAAGCCATAAACCTAAGGTGATTGCAAGAATTTTGATCAAACGCATCGGGACTCCGAAAATTATGGGCTACATACTTGATAGGGGCAATTCCCCAATAATTCCAGTCAAGCCTTCGCGAGCAAAAGTTTACCGCCCAGCACCGCCTGCGTATCCCAAAGTCCTTAACGCTTCAGTGATTTCATCCAGAATTACCGGATCATCAATCGTTGCCGGCATTTTCCACACTGTTTCGTCTGCGATATTGACCATAGTTCCACGTAAGATTTTGCCAGAACGGGTCTTGGGCAATCGATCAACCACCAACGCCAGTTTGAAGGCGGCCACCGGCCCGATTTTCTCGCGTACCAGTTTCACAACTTCCTTGACGACTTCTTCGTGAGGGCGACTAACGCCATTGTTCAAACACAAAAATCCGAGCGGCAATTGCCCTTTCAACTGATCCCCTACCCCAATCACAGCACATTCAGCGACATCGGGATGGGCGGCCAACACCTCCTCCATCGCGCCGGTGGATAATCTGTGACCGGCGACGTTAATCACATCGTCCGTGCGCGCCATAATGTAAATGTAACCATCCTCGTCGATAATGCCTGCATCACCCGTTTCGTAATATCCGGGGAACGTGTCGAGATAGGATTTGATAAACCGTTCTTCGGCATTCCAAAGCGTAGGTAATGTCCCCGGTGGCAGCGGAAGTTTGATCGCAATCGCGCCCAACTCTCCGGCGGGTAATTGGTGGCCATCATCTCCCAAAACCTGAACATCAAACCCGGGCATTGCAACGGTGGGCGAACCAAGTTTCATCGGTAAAGCCTCCAACCCCAGTGGATTAGCGGCGATAGAATATCCTGTTTCAGTCTGCCACCAGTGATCGACCACAGGAATTCCCAGCTGATCTTGCGCCCAAATTATCGTGGCGGGATCCGCACGCTCGCCCGCTAGATAAAGAGCTTTTAGACTGCTAAGGTCATACTTCTTAACGAATTCCCCAGTCGGATCTTCGCGCTTGATCGCCCTGAAAGCGGTTGGCGCGGTGAAGAATGATACGACCTTATGTTCCTCGATCACACGCCAGAAAGTACCAGCATCAGGCGTGCCAATTGGCTTGCCCTCGAACACCACCGCGGTGGCGCCGTAAAGCAGCGGCGCGTAGCAAATATATGAATGCCCGACGACCCAACCAACACCCGAGGCAGCCCAGAACACGTCTCCAGGCTCCACGTTATAGATGTTTTTCATGGTCCAATGCAGCGCAACCATATGCCCACCACTTGGCCGCACCACGCCCTTGGGTTGGCCTGTAGTGCCGGAAGTATAGAGAATATACAGCGGGTCAGCGCCACCAATTGGCACACAATCGGCAGGCTCGACACCATTTTGCACTTCGAACCAGTCAAAATCGCGGCCGTCGATCATGTCAGCCCGCGCCTGTTCGCGCTGAAGAATAATCGTGAATTCCGGTTTATGTACCGCCAGATCAATCGCTCCGTTGATAAGCGGTTTATATGCAATCAGCCGCCCCGGTTCGATCCCGCAAGATGCAGCGATAATAGCCTTCGGCGTCGCATCATCAATTCGCACGGCCAACTCATTTGCGGCAAACCCGCCAAACACCACGGAATGCACCGCCCCTATGCGGGCGCAGGCCAACATGGCGTTCAATGCCTCGGGCACCATCGGCATATAGATCAACACGCGGTCGCCCTTGCCGATGCCTTTGGCTTTCAACGCACCAGCCAGCAAGGCAACCTGGTCGGTTAGCTCTGCATAGGAAATCTTGCGTTTCACACCTGTGATCGGGCTATCATAAATGATCGCCGTTTGGTCGCCGCGCCCTGCCTCAACGTGCCGGTCCAGCGCGTTGTAACATGTGTTGGCCTCGCCGTCCGTGAACCACTCGTACAACGGTGCATTGCTGGAATCCAAAGCATACGTGGGCTTTTTGGTCCAACTTATCGCCTCCGCCGCTTCCATCCAGAAGGCCTCGGGGTCGGTTTTCCAACCGTCATATACAGATTTGTAACTCATTAGAAGCACCTATGATCAGAGGTCCTCCGACCCCGGCGTTTTCATCGACGCCCCCTCGAGGTGATCGTTTTCCTGTTATTCGTATACATTAACCGGCGTTCCGGCGAGCGCCGCAATATTCAGCAACCCCCGCGCAGTGATGGACGGCGTCACGATGTGCGCCTTGTTCCCCATCCCCATCAGTATTGGCCCGACTTCCAGACCGTTAGCCGACATTTTCAGGATATTGCGTACAGCACTGGCCGCATCGGAATTAGCGAAAACCAAAACGTTGGCCGCTCCGTCATACCGCGAGTTCGGATAAATCTTGCGACGCAGTTTTTCATCAAGCGCCGCATCTGTATGCATCTCGCCCTCATAAACGAAATCGAGGTCCATGCTATCCAGAATATCAATCGCTTCGCGCATCCGGCAAGCTGAGTCCGTTTGCAGGTTCCCGAATTGCGAATGCGAGCACAATGCCACCTTCGGCTCCAAACCAAAGCGATGTACGTGCCGCGCTGCCGCGACAACGGTGTCCGCCATCTGTTGCGCCGTTGGTTCGGGGTTCACATGCGTGTCGGCAATAAACAACGGACCGTCTTCCAAAATCATTAGCGACAACGCCCCGACAGCGCGTATCCGCTCCGTACCCAAAATCTGCTGAATGTATTTCAAATGCCACAGGTATTGCCCAAATGTTCCACAAATCAGGCTATCCGCATCACCTCGATGCACCATCACTGCACCAATCGCCGTGGTGTTGGTCCGCATAATCGCCTTGGCCAGTTCCGGCGTCACACCGCGCCGTTGCATGATATCGTGATAACTACCCCAATAGTCACGAAATCGTGGATCGTTCTGCGGGTTAACCAATTCAAAATCGCGGCCTTCTTTGATCGGCAGGCCAAACTTTTCGCACCGCGCCTCAATAACGTCGGGGCGACCGATCAAAATCGGCATGTCGGCCAGTTCTTCAGAAACGGCGTGCGCTGCGCGAAGTACCCGTTCGCTTTCGCCTTCTGCAAAGACGATTTTGCGCACCGCATTGTTTGCAGCCGCAAATACCGGACGCATGATAAGCGCCGATTTAAAGACCGATCCGTCCAGCTTTTGCTTATACGCCACCATATCCGTAATGGGGCGGCTGGCGACGCCACTTTCCATCGCCGCTTTAACCACAGCACACGACACGATCGCCAGCAAACGGGGATCGAACGGTTTCGGGATTAAGTATTCGGGGCCAAATTTCAGGCTTTCATCCTTGTAAACCGCCGCCGCTTCGGCACTGGTGGAGGCGCGCGCAAGCTCCGCGATCCCCTCGACACAAGCGATTTCCATAGCGTCGTTAATCGTGGTCGCGCCCACATCCAGCGCACCCCTGAAAATGAACGGGAAGCATAAAACATTGTTAACCTGATTAGGAAAATCCGAGCGCCCCGTGGCGATTACCGCATCGGGTGCAACTGCGCGCGCCACATCCGGCATAATTTCAGGCGTAGGGTTAGCCAGCGCGAAAATAATTGGTTGCGATGTCATTTTAGAGACCATCTCGGGCTTCAAAACGCCGGGACCGGATAGACCAAGAAACAAATCGGCCCCATCGACCACATCATCAAGCGTGCGCTTATCACTGGCTTGCGCAAACTCGGCCTTCTGCGGCGTCATTTCCTCTGTCCGGCCTTTGTAAACCAGTCCTGCGATGTCACACAGCCAGACGTTTTCACGTTTAACTCCCAGCTTTAACAGCATGTTTAGACAGGCAATTCCGGCGGCGCCACCACCAGTGGACACCACCTTGATGTCGCCAAATTTCTTGCCCGCAACGTGCAAAGCATTGGTCGCGGCGGCCCCTACAACAATCGCCGTGCCATGCTGGTCGTCGTGGAAAACCGGAATACCCATGCGTTCGCGGCATAGTTTTTCCACAATAAAACACTCGGGTGCTTTGATATCTTCAAGGTTGATAGCGCCGAACGTTGGTTCCAGTGCCGTTACAATATCAGCCAGCTTTTCAGGGTCACTTTCGTTAATCTCGATGTCAAAACAATCAATATTGGCGAATTTCTTGAACAGAACCGCCTTGCCTTCCATGATCGGTTTGGAGGCCAGCGCCCCGATATTGCCCAACCCCAACGCAGCCGAACCATTGGTGACCACAGCCACCAGATTGCCTCGCGCCGTATATTTCGCCGCGTTTGCCGGGTCTTTGCTGATCTCGATGCACGCCTCCGCTACACCGGGGGAATAGGCGCGTGACAAGTCCCGACCATTCGCCAAGGGTTTCGTTGCACGGATTTCCAATTTCCCCGGTTTTGGGAATTCATGATAATCAAGTGCTGCTTGGCGGGCGGATTTCTGGCGTTCTTCGGTCAATTTAAGGCTCCTATGCTAACCATGGTGCACAATAGTTAGGCTTAACAAATTTGTCAGCCCGAAAATGCTGGAACTGTTTCAATAATTCGTCCGGCGGATAAGACGCAGAACTTTGTCTGCCGCATCGGGAATATTCGTACCCGGCCCGAAAATCGCTCTGATGCCGTGATCATACAGGAAATCATAATCTTGTTGTGGAATGACCCCACCACAAATCACCATGATTTCGCCACCGCCAGCGGCCTTCAACGCCTCCACCAACTGTGGCGCAAGGGTCTTGTGCCCCGCCGCCTGAGATGAAATTCCGACCACATGTACGCCTTTGTCTACCGCATCTTGCGCGGCCTCTTCAGGGGTTTGGAACAGCGGGCCGACACTAACGTCAAACCCGATATCGCCAAACGCAGTTGCGATAACTTTGGCGCCGCGATCATGCCCGTCTTGTCCCATTTTAACAACGAGCATCCGCGGGAGGCGGCCCTCGTTTTCAGCGAAATCCTTAACGTCTTGCTGAATTTTGGCAAACCCGGCATCGCCTGCGTAGGCAGCGCCGTAAACGCCTGAAAGAGTCTTCACCTCTGCGCTGTGGCGCCCGAAAACTTTTTCCATAGCGGCGGAAATTTCGCCAACCGTCGCCCGTGCCCGCGCAGCGTCAATCGCCAATTCCAACAGATTACCCACCAAGCGAGCGCCCTGTTCAAGCGCCACAAGGGCGTTTTCACAGGCCGCTGCATCGCGCGTTTCGCGGATGCGCGTTAGGCGTTTGATCTGGCTGTCGCGCACCTGACTGTTGTTGATTTCCCGAATATCGAGCGGGTCTTCCTGTTCAAGTCGGAACTTGTTAACCCCGACAATCACATCGTCACCCTTATCGACCGCCGCCTGTTTGCGCGCCGCCGCTGCTTCAATCAGCAACTTGGGCATACCGCTGGCCACGGCTTTGGTCATACCGCCCAAGGCATCAACTTCCTCGATCAATTTCCACGCCTCATCCGCCAGTTCTTTGGTCAGGCTTTCGACGTAGTACGAACCCGCCAACGGATCGACGACGTTGGTAACGCCCGTCTCGTTTTGCAAAATCAGCTGGGTATTCCGCGCGATCCGCGCCGAAAATTCCGTAGGCAGCGCGATCGCCTCGTCAAACGAGTTGGTGTGCAACGATTGCGTGCCACCTAGCACCGCCGACATCGCCTCGTACGCGGTGCGAATGATGTTGTTGTACGGGTCTTGTTCTTGAAGGCTAACGCCCGAAGTTTGACAATGTGTCCGCAGCATCGAAGATTGCGGTTTCTTCGGCTCGAATTCCGCCATGATCTTTGACCATAACAGTCGGGCGGCACGCAGCTTCGCGGCCTCCATGAAGAAGTTCATGCCAATTGCAAAGAAGAACGACAGCCTTCCTGCAAACGCATCCACATCCATCCCCGACGCAATCGCCGCCTTTACGTATTCCTTGCCATCTGCCAGCGTAAATGCCAGTTCCTGCACGAGGTTCGCGCCAGCCTCTTGCATGTGATAACCCGATATCGAGATCGAGTTGAATTTCGGCATTTCGCTCGATGTAAACTTGATGATGTCCGAGACGATCCGCATCGACGGTTCAGGCGGATAAATATAGGTATTGCGAACCATAAACTCCTTCAAAACGTCGTTCTGAATGGTTCCGGTCAGGGCCGCGCGATCAACGCCTTGTTCCTCGCCAGCCACAATAAAACTGGCCAAAATAGGGATCACGGCGCCGTTCATCGTCATGGAAACCGACATTTTGTCCAACGGAATACCGTCGAATAAAATCTTCATATCCTCGACACTGTCAATCGCAACGCCGGCCTTGCCAACGTCGCCAACCACGCGCGGATGATCGCTGTCATACCCCCGATGCGTCGCCAGATCGAAGGCTACGGACACGCCTTTTTGCCCCGCCGCCAACCCTTTGCGGTAAAACGCATTGCTTTCTTCCGCCGTCGAAAATCCTGCGTATTGCCGGATTGTCCAAGGCCGCCCCGCATACATCGTACCACGCGGCCCGCGCGTGTAGGGTGCAATTCCGGGCATGCCACCAAGATGTTCAACCCCGTCCAGATCATCCGCTGTATAAACCGGCTTGATGGCGATCCCTTCGGGCGTTTTCCACGTCAAATCATCGAGTGGGCGGCCACGTAGTTCCTTTTCAGCAAGGGCTTTCCAATCGTCGGATTTATTGCTCATGGCGTATCTCACTATCGTTTCTGAGGGGTAGATCGGGTATAAAACGGGATAACGCTACGGAATGACGGAAAGTTCCGGCGTGGCTATTAGATTTTGCGTCGCAAGTGCTTATGTTTTGATAAACCGGAGGAATTATGCGTAAATTCAGTTTGCTAACCTTGTTGCTATCGCTATTTGCTGGCTTTGCCATCGCCCAAGAGTCGACCGATCCGCTTGCGCAATATAAGTGGGTGGCGCGCCCATCGGTGATTTTTGCCGAATCCCCGTTTGATCCGCGCTTCGTGTTGCAAATGGAGATGCTCGCAGAAGACCCAAGCGTATTGGGAGAACGTGACGTTGTAATTCTGACGGATACCGAGGTTGACGCATACGGGCCGCTGCGTGAGCGCCTCAGACCGTATGAATTCACGGTGATCCTTCTGGACAAGGAAGGAAATATTGTCTTGCGGAAATCCACACCGTGGACCCCGCGCGAACTGTCACGGGTGATTGATAAACTACCAATTCGAAAGGACGAGATTGACCGTTCATAAAGTGCATCCGGCCTGAAGTCATTCGTCACGTTGATATGTGCAGGTGCGAACATCGGTCTATTCGAACTCCATAATCACGTTGTCAACTGCCAGACTATCGCCGACCGCCGCGTTGATTTTGGTCACAACTGATTTCTTTTCAGCGCGCAGGACGTTTTCCATTTTCATGGCCTCGACCGTGCAAAGGGCTTGCCCTTCCTGCACTTCGTCACCAACTTTTACAGACATCGAAACGATCAAACCCGGCATTGGGCAGAGCAATAACTTCGACGTGTCTGGTGGCGTCTTCTCGATCATATGTTTGGAAAGCTCGAACAAACGCGGTGTGCGAATGATAACATTCAAATCGGCACCACGATGGCGCATACCAAAGCCGCTGGAAATCTGCCCAACCTTGGCAATCACTGCTTCGCCGGACACATCGAGACGTACCAGCCCTTCGCCCGGCTTCCAGTCGGATACAACACGGTGGCTTGTCCCGTCAGCGAATTCCACGGTGGAGCCATCACGGTCCGCCGCGACCTTTACCGCCAGATCAACACCGCCGAGCGAGATGACGAAGTCCGTACCAACTTCGCGTTCGTGATTGTCCATTCGGCCAGACACCCGCGCGGCGCGAATTTCAGACACGCGATGCATCGCGGAGGCCCCTGCCGCCAGCTGTTTCAAGATATCTTCAGACAACACCGCCCCCTCGAAACCTTCGGGATATTCTTCTTCAATAAACGCGGTCGAAATATTGCCGCTGATAAACCGTTCATGGTCCATCACAGCGGACAGGAACGGCAGGTTGTGGCCGATCCCTTCAAGTTCAAATTCGTCCAGCGCGTGGCGCATTTCTGCAATCGCGGTAGCGCGGTCAGGCGCCCATGTGCAGAGCTTGGCAATCATGGGGTCATAGTACATCGAAATCTCGCCGCCCTCGAAAACGCCGGTATCATTTCGCACGGCGCGCGTTTCATCCGCCATTTCGGCAGGCGGGCGATACCGCGATAGCCGCCCGATGGAGGGCAAGAAGTTGCGATAGGGATCTTCGGCGTAAAGGCGGCTCTCAATCGCCCAACCGTTGATGCCGATATCTGATTGCTGCATTGAAAGTTTCTCGCCGTAAGCCACGCGGATCATCTGTTCTACAAGGTCAATTCCGGTGATCAATTCGGTGACGGGATGTTCGACCTGAAGGCGTGTGTTCATTTCAAGGAAGTAGAAGTTGGATTTAGAATCCACGATAAATTCCACTGTTCCAGCAGAACAATAATCAACCGCTTGCGCCAAGGCCACAGACTGCGCGCCCATCGCCGCACGAGTTTCTTCGTCCAGAAACGGTGACGGAGCCTCCTCAATCACCTTTTGCTGGCGGCGCTGAATCGAGCACTCGCGCTCGTTTAAATAAATACAATTGCCGTGTTTGTCGCCGAGCACCTGAATTTCGATGTGGCGGGGTTGTGTGATAAATTTTTCGATGAAAATCCGGTCATCGCCAAAGGAGGCCGCCGCCTCGTTCTTGGAAGACTGAAACCCTTCGCGCGCCTCCTCGTCATTCCACGCGATCC
>JAESQH010000199.1 GCA_016765235.1 Paracoccaceae bacterium
CCGCGTTGTGCACGCATTGTGTACGGGTTGTGTACGCCAATTTCCGCCAGTTTGTGCCAAAGGTTAACGGCTTAACGCTCAACTCTTGGAGCGCTGCTTATGCTCTTCCAATCGCGGCATGATTTCAACGAAATTGCACGGCAAATGCCGGTAATCCAGTTGATCCTTCAAAATCCCGTCCCAGCCATCTTTGCAAGCCCCGGGGGATCCGGGCAGCGCAAACATATACGTCCCGCCAGCAACCCCGCCACAAGCCCGCGATTGCACCGCCGATGTACCAATTTTTTCAACTGATACCATGGTGAACAAAGTCGAAAACGCATCAATCTCTTTCTCGTAAACATCGCGGTGCGCCTCCACGGTAATGTCGCGCCCCGTCAACCCCGTTCCACCAGTGGTGATCACCACGTCCACATTATCATCAGCCGCCCAACCGCGTAATTTATCAGCAATATCAGAACGTTCATCGCGAACAATCTCGCGTACGACCAGAATATGCCCCGCCGCTTCGATCCGTTTCACAAGCGTATCACCGGACCGATCCTCCGCCAGTTTACGCGTATCAGACACGGTTAAAACCGCAATCCGCACAGGTACAAATTCCCGTTTTTCACTTGCACTAATATGAGACATTCAACCCTCGTCCAATCTCGCTTTAAGCATCAACAAATCCGCCCAAGCCTCACGTTTTTTTGTAGGAACACGCAGTAAATACGCCGGATGGAAAATCGATAACGCAGGAATTCCCGCAACTTCGTGCCATTTCCCCCGCAACCGCGTAACCCCTTGATCCGTCTCAAGTAAAGTCTGGTTGGACGGATTGCCCACCAACAGCAAAACCTGCGGTTTTACCAACTCGATATGCCGCATCAAAAACGGCTTCATTATGGTTTTTTCTTCGTCCAACGGATCACGATTTTGCGGTGGCCGCCACGGCAGCACATTAGTGATATATACCGCCTCGTCGGCTGCCTCTGCATTTCTGCTAAGTCCAATGGCAGCAAGCATTTTATCAAGTAATTGGCCAGATTTCCCGATGAACGGTTTGCCTTGAATATCCTCTTCCCGACCCGGTGCCTCGCCAATAATCATCACCCGCGCTGCCGGGTTTCCGTCTGAAAAAACCGTATTGCGCGCACCACGTTTCAGCGCACATCCATCGAAACCTTCAAGCGCCGCGCGAAGTGCCTCCAGATCGCCACAACCCGCCGCCAACCGCGCGGCCCCCTGTGATATATCGGCAGGTTGCACAATCGCCTTACTCTCTTGTTTTTCAACAGTTTTCACGACCTTTTTGGGCTTAAGTTTCTCCGCATACCGGTTGACTCCAGCCGCCCCAATAGCCTCATCCGCACCCAATTCCACCTGCCAAGCAAGCTGCGCCAACGCCTCGTGATATTCATGCGGTTCCATCGTCATATTTACACCCTAGCCAAATCCAGCGGCTTGTTCCAGCGGATTTCCCTGCTATAAGCACCCAAATCACCGTTAAGGAGTCGCCACATGTTCACCCAGCGCCATCTTCTCGGGATCGAGTCGTTATCCCCTCAAGACATAACCGAAATCCTCGATCTGGCCGACCGATATGCCACGCATAATCTCAAGCAAAACAAACACTTGGATGTGTTGGCGGGCCTAACCCAAATCAACATGTTCTTTGAAAATTCCACCCGCACGCAGGCAAGTTTCGAGATCGCCGGTAAGCGGTTGGGTGCGGATGTAATGAACATGTCTATGCAGGCCAGTAGTATCAAAAAAGGCGAAACCCTGATCGATACTGCCCTAACCCTAAACGCAATGCACCCCGATCTTCTGGTTGTGCGCCACCCGCACTCTGGTGCGGTTAAGCTGTTGGCAGAAAAGGTTAATTGCGCTGTGCTGAATGCCGGCGATGGCCGCCACGAACACCCCACACAAGCGTTGCTAGATGCGTTAACCATCCGCCGATCCAAGGGCCGCCTACACCGTCTTACCATCGCCATTTGTGGTGACATCGCGCATTCCCGCGTCGCCCGTTCCAACATCTTCCTGCTGGGTAAAATGGAAAACCGCATCCGACTGATTGGCCCCAAAACTCTAATGCCGGCCGGCGTTGACAAATTGGGGGTCGAAGTCACGGACGATATCGCAGAGGGCTTGAAAGACGTCGACGTCGTCATGATGCTGCGCCTTCAGCGCGAACGCATGGACGGTGGTTTTATCCCGTCGGAGCGCGAATATTACCACCGCTGGGGCCTCGATCCTGTTAAGCTGGCAAACGCCAAACCCGACGCCATAGTCATGCACCCCGGCCCGATGAATCGCGGCGTGGAGATCGACGGAACATTGGCCGATGACATCAACCGGTCGGTCATTCAGGAACAGGTCGAAATGGGCGTGGCGGTAAGGATGGCGGTGATGGAATTACTCGCCCAAAACTTGCGGAATTCGAAAGCGGAGGCAACAACATGCTGACCCTAACAAACGCCCGCATCATTGACCCCGAAGCCGGAACCGAGACACTTGGGGCCGTTCGTATCGAAGGTGGCGTGATCGCTGAACTCCTCCCCGCGTCGACCGAAGGTATTGACTGTAAAGGTAAATATCTTGCACCTGGCATCATAGACATTGGCGTAAAAATCGGCGAACCTGGCGAGCGTCATAAAGAAAGTTTCCGCACTGCGGGCCTCGCCGCCGCTGCGGGGGGCGTTACCACAATGGTTACACGGCCCTACACAACGCCTGCGATTGACGCACCCGAAATTCTCGATTTCTTCCGGCGGCGCGCCGCGGATGCCAGCCCCGTCAACGTCCTTCCAATGGCGGCCCTGACGAAGGGGCGCGAAGGCAAGGAGATGGCGGAAATTGGCTTTCTGCAAGACGCTGGCGCAGTCGCATTCACGGACGCTGACCGCCCGGTCACCAACCCTAAAACCCTGCAACGAATTCTGACGTATGCGAGCGCCACAGACGCGCTGGTGATCGCCCACGTACAGGAACCCGTTTTGTCAAAAGGGGCATGCGTAACCTCTGGCCCATTCGCCACTAAACAA
>JAESQH010000200.1 GCA_016765235.1 Paracoccaceae bacterium
AGCGCGGGCGAATATCAACGATCCCGTAGGAATTGATAACGCTGTTCCCGCCGTTAGAACGGCGCTTGAAAATCCGGCGCTCAGCCCCGAATGAATAGAAGTTTTGTGGGCTCTGGTGCGCGGCGGTTAACAAGCGATTGTGTAGCAAAAACACCTCGACGAACAGAGGATCCAAACTACCGCCGTCACCCATTATTTCAACGACATATTCAACAGAATATGGGCTGAACCCGGAAACATCCGGCCAGTCTGCAAGCGTTTTCAACGTGGTCATTTTGATCGCCGCGCGTTCGGGGCGAACCCACCAATCCGGGTCATAACTCGGATTGACCTGTCTGAATTTCCGATCCTCTTCGGCAAAAGCACTTTCGCTTCGGTAAATTTCGGGTGCGTTACCTGTCGGGTAACAATGTGAAATCGACAGGTCCAAAGACAATTCGTACCAGTTTAGGTAGGCCTGCCGTTCTGATGCGGCCAGATTGTAGAATTCCGGCTGAAAATCCCGAATGGCGGCGTTTCGCATTAAAAAACGCATGGATTCTAGTTCGAAGCGTGCATCATCGGCGGTTCGCCAAGTCATTGACGGGCAAGCCATTCGACCAAAATTCAAAGGCCATGAGTATGCCCGACCCGGTTGCGCAGGGCCTTCGTATCCAAGATTTGTCGAAAGAACACTGGAAGGGCTTTGAGCATACTCAATCAAGCCCCTAAAATCTGCCTTAACTGGAACCGGAATCGCCAACAGTGATTGATCCGCCTCGTCACCATAGGCGGCTATATACGCAAGTGATCTTCCGACGTTGACCCACGAGGCGGACGAAATAAGACCCCATGCTTCCGAAAAATCAGACTCCGCAGCTTCGACCGTTATCGCATCTCGTGTAGCTTCCAAATATTGACGATTGTACTTCAACCCAATCTCTGGATCGACATAATCCAGAACTCGCAGAGCTTCACTAACACGGCGACCATAATCAGGGTTATCCAGTCTGGATTGGTGAATGGCAATTTCCGCAGCTATCCCGCTTTGATCGCCGGTACGAGAAAGAGCATCGGCCAGTTCAGCCGCAGGCCAGCCTACCGGATCGGTTTTTAATAATTCGGCAAGTCTTTGTTTGGACTGCCCGTTTTCCAGTAAACCTAAACGTTGTTCTAGACGAACTGCTGTGTTTGCAGCAGTTCGTGTAGACAAGCCACCCTCAACCAAATCGTTTAGAATAAGGGAAACATCTTCAGGTAACCCGAACTCAACAAGGAAATCCAACAGTTGTTGTTGCGAAATATTAATTCGTTGACGCTCTGGCCAAGCTTCGCGGTCTTCGGCGGCCTTAATAAGGGGTTGTAATGTTGGCAGCGTTAGGATCGCCATCTGGCGGGCGGCATTGGCGTCTTGCGCCGTAACGCCAGCACGAGCGGCGAACAGTTCGAATTCGCCTCGATATTCCCCGATAGAGGGCGAACGACGCCCGTTAAGCATCGCACGTAAAACATCCGGGTCTCGCAGTTGAATCGTCGAACCCCGGACTGGCCCTTGTTCATCATGCCAGATAAAATAGGGCGCATTCTGGATCGGCAAATCCACCGTTTGATCACCAAGGATATCAAGGACTGCAACGGTTCGGGAATCCATATCGACCGCTTGCTGGCCAAATGGAACACGCAATGGAAAATCTGACGGATAGGCTGTGATCTCGTTACCTTGTAAATCCCGGAAGGTCACGGTGAAAGCGTTCGACGACCAACGAAACCCATCTGGCGGTGGCGCTAGCGAGATCAATGGCCAGCTTTCCATTTCGACTGCGCGCGCCGCGAGGTCCGCATCCATATCGCCCAGTGCCATCCGCAAATCAGTATAGTCCGGTGTTAAATCTCCGCTCCAGTATTTCGCGACGGCAAGTCGCCCCTCTTGGTCAATATAGTCTGATCTAACAAGCGTTGCCGCAGTCAGATAGGTGTTTGCTCCACGGCTTTCCGTTTCTTCAAAACTCAGCAGCCCGCGAAGCGGATTTGCCGCACCTGATGAAACGATCAATCGACCCCCATCGGTTTCAACTATAAATTCTGGACTTTCCGGTGTGTTCGGGGCTGTTACGAGTGTGTTTTGCGAAAATAACGTGCGTTCGGAATTTTGCAATATTGCCGTCACCGATCCCGAGGAAACAAATGTATTTTGCATGACCGCCAACCCAGAAGTGTCTTGCAGCGATAAAGGGATACCGTCATTGGCTGTGATTACAACATTATCGCTGACATTTGCGTTTTCTGTGTTCTGGTCAAAATATATATCCTGAATGGCCAACCCATATTGCGTTTGAGCGATTAACGTGTTGTCCGATAGGTCGAATGCCCCGAAGTTGCCCTGCAAAAGCATTCCCACGGCACCATCGGTAATTGTAGTTTGCGAAACCTCGAGCGTTCCGATATTTTGCAAGTTCAAGCCATACCCTTCAGCCCCCAGAACTTCTATTTGCATCCCGCGAAGACTGGCTACGCCGGCAACGCCGTTAATTTGAATCGGCGATCCTAGTAATCGGATCGATATTCCCGCTAGTTCAAGTTCCCGCAAACCCTGCACCGAAACACCAAGTGTCCCGCTGCCGGTGATTTCGACTTCGCGGGCGACAAATCTGTCAGCATCTTGTACTAAAATCGCTGACCCGCCATTCAACTTAAAACCAACATCCGAAATTTCGGCCGACGCACCGTTCAGCAAAGCGAATTGAATATCACTGCTGCCCGAAAATACGGTATCCGACATTTGCACCGTCACCGGCCCCTCGACATAAACGGCGTTTTGACCAGCATTTTCAAAATCAGCACCGCTTATGATCAGCGATGCCCCTTGGGCAAGAATTCCCGTTTCCACTGCATTTCGTACGATTAATTCTTCGACCACAATCGTTGCACCTTGCTGTGCACCGATTCCATTTCGAATTCCATCAAGTGTACAATTCTTAATCGTCAACGTCCCGGCAGCCATATATATCGCTGTATCGAACGTGCCTTCAAACAGGCATCTGTCGATCGTAACTTTTCCGCCGGCGATATATAAACCAAAACGATTGTTACCAGATTGGCGAAATATCAGATCGGTAAGCGTAAGATCGGAGCCTTCAAAAACAGCAATGATGGCGTCATCGTCGGGTGCGGTTAATACTGACCCTGCCGCCGGATCTCCCGCCAAATGTAAAACGCTATCAACGTCCGCACGCCCGGTCGCGCCACCCGAACCAATGGCGACCACATCGTTGTTAGACCTATTGGAAATCAACTGCCGGAGGTTTTCAGTTTGCGCATCTACATGGGTCGGCAAATATAGGGCCGACGTTAGCACCACGTAAAATATGCCTAGCCAAAACCGGCGCATCGAACCCTCCAATCCGGCGATGCTACCATAAAGCGGGCGATTCTCGGAAGGTTTTGTGATGTCACTCGGATTCTGGCCGTAATACGTTTAGCCCCGCCAAAAGGTTTTCCGTGATCATTGCGTTGGTAAATCGATAGTTTGCGCCGCGAGATTCCACAAAGGCTGACACACTGGCATTGGTTTCTGCATCCAGTGATCCGTTAATGTCGCCATCGTAAAACCCCTTATCGATTAGGACTTCCTGCAAGCGCGAAATTTCATCGGGGTATAACGGTTTCTCTAGCATCAAATACGCGGCCCCGTTTTCAATCGGCAGTACAAGGACGCGCCTATCAACGCGCATGAACACATCGACCATGTTACCTTGATATTCAATCATCGTGGCAGCCATTCGCCAGCAATTTTTAACCCCAGCAATATCGGGCGGACGTACCATTATATCCGACAGGATCGGGTCTTGTAGATTGACAATGGCTACGAGAGTTTCAATCTGGAATGAGGCATCGAAGGCTTGCCCGTCCAGCCAGACCATTGGCTCATCAAATGAAACCACTTGGCCGATCAAGGCCTGAAGTTCCGATCCCATAGGCGGTGATTCCACGTCGCTGGCCATGCGCAATGTCCGTGCAACAAACTGCCCTGTCGGCTGATCAAAGTAGTTGTCATCGCATTCGGCTGCAGCAATTGTCGGTTGGATAATCATCAAAATGAAAACCATAAATGCCCGCATTTGGTCACCTCCTGTTTTTAGTGCGAAAGGATTGTACCACATCCCCACCAATCAACGAAGCCGATGCAAATTATGTAATCTTGATACCGGCGGCTTCTTCCACGACGTGCAAGCGTTTTAGGCTGTCGTTTGACCAGATGCTCGTCCATTCATAAAACTCGTCGACGGAAGGAACATCTTTCGGGATTTGGACTAACGGGTGCTTTGTTCCGGTGTAGATATGCACATCCGGCGAAAACTGGTCCGGATCATCCAGCGTGCCAACGCGAATAAAGCGAATACGTTTTTTCAGACCACCCATGCTGTAATTGCTCCAAACCGCTGTCTTGCATTCGGTGCAACGGGCGATAATCTGACCGACCCCGCTGGGAGTCGGGACGTCGATTTCTTCTACGCTGCCAGACAAAAGTGTTACCCGATCCGCTTCGAATAGTGCGTTCATCGCAAATGCGGTGCCGGAATTCCGTTGGCATCCACGACAATGGCACCCATGAACGATCAGTGGTTCCAAGGTCGTCTGGTAGCGTACTTGACCGCAGATGCAGCCTCCTTCGCAGGTGTCAGATTGGTCGCTCATGTGGTATTCCCCCTCAAAGTTTATAAACCGAAAACTGAGCCGATGTGTCCGCGAGCTCAGGGTTCATGACAAATTCAATCGCGTCTAGCTAGGCCGCTACAATATCGTCTTTCAGGCTGTCGAAGAACCCCATCACTTGGCCGCCCTCATCTGGCCCAACGCCCATCTCGCCAGCAACGTTGCCTGCGATTTCAAGGAAACGCGCCCAGTCTGCTTCGGTGATCCCCATACCTTTGTGGGAAAGCGCCATATTACGGCCCTTATAGTACATCTGCCCGCCGGTTTCCTTGACAAAAAAGTCGATCAACAGCTGAAGTTCGCGCGCGTTCCGGTCTTCGCCCCGATTGGTCCAAAACCGTCCGAGAAGTTCATCTTTACGTGCAGAAAGAACAACATTCGTTGCGAACATTGCGATGCCGTCGTAACCACCGAGGCGGGAGTAAAGAGAATTAGTCATTTGCAGTTCCTTTATCGTTTCGGGTTGTATTTATGCGTAAATCGAGTGGTCTTAAGCGAGAAATTGATGCGCGCGTCGTCTTGTTTCGTGTACGGTCTCTGTTTGACTTGGTTAAATCGAAAAGCCATGTCAGTTGCTAAATTTATCGCACTCGCCTAAGTTTTTGGGAATTCGAGAAAAATCGACAACCGGTTTGCAATTTTGCACGAAGCTGGAGAAATCCGATGAACTGGGATGATGCACGCATATTTCTGGCAGTCGCCCGCGAGGGTTCGTTTAGCAAAGCCGCCAAACGGTTGGGGGTGCAACATTCCACCGTTTCACGCCGCATTCGCGAGCTGGAGAAAAGTCTAGCAACTCCGTTGGTTGAACGCACTACGTCAGGTTTCGATCTGACCGATGCTGGCGAGGAATTTAATGCTGCGGCATGCAAGATAGAGCGTGAAATTCTTTCTATCGAGGGCGCGATCGGTGGGCAAAGCGAAGACATAGCGGGGGAATTGCGTGTCACCGCCATCGCTAACATGGCCTCATCAGTGTTGATGCCGGTCTTTGCGCGTTTCAGTGCCGCCTATCCAAAAATCGAATTGCGGGTGCAAGTTACCAACAATTCGGTACTTTTGGCCGAACGCGATGCCGACGTCGCGATACGACAAACAAACACGCCGTTGGAAACGTTGATTGGCACACGCCTAACGACGATCGCTTCGGCGGTCTACGGGTCTGTCGAGTATTGCACGGCGCTCAAAGCGGGGCGCGTCGAGGAAAAGTGGATCGGTGTGGAATGTTGTGAGTTCCATAAAATGTTGACAAAACAGGCGCGCCCGCAGGCCGATCATG
>JAESQH010000201.1 GCA_016765235.1 Paracoccaceae bacterium
GTTTGATCCGCGCTATCTGTTCTTCGCTGAGCCAAAATTGATCTGACATAGTGCCCTCCTGATGCTTTGGAGGGCATTGATTCAGAACTTTGTCTGATAGGCAAGATATTAATAGGTCCTGACCCTAGGTCTCAATTTGGGCATTCAACGCCAGTAAAGTTGGTCAAGTCAGCGGTGGTTTCATCGTGTAGGCGAAATATTATGGAGACTAAACCAAATCACTAATTCTCTAGTCTGCTATCGACACCCCTACACAAATACGAAGGCGAAAGTCAGATTAAATGGAAGCGATTATAGTGCACAACGCGTTTGATGGGCAGAAGTTTACAGCTCAAATTGATATTTCGATAGAACTCCGCGCAGGCTGGAAGATATCAATGGCCAAGCGAAAAAACGAACAGGGATTGCGTAATAAAAATGATGATTTGCTACTGACGGCGCGTAGAAACTGGGGGCCAAAAACCCCTTGTCCACTATCCGCAAATTCGGTGTAAATCGAAGCATAATAACTTATCTATAATTATTGACAGTTCATGAGTCTCCCCTATAAACAATCTATAATAACATTGTGCATGGCAAATTACGTACGCCCTGGTCGATAAATAAAAGGTGGATGGATGCAGGACAGTATTGAAATACGTAACAATTGGACACGTGCAGAAGCAGACGCACTGTATCGCCAGCCCCTGAACGATCTGTTGTATCAGGCTCATTCAGTTCACCGCAAATATTTTGACCCGAACCAGGTGCAACGCAGCAAATTGTTGAGCATCAAAACCGGGGGCTGCGTAGAAGATTGTGCATATTGCAGTCAGTCCGCTCGTAATGGTGCGCAGCTTTCCGCGAGTAAGATGATCGAAGTTGAACAGGTTATATCCGAAGCTAGCAAAGCCAAGGAAAATGGCGCAACCCGGTATTGCATGGGTGCCGCCTGGCGAGGGCCAAAAGATCGCGATATGGCTGCGCTTGAAGCGATGATTGAAGGCGTTAAAGGCATGGGAATGGAAACCTGCATGACTTTGGGCATGCTGGAAGATGATCAGGTATTGCGACTGAAAGAGGCTGGCCTTGATTATTACAACCATAACATTGATACCTCCGAGCGGTATTACTCTGAAATCATCACAACCCGCACCTTTGCCGATCGGATTGACACGCTGAACCGTGTTCGCGAGGCTGGCATCAAGGTTTGTGCGGGTGGCATTGTCGGTATGGGTGAACAACAGATGGACCGCGTTGATATGCTGGTTACACTGGCAACACTGGAAGCGCATCCCGACAGTGTGCCCGTGAACATGCTGATCCCGATTGCAGATACGCCGCTGGCCGATGTGACGCCGCTCGATCCGATCGAATTTGTCCGCACCATTGCCCTTGCGCGTATCCTGATGCCTAAAACCCATGTACGCCTTTCTGCCGGACGCACGAACATGAGCGACGAAATGCAGGCGATGTGTTTCTTTGCCGGTGCCAATTCGATATTTGTTGGTGAGACCTTGCTGACGGCCGATAACCCAACTGAGGATAAGGATGCCGCGTTGTTTAGTCGTTTAGGTATTTCGGCCATGGCACTTGGATGTGACGGCTCAAGGTGATCGGATTTGAGGCACATGCGAATGCACTTGATGCGCTAAAAGCCAGAGATAGGTATCGGGTCTTGGTGCCTCGTAAGGGCATAGATTTCGCCTCAAACGATTATCTAGGTCTGGCCAATTCAGATACATTGCACAATGCCGCAATTTCTGCGCTTGACCGAGGTGTTGCTTTGGGTGCGGGTGCGTCGCGACTATTGCGTGGCAATGATCGTGAACATGAAGCGTTGGAAGAGGAAGCAGCGGCTTTCTTCGGTGCGCAGAAAGCCCTATTTTTCGGAGGCGGATTCGTTGCGAATACAGCGATATTCAGCACTTTACCCAGATATGGGGATTTGATTGTCTATGATGCCTTAGTCCACGCCAGCGCCCACGACGGCATGCGCTTGGGGCGAGCACAAACCGTGGCATTTGAGCATAACGATGTTTCCCACGCTGAGGTTTTGATTAATGAATGGCGCGCGCAAGGTGGTACTGGCCGTATCTGGCTTGCCTTTGAGACCGTTTACAGCATGGATGGCGATCTTGCGCCAATGCGGGATCTTGCTGCTTTGGCACAATCCCATAATGCCGTTCTGGTCGCCGATGAAGCCCATGCCACCGGTGTTTTGGGAGTGCAGGGTCGTGGGCTGTTACAGGCCTATGAAGGACAAGTCGATCTCCTCACATTGCACACTTGCGGTAAGGCTCTAGGGGGCTCCGGCGCTTTGGTTTGTGGTGCAGCGTCCTTGATTGACACGTTGATCAATAGGGCGCGAGGGTTTATTTTTGCCACCGCCCCTTCGCCTTTGACAGCAGCATTGGTGCGCGCAGCACTGCTCGCCTTGCAACAGGAACCGTCACCCAGTGATGCGCTTGCTAAACACATCGCACATGCACACTGTGAGGCAGTTCAAAAATGCGGCCTTCCCACACCACAATCACAAATCATTCCGGTTGTAATCGGAGAGGATAAGCAAACTATGGCCGTGGCTAACCGCATGCAGGCACGCGGGTTTGATGTGCGCGGCATTCGCCCGCCCACAGTGCCACGCGGCACTGCACGATTAAGAATTTCCATTACACTCAACACATCGTTGGCCGAAATCAGCGATATGTTTTCCGCCCTTGCCGAAGAATTGGAGAGTGCCCCTAATGTCTAATGCAATCATCGTCACGGGCACAGATACGGGTATCGGGAAAACCGTTTTTGCAGCCGGGTTAACACAGGCCCTTGGCGCAACATATTGGAAACCCATTCAGACAGGATTATCCGAGGAAACCGATAGCGAAGTTGTTTCGCGCCTGTCAGGATGTCCAGTCCTGAGTGAGACCTACCGCTTGAACATGCCCGCCTCGCCACATTTGTCAGCCGAAGCCGAGGGCATAATTATTGATCCTGACAGTTTGAAAATACCAAACGTTTCGGGCCCGTTGGTAATAGAGGGGGCCGGTGGCTTGATGGTACCATTAAACCGTAAAACATTGTTTCTGGACGTTTTTGCGGATTGGCAGGCTCCGGTCATTTTATGCGCCCGCACTCAACTGGGCACCATAAACCATACATTGTTATCATTGCGCGCCCTACAAGACAAAGGGTGTGCAGTGATTGGAATAGCTTTTATTGGCGATGCAGAACCAGAGGTAGAACAGACCATCTGTGATTTTGGTAAATCCCGCCATCTCGGGCGCTTGCCGATGATCAACCATCTGACACCTGAGACTTTGAAAATGGCTTTTTCCAAGGCATTTGATATTAAGGGCCTGATATGACTCAGCAGGATTTTGATGCCAAACATCTTTGGCACCCCTACACCAATGTCGCAAAACCAGGGCCAACCCATTTGGTGACTTCGGCCAACGGTGTTCATCTGACGTTGGAAGATGGCACCAAGATGATCGACGCGATGTCGTCTTGGTGGAGTGCAATTCACGGGTACGGCCAACCCTCAATAATTCAAGCTGTCAAAGATCAAGCTGATCGCATGCCTCATGTCATGTTTGGCGGGTTAACCCATGATCCGGCCATCTCCTTGGGGCAAAAGCTGCTAGCCATAACACCGCCATCCATGCAGCGCATTTTCTATTCAGATTCAGGATCGGTTGCTGTCGAAGTGGCGATGAAGATGGCCGTGCAATATCAACATGCCTTCGGATATCCCGATAAAACCCAGTTTGTCACGGTTCGGTCCGGCTATCACGGCGATACATGGAAAGCGATGAGCGTTTGTGATCCGGTGACAGGGATGCACCACGTGTTTCAGAATGCTTTGAGCGTTCAGCATTTCGCCCCAAAGCCTCCCATTTGTATAACCGATGAATGGAGCGAAGATCCTGCCAAGAACGGGCTGTCGGATCTGCACCAACTTCTGGAAAGCCACCACCAGACTATTGCAGCGCTTATTCTTGAACCTGTCGTGCAAGGTGCGGGTGGCATGTATTTTTACCACCCCGAATATCTCAATCAGGCGCGCGCAATATGTGATGCCTTTAGCGTGTTGTTGATCTTTGATGAGATTGCCACTGGCTTTGGGCGTACGGGCAAAATGTTTGCCACCGAACTGACAACGATCGAACCCGATATCCTGTGTCTGGGGAAAGCCCTAACTGGTGGCACAATGTCGTTTGCGGCAACCCTGACCTCGGATAAAGTTGCAACAAGCATTGGAAATGGCAATCCGGGTGTGTTCATGCATGGCCCAACATTCATGGCAAATCCGCTGGCGTGTGCCGCAGCTTGTGCCAGTCTGGATTTGTTAAAGACCACTTCTTGGCAAGCGAATGTTGACGCCATAGCGACGCAGCTCAATCATGAACTTGCGCCACTGCGGTCATTACCACATGTTTTTGATGTGCGTGTTTTAGGCGCGATTGGCGTGATCGAAATGGACCACCAAGTCAGTGCAGATCAAGCACATCCTTTGTCCAAAAAGCTGGGTGTGTGGCTGCGTCCGTTCGGGCGACATATCTATTGTATGCCACCATTTACAATCTCTCCAGATGAGTTGTCACAGGTTACAAACGCCATGGGGAAATTGGCCGAGGTCTTATAGATGCAAATTCAATGGTTAAAAAGCAGCCCGGAAGCGTCTCAAGTGATCGTGATCTTCGGGGGATGGGCCATCGGCGCAGAAGCCTTCGCACATCTAAATACCACATCAGACATCTTGTATATCTCGGATTATCGCGATCTTGAGGCCAATCTTCCAGAGTTGCATCACTATGAAAAGCGTGTGTTGGTGGCATGGTCTTTCGGGGTCGCATCCTATTGTCATTGGCAGCAGGGCCGAGCTGATATTTTTGACTGCAAAATTGCGCTCAACGGCAGCATGCCGCCAATTGATCGTTTGACTGGCATTCCACCACTGGTCTTGCAAAAAACCATCAACACACTGTCGATTGATAGTTTTCAAACATTTTTAGCTAGGTGTTATGGCAAGAAACAGCCACATAACCCCATTGATGTAGCCGCCAGAAAAGCAGAACTCCTTGCCGTTCAAGAGCGCGATTATACGGGGGTTGCGCAGAACTGGGATAAGGTTTGGATCAGCCGTCACGATAAAATATTCCCGTTCGCCAACATGCAAAGGGCATGGCAAGCGCCATTAAATATACTGGATGGCCCGCATGTTCCTTTTGCCTCTTGGGCATCATGGGAAGAGATCATCGCATGACTCAAAATTTCCAACCATTGTCAATTTCGCAGCGCCGAGTTCAACAGAACTTTCAGCGTGGATTTCGCAAATACAATGACAACGCATACATGCAAAAGCATATTGCAGCTCGATTAGTTGATCTTTTCTCACAAACCACCAACCTGCCCCATTTCCACAGCGTTTTGGAAATCGGCTGTGGAACAGGCTTTCTAACTCAAGAACTGGTGCAACGGTTATCAGTTGATCACTGGTCAATTAATGACCTTGTGAATGAAAGTAGGGCGCATATTGCTCCAATATTCAAAACCAGCGCATGGGAATTTCTACCAGGCGCCATTGAAACAAAGCAATTGCCTCGCAAATATGATCTGATTGCGTCTGCATCCGCAATTCAATGGATCGCGGATACACCGACCTTATTAAAGCGCCTTTCAGACAGCCTAACACCGGGTGGCTGGTTGATACTCAGTAGTTTTGGGCCGGAACATTTTCAAGAGATACGGACATTTGACACAAAACCTTGCCCGATGAGCTACTTTGACAACGATAATTGGCGGGCTTTGTTGTCCACTGATTTTAAACCAGTACTCATCGATCAAGGCATCCAAGTTGCCAAGTTTGACAGCGTGCGTAAACTGTTGATGCATTTGCGAAACACGGGCGTCAATGCAAACGCACAACACCAATGGTCACGTCAACGATTGGCCGCGTTTGAACTGGAATACGCCCGTCGGTTTTCGGATCAGGATCAAAAGGTTTGCCTGACCTATGCCCCTGTTTATATCATCGCGCAAAAACTGTGAGGGCATTATTCTATCTCAAACGCTGCAAATGTTTTTTCAACACCGAAACCGCGGTATCACTGTCTTTACGGGTGATAGCGTTTAAAATTGCTGTGTGATCCCGATCCGTACGCTCTTCCCAAGTGGATCGCCACGTCCCCAACAAATGTCGTGCGCTTTGGATTTGCAGATTTTCGATTGCTGACAGCAAGCGTGGCATTGCGCAAGCTACTAGAATAGCACTGTGAAATTGCCGGTTGGCCTGTTCCCATGAAACTAGGTCATTAGCATCATCACATGCTCGTTGGGCTTCTTTGGCCATGCTCAGGTTATCTGGTGTCATTTTGGGTATGGCATAGCGCAATGCAACGGGTTCCAAAGCAAGGCGCATTGCTTTGATTTCAAAGATATCGTCTGGATTAAAAGGAGCAACACGCACTCCACGTCTCGGAATACTCACGGCCAGACCGCGTGCTTCAAGTCGCAATAAAGCCTCGCGCACCGGGACATGACTTGTGTTAAAGGTTTTAGCGATGTGATCTTGGCGCAACTTTTCATCTGGCAGCAATTGCCCACGGATAATCTGGTTAGTTAATGCAAGCTGAATCTGATCAGAGATCGTAATATTGGGTTCTGTTTTCATAATTTATAGATAATTTTTTGTGGGATATGAAGCAACTAATAATCGACGTCGAATTTGATAAAGATTACATACCAGTCGGAGCATTTGCACTGCGATTATAGCTGATTATTCTCCTAAAGAATCGAAACAACTGGAATTTGCTTCGTTATGTCCGAATGTCCGCTTCGGGAAAGCTACACTGCAACGGTAGAAAGGAAAGCAGATGTTTCCCTTTGGCCGGAATCAGACTCTGTCACTGTGAGCCTATTCTGTTGAAAAACACCGATTTCGGCCAAAATCGGAAAATATTTCCCTGCACGGAACTGGAGGACAATTTTGGCGAGGGGTTCGGCTAAAATGGGCTTAAAGCGCTGTTGCGGCTCCTTGGAACCTTTCGCGGCAATCTTCAATAAGTATCAGCAAAGGTAAGCTTTTGGCGGAAATCTTCAAAATCCAAATATTGGAGTTTTTCAACAGAATAGGCCGTGGGCGGTCTTTCGTAGCGACTGCTAATGTAAGCAAAGATTTCCGCAATACAGACATACACTTCGCTAACTAGTATGTTGGTTCAACAAACGGCAGCTTTCGCCTCAAAGCAGAAGACTTAAACCATATAGTCTTCCCCCTGAGGCTTTTCTCCAGCAATGATTATGTTGAAAAATCTCTTTAGCCTCTGCATACGGTTCAGAAGAGCGTAGGGGCAACTCCGGCTTTGCCCTCAAAACCACGGATCGATGCACAGCGGGTCGATTATTTGAAGGACCAACACAAGTGACAGAACCATCCGAAGTTCTCATCATCGGGGCAGGCCTTGCCGGCCTTTACGCTGCGTTAAGTTTTGCTCCGCGCTCAGTCACGGTGTTGTCACCTTGCCCTTTGGGTGGCGGCGCCTCGTCTACATGGGCACAAGGCGGCGTGGCAGCCGCAATGGACATGAACGATACGCCTGCCGCGCACGCCAAGGATACTGTCGCGGCCGGGGCGGGAATTGTTCTCCCCGAGATCGCTAAATTGGTAACAGAAGCTGCCGAAAAACACATTGCAGGCTTGTCCACGATCGGGACACCATTTGATCGAACCGAAGATGGTGAATACGTCCTGTCGCGCGAAGCCGCACATAGTTGGCCGCGCATCGTGCGCGTTAAGGGGGATCAGGCTGGTAAGGCAATAATGGCGTCTCTGATCAAGGCGGTTCGCCAAACTCCCTCGATAACTGTACGCGAGGGTTGGTCTGCGGTGGAACTGCTTACAGATGACGATGGTATATGCGGGGTTTTGGCGTCCGGTCCTGACGGGTGCCACGAAATGCTGAAAACACAGGCCTATCTTCTTGCCGCAGGTGGCGTTGGAAGCCTTTATGCAAAAACCACTAATCCACCAAATGTGTGTGGCTTGGCGATCGGCATGGCCGCGCGGGCAGGAGCGGTGATTGCTGATGCTGAATTTGTCCAGTTCCACCCAACTGCGATTGACTTGGACTGTGACCCGGTTCCCCTTGCCACCGAAGCTTTGCGGGGCGAAGGGGCAATTTTGGTAAACCGTAAAGGCGAGAGGTTTATGACATCGCTGCATCACGACGCCGAATTGGCACCGCGCGATATAGTTGCCCGTGCTATTTTCACGGAGTACCGCGACGGAAACCGTCCTGCGCTAGATACTCGCAAGGCAATCGGAACACATATTCTGAAGGACTTTCCTACCGTTTCCTCAGTCTGCAAATCCAACGGTATAGATCCAGTGACCGAGGTTATTCCAGTGATACCGGCTGCCCATTACCATATGGGAGGAGTGGCTTGCGACGCGTCTGGTCAAAGCTCGATTCCGGGACTCTGGGTGGCGGGGGAGGCCGCGTCCACAGGATTGCACGGGGCCAATCGATTAGCCTCAAATGGGCTGCTGGAGGCCTTGGTATTTGCCGCTATATGTGCCGAAAGCATTTCGCAACAGTTAACTTCAGGATTTTCGCAGCATACCCAAAAGACCTTCCCACAAGATGCTGGTGGGGTTTCCAACCCAGAAGATTTGCAGATGTTGCGGCAAACGATGTCGGACAATGTCAGCGTACTTCGCGACGAGAAAGGTTTATCCGAAGCCTTGTGCGTTATCCGTAGGTTAGATCGAAGGCACAAAAATAAATCTGTAGATTTTGCAAATATGCTGGCAGCAGCCACAGTAATTACCGCTGCCGCCCTGCTGCGGACCGAGTCCCGAGGAGGACATTACCGCGTTGATTTCCCCGCACCCGACATTAATCAGGCCCGGCGATCATTTCTTACACTGTCGGAGGCACGCATATTGCGCGATGCTCAATAAGGGCAATATATGATCTGCTCCATGGATTTCTGATTTAAGCTTGTCAGACTTTAGTTGCGAAAACGTTTGCGTTTTTGTTTTTAGTTCGGACGTTAGGAGCTTTCCTGCATTCCATCAAATGGCTGCTTTTGGAGCGAGTTTATCATCCTGCCTCTGAAACTGCAGGCCCGCTTTGGTTCGGAAGCAGGCATCGTCAACTAAGCGCGTATTTTGTTGAAAAACTCTTGTTGCTTTGAACACCCATCGCTGATTCAATACCCTCAATTACAGGGGGTAATTGGACGTTGGGAACCTCCGCAAAATAGCCAAGATATTTCCCGCACCGCAGCAAACGCGAAAAGCCTGAAAAGAAAGGCGCTCGCGCCCTTATCCAGACCTTACTTACTGCCTGCCCAACACGGAGTTTTTTTCAACAGAATCGGCGGGATGCTGCCTTTCGCTGCAGGCGCGAACATAAATGTTGATTTCCTCCAATCAGACATTCACATCAACTTTGTAAATGGTGGATCAATAAATGTCTACTTCGCCAGGCTTTGCGGACGTCAACGCCGCATACCTCCCCTTGAGAAGGGCTTCTTCGTATTCCCCAGCTGCGTCGCTGTCGTAGACGACGCCTCCACCGACGTTGAGCCGCACGCCTCCGTTCTCGAAGCAGGTCAGTGTGCGGATGGCGACGTTGAAGGACATTGCGCCGTTGGGGGCGATCCAGCCGATGGCTCCGCAGTAGGCGCCTCGGGATGCACTTTCTAGCTCGTGGATGATTTGCATGGCCCGAATTTTGGGTGCGCCTGTGATGGATCCGCTGGGGAAGAGGGCGGAGAAGATGTCTGTCAGTGATGTACCTTCCCGCAGGGTGGAGCGGATGGAGGAGGTCATTTGGTGCAGGGTTGCGTAGGTCTCGATTGCGAAGAGGCTGGGGACTTTGACGGAGCCTATTTCCGAAATGCGGCTCATGTCGTTGCGTAGCAGATCCACGATCATCAGGTTTTCGGCGCGGTTTTTCTCGGAGGTTTGCAGCCATGTGACGAGGGCGGCGTCTTCCCGAGGTGTCGCTCCGCGTGGTGCGGTCCCTTTCATCGGCCGCACTTTGATGTTCCGCTTGGCGTCGATGCTGAAGAAAAGCTCGGGCGAGCGCGACAGTAGGGCTGGGCCACCCAAATCAACCAATACGCCGTGTGGCACAGATTGTTTGGCTTGTAGCGCAGCATAGAGCGCGTCGAGGGAGCCTGTCCGTTTGCAGTGCAGCGGGAACGTCAGGTTTGCTTGGTAGATATCGCCTGCGCCAATGTAGTTTTTGACGCGATCAAAAGCGGATGCGTAGTCGGTGAATGACCAAGCGGCGACGGGTGTAGAGAGTGTCGCCTCGCCGCGCACGATCTGTTTGCCTATTTGGGGGGGCTCAAAGACCCCAAATTGCAGCAGCGGAACATCGCGGATCGCGGGCATCAGATCGCGCAGCTTGTTCGAGAATGAATAACCGAGCTCGTAGCTGGCGGCACCTGCTAGCCAGTGGCCCTCAGCTTGGGCTTGTTCCATCTCGCGCAGGCTTGGTCCGACTTCCTCTGGCGTGTCCGCACGGATCACATGCGAGGGTTCCGCGAACGTAAGTCCTCCGCCTTGTGGTCCGTTGTCAAAGTGAACGCGCTGGGTCAATAAAAACTCCCTTTAGAAGTCAGCCGCGATCCGCAAATCGCGCAGTGGTTTCACCACGGTTATGGCATGTGCATAGATCGGGTCCGCTTTGTAAGCTGCAAGCGCTTCGGCGTTTGCAAACTCGCCATAAACGATCACGTCAACTTCGGATGACCACGCGTCGCCCTTGGTGTTTTTGCGGACCTCAAAAACGTCCGAATGCGGGATTTTTGCGAGCTCGGTCAGACCATCCACAATCGTTTGAATGTCTGCTTTGTCTTTGGCGCTAAAGAACACGATATGTCGGATGGTCATGGCTTGGGGCCTTTTGTCGGAAGTGTTTGCAGGCTCAAACCACATTCATATTGGCGAGACAAGTATCGATGCACTGTTCTTGTAAAATATCCTCGGCATTCCGAAGATATCTGGAGGTCCGCAACCGAAGCAGCGATGAACTGGTGATTTAGCCGGGGTCTTGAAGATGATCTGGCAGTGTCAGAGGAACTTTCTTGCGGGCTGGGTTTTGTCATCCGGTGACGCTAAGTGAACCACCTGCCCTCTTCAACTAAGTTTTGTCTGACAGTGCTCTATTCTCGTTTGTGTGGTTAATCGATTGGCATTTGCTACATCGGGTACCACGAATGCCGGGAGATAATGGAATAAGAGCGCTGCTCATTCCTTCCGGATCTTTAGAAAAATGTGCTCAACCGCTCTATAGACAATATGATTGACGTGCCGTAACCAACTCACAAATCACAACCCGAAACAGGCAGGAGCCGCAACCGGATGAAGATTTGCAATACTAAGAAGGATATTCGCGCGGTTCGCGAGGAATATCGTGCTCAAGGCGCTTCTGTTGGCCTGGTGCCGACCATGGGATATCTTCATGATGGTCATCTGGAATTGGTAAGGCAGGCACGCGCTAGGTGCGACCGTGTGATCGCTACGATTTTTGTCAATCCAACCCAGTTCGGCCCAAATGAAGACCTTTCAAGTTATCCAAGTGATTTGGAGCGTGATTTCGCGATGCTACGCATTGAGGGCGTAGATGCTGTTTTTGTACCGGCTCCACAAGATATGTATTTGCTCGGTAGCGAAACTGTGGTTGAGACAAAACGGTTGTCGCGTATTCTGATTGGACGCATTCGTCCGGGACACTTTCAAGGTGTCACAACAGTTGTCACAAAGCTGTTCAACATTTGCCAGCCTGATTATGCATACTTTGGTGAAAAAGATTACCAACAGCTTCAGGTTATCAAACGCATGGTTCGCGACCTTGATGTGCCTGTGGAAATCAAAGGTGTTCCAACTGTTCGCGAGGCTGACGGTTTGGCTATGTCATCTCGCAATGTAATGCTTACACCTCAAGACCGTATTGCGGCCGTTTCTCTAAGCCGCATATTGACCACAGCCGAGGAAATTTGTGGTTCACATCCCGTTACCGCGCAAAACCTAAGCAAGCTGATTAGATCATCGCTTGAAGATGAGCCCTGCGCCTCGGTTCAGTCTGTTGATATCAGGGATGCAGAAACCCTTGCTCCAATCCGTGGTCGGATAGACCGTTCGGTTGTTGCTCTTCTAGCTGTGCGTTTCGGGGCTGTGTTGCTAATCGATCAACGCATCCTTACGCCCAACCCAGTCCATTTACAGAAAGCGTAGCAATGAGCACCCACAAACCTGTTCGCCGTATTACCGTCCCGCAAATCCGGAATCGCAAAGGCGGGCAGCCCATTGTTTCGCTTACATCATATCACGCCCATACGGCAGCGGTGGTCGACAAATATGCGGACTTCATTCTGGTCGGTGACTCGTTAGGTATGGTTATGCATGGAATGGAATCGACCATCGGCGTGTCGCTTGAATTGATGATAATGCACGGAACAGCGGTGGTCCGTGGTACGCAACGTTCACTCGTTGTTGTTGATTTGCCCTTTGGCAGCTATGAGGAAAGCCCGGCAGTGGCCTTTCGTAGTGCCGCAAAGGTTATGAAAGAAACGGGTTGTGGTGCTGTGAAACTGGAAGGTGGTCAGCGAATGGCCGACACTATTCGGTTCCTGACCGAACGTGGCATTCCCGTCATGGCGCACATCGGGCTAACGCCACAATCAAGTAACGTAATGGGTGGTTTCAAAACGCAAGGTCGTGACGAAAGCGATTGGGCCACCCACGAAGCTGACGCCGCTGCCGTATCCGAGGCAGGAGCATTCGCATTGGTGTTGGAAGGTATGGTCGAGCCCCTTGCCGCTCGCATAACCGAACAAGTAGCGATCCCGACCATTGGAATTGGCGCATCGGCAAAATGTGACGGCCAGATATTGGTGCTAGAGGACATGTTGGGCCTTAACCCAAATCCTCCGAAATTTGTAAAAGTATATAGCGACCTCGGCGATAGAATTGAACAAGCTGTCAAGTCTTACGCAGACGAAGTTACATCGCGAAAGTTTCCGACCGAAGACAATATCTATCGCTAGTTTGACGTCCCATTGAAGATGAATTAAACATTTCTTAAACGTAAACTCTGGCCAGCGCCATCAGGTTTCCGCCCATCGTTTTTGAGTGAATTTGATCAGACCGGAGGCGATCAGTGATCGAAGCGCCTCTTCATACAATGATCCACCTGTAAAATTTGCACGACTATTTCACAGAGACCAACCGGTTAGGCATTTCGGATTTCAGCACTACAACAAACTCAGAACCCGCAAGTAGCGCCAGGGCACCGGGCATGATAATGGACCCAATTACCAACATCTCCCATCCCAGCCTGAAAACAAATAGTCGCCCTGCCGGAGACACGATTTAGCGCCCATTTTCAAAGAACCCTTTTATGCCAGCAGTCAAGCTGGAAGGCGGTGTGAGTCTGCTAGCCGTTGTGCCCCGGCCCAAGTTCCATCGTCAATCAATTCCATAACCGTCTGTACCATTAAGTCCTTAATCAACTGACAAGATTTTGTAAAAGGACGGGAACTTACATGAATGAGATAAGCCCGACGCATCAAAGGCGGCTCGACAAATCGCCGAATATTCAGAACCCCAGCCGCGGCTTCGTCCTGAACGGCGTAGAGAGGTAAGATTGATGAACCATACCAAGTTGCCCCAATCTCGACTAACCTGATCCTGAGTTATGTTGCTCAGCACATACTCGGATTGCCGAGGTCGTTCTGATGTCGGTGAGTACAAAAAAACCTCTTGATGGCCTTAAAGTTGTGGCAATCGAGCAGGCAGTTGCAGCTCCTTTTGCATCGGCTAGATTAGCTGACGCAGGGGCACAGGTTTTCAAGATCGAACGCCCAGAAGGTGATTTTGCCCGCGGTTATGACGATGTGGCAGCCGGTATGAGCAGCTACTTTGTCTGGCTCAACAGAGGTAAGGAATCGGTTGTCGCCAATCTGGCGACACCAGAAGGAAAAGAATTGCTAACAGAAATGTTAGCAACCGCAGATGTTCTCTTGCAAAATTTGAAACCTGGCGCACTGGCGCGACTGGGTTTTGACTTTGACAGACTCGAGCAGGAGTTCCAGTCCCTAATCGTTTGTTCAATTAGCGGGTTCGGGAACGACGGTCCGATGGCAAACCGCAAGGCATACGACCTTCTCATTCAGGCCGAATCTGGTTTGTGCTCCATTACTGGTAGCCCCGAAGAGGCCGCGCGAGTCGGGATTTCAATTGTAGATATCGCCACTGGTGCATCTGCGTATTCAGCCATTCTCGAAGCTCTCATTAGTCGTTCATTGACTGGCAAAGGTTGTCACATCAGTGTCTCGATGTTTGACGTAATTGCAGAATGGTTAACCGTACCGCTTCTCAATCATGAAGGAAACAAATCTCCTAAACGAATCGGGCTCGCGCATCCGTCAATTGCTCCTTATGGCGTTTTCACAACAAGTGACGGTCAGCAGGTTTTGATCTCGGTTCAAAGCGACAGGGAATGGAAAAATCTTTGTACGGAATTCGTGGGTAGATCCGAACTCGGCAATGATACGAATTTCTCAACAAATGTTGCTAGAGTAGAAAACCGCGCCACCACGGATAAAATAGTCTCGGATGCTTTTTCGAAAATGACGCAAACTCAAGCAGTTGAGGCCATTCAACGAGCCGGAATCGCTTTTGCGTCTGTGAACGACATGGCAGGGTTGTCTGAGCACCCGCACCTGCGGAGGATCACTGTTGAAACTCCAAATGGCCCGGTTTCGCATCCCTCTCCTGCACCAATCATCTCTGGAGAGGAACGAAGCTACGGCCCGGTACCGGATCTCGTCGCTAAGGAGCTATAAATTGACTGAACTCAATATTGATCACCTGCGGCAATGGATCGGAAACGAAAAAGCTTCCGCCGAGTATGTTTCTGCAGGTTTGGTCGAACGCTTCGCAGCAACTTTTGACTTGCAACTAGACACTCAAGATGGTGCTGACTCTCCCGCATTTATTCATTGGTGTTTAGGGCAGCCCGCCGAGCCCAGCCATTCTTTAGGCGCAGACGGACATCCTGAACGGGGTGGCTTTCTGCCTCCGGTGCCTCTCCCTCGCCGGATGTGGGCCGGCGGAGAGGTGATATTTCACGATAGCCTCCGCATCGGAGAAACGATGACGCGGCTATCTACAATTTCGGACGTAACAACAAAAACCGGGCGCAGTGGACCGCTCGTTTTCGTTACTATCAAGCACGATGTATCAAGCGACGGTCGCCATGTTCTAAGCGAACGCCAGAATATTGTATTCCGAGGTGCAGGTGTGTCGGTGACAACCAAAGATGGAATTCCGGTAGTTAAACCTGCTCCTGAAGGAAAACATGTTGCTACGGTAAAATCAGCGGCGCCACTGTTGTTTCGCTACTCTGCCCTTACATTTAACGCTCACCGAATTCATTACGACGCGCCATATACACGAGGCGTTGAGGGATATCCTGGGCTGGTAGTACAAGGACCACTACAAGCAACGATGTTGCAGCAATTTGCCGAAAAGCTTCAGGGGGCAAAGCCGCTTCAGTTTCGCTTCCGCAGCCTGTCCCCAATATTCGATACTGCCGATTTCACCCTCAATGCAACTGAGGAAATGGATGGGACATTGAAACTTTGGACCGCACAAATTGGCGGCCCAGCTGCAATGGAGGCCATTGCTCAATGGTAAGCATCTCTACTATTCGTGCGCCTCTCTTCGTTCCAGCAAACAGACCGGAGCGCTTTTCCAAAGCCGCGGCATCAGGGGCCGATGCAGTCATTCTTGATCTTGAAGATGCGATATCTTCTGAAGAAAAAGGGACCGCAAGAAAAGAGCTGACCCGCAGTTTCACGGAGTTGCCCGTTATTGTTCGTATCAATGCTGTTGGAACGAAATGGCACAAGGCTGATCTGGAGGCCGTCAGAAATATTCCATTTTCTGCAGTTATGGTGCCTAAGGCGGAATCGGTGAAAGGCATTAACGAAATATTGGATGAGTTGGGTGATCAGGTCTCGATTATTGCGCTTATTGAGACGGCCCGTGGCATCGCTGAAGCCCGGTCAATTGCCATGCATTCGAATGTGGAAAGGCTAGAGCCCGAAAGCTGACCCCAGTCTCGTGCAATTAATTGCGTAGAGCCCGAAAGCTGCCGATTGTAGAGTTGTGGGCTTGCCTGACAATGTCTTTGCAGACACAGACATCGTTCGCATCAGTGACAAAGCGAAAACGCTTCTGACTCCCACGCCTTCATTTACAAAAGAAGTGATTGAGGTTGGCGGTATGGGCGTTGGCGTCATATCGGTCGAAAAATACTCACACCCGCCCATTATCGTTTGCCGTGATGGCGAGGGGCTCGAAGACGGAACAATACTTTTCCGATAACTATGCCCAGCGCAAAAGCGTCTCAGCTTGGCTAAGAACAGTGTTGATTGCCAAAGGGGCAAGATCAGGTGGATAGCCAAACTTTTTCAAAATACGTCGAACCAACACTCTAAGCTTTGCTCGGGCACTTTCCTTGAGATGCCAGTCAACGGTTACATTCTTCTGTAGCTGTTCAACGAGTTCATGTGCGATGAGGCGCAATTCATCATTCCCCATTGCCTCAACAGCGCTCTCATTCTGGGATAGGGCGTCATAGAAGGCCAATTCTTCATTGCTCATGCCCATTTCCTCACCACGCTGGACCGACGCGCTCAGCTCCTTTGCCATATCAATCAACTCTTGGATCATCTCAAGGCTGGTAATTGCGTTGGCATGATAGCGTGCGACTGCGGCCTCTAGCCGGTCGGAAAACGCCTTGGCCTCAACTACGTTTTGCTGTTGTCGGGACCTAATTTCACCGGCCAGCAATTTACGCAATGCTTCAAGCGCGAGGTTTTTCTGTTTCATATTTTGGATTTCTGAAAGAAACTCATCGGACAAAGCTGAAATTTCGGGGCTTTTCATTCCTGCGGCGGCTAAAACGTCGACGATGCTGGCATCTGAAATTGCATCTGACATAAGCTGAGCGACCGCGAACTCCTTGTCCTTAGTGCTTATTTTTGATTTTGGGGCCGTTTTGGACAACCCTGCTTTCACAGCTTGGAAAAAGCCCACCTCTTCTTTTACATCCTGAGCATAGTCACTGGCCGATGCTAACGCGAATGCTTTTGACAATTGCGAAACCAGTTCCCGAAACTGGCTCAACGCTTTTCGTTTCTCTTTCGCATCACTGATTTGATCTGCCTTGGATTTTTGCAGATCCAACGCCCACTCCATCGCTTCGGCAAGCGCAAATAGGCGTTCCTTTGGTTTGCCGAAAACCCCGAGACTATAATCGTGGCCGTAGAAAAAATCGCGGCATTGTTCGACAAATTCTTGCAATGCGGCAACGGCCTCATCTTCACTAATGCCAGTTTGATTGCGATCCGTCGCTGTATAGTTTTGTAGCGCTGCCTTTAGATTTTGGCCGATACCGATGTAGTCGACTACTAAGCCGCCGGGCTTATCCTTGAAGACACGGTTTACTCGGGCAATCGCCTGCATCAATCCATGGCCACGCATCGGTTTATCAATATACATTGTGTGCATCGACGGCGCATCAAAACCCGTGAGCCACATGTCACGCACCAATACGAGCTTCAGAGGATCATTCGTATCACGCGCCCGCTTTGCCAACATGTCGCGTCGCGCTTTGTTGCCTATGTGCTGCTGCCATTCGAGAGGGTCGGATGCGGAGCCCGTCATCACAATTTTTATAGCGCCTTCTGTATCTTCTTCTGAATGCCAATCAGGTCGAAGGGCGACAATTTGTTCGTAGAGATCTACGCAAATTTTACGGCTCATACAGACGACCACACCCAAATACACGTCTTGGCCTCAAGCCCCGCCGCATAGGTGATGATCTGCCCCAAATGCGAGTGATCCGTTGTCTCAAGCTGATTTTCAATAACAACCCAATCGCCCTCAGCCGTCGCCGTATCCCGACATAGAATGTCCGCACTAAACCGACCAACACGCCGCTCTTCTTCCTCAACCTCAAGCGACATATTGAGCGTCTCGCGGTGGAAGTGTTTGACATTAACTGCTGATCCTTTGAAATATTTCGACCACACTATCGCGACCGGCACGTTAGGCAAGGTCAATTCGCAACTAATGCGGGAATTTCAGGGACTTAATCAACTCTCCCTGTCGGTCCACTGAAATCTGCAAATAGGACGTTAGAGTTGTGTTGATACTGTCGTGCCCCAAATTCATTGACCACGCCTTGAATTGCTCGCGAGTGCCGCAAATCTGATCACCGTTTTTCACCAGCGTTTTACGAATGCTATGGGGCACGAAGGGGGGGGGAGGGCCCGAAGAAAGGCGCGCGTATTAACCTATGAAACGACGAACAAAACACGTTTATCATTGTATAAAACATCAATCAACCCAAAGGAGCTACTGGGGATGGTCATAATCCGTGCGGTAGAATTAGAATTTGGCATTTGGTGCAAATTTGGTGCACTCGGCGGTAACACTCTATTACAAACCACGATACTTGGTATTCCATAGGAAACTCAAAATACCGCCTTATCAATCACTTACTTTCATGAGGTGTCCTACATTGTCTTAACAACCCTTATTTGTAATCAGTAGGTCCGCGGTTCGAGTCCGTGTGGGCACCAGCAAAATCAATGACTTACGTACTTTCGCTGAATTCTATTACTTTTACAGTCAGCATATAGTCAGCAGTCGGCCTGAATTTGGAAAACGTCCACACAACCAAACGAAGGCCCATACACTTCACTAGCTGCTATATGGATTCTTGATTCCTTAAGTGTCTTGTGTTACTTGTGCTACAGCAGTTCTTGCTTGGTGAATTGGCCCTTGGGCCTCTACATGATAGCCAAGATAGCCGACATGGCGGGCTGCGTACTAATAGTGAAACTTGGTTCCGTGCTCCCAGAGATTATATTCTCTGGTAATCATTGACTTGATTAGGTCGTATGACCTTGTGTCACCTAGCTCCCACTTGCGCTGTATAGCCCAAGCGCAATAATCTGCGACTTGAAGGCATGGGTCGCATTGAGATGGCCTAAAGTCCACTGCCCAATTTGTGCTTTTGATTGTCTGGGACATCACGTCGTCCAACTCATTGCAGAAGGTGGTGCGTTCTTTCTTATTACCTATGGACGCGGCAGTTATAAGAAATTCGTCGCCAGCGTGAACATGGGGCGATATCCCGTGTTTGAAGGTGTAATACCAAGGGTATTTATAAAAGCGAGATTTACTTTTTGTGATTGATGGTTTCGCTTTCGCCTTTTCACAAATTGTAGCTTGAATCTTAATGTCGTGTTTTTGAATGACCTTAAAAACGGAGTCGCGCACTTCCTGTTTATCTTTCGTGGCATGGAAGAAGTCCCCAACGGGGGCACCGTCCCAAATCAACTCACGCCTCAGCTTTACCAAATCAGCAGCGACATTGAGGTCACCTAGAATTATCGTGCACACGATAAAGTAACGCGATACATTTGGGTTTCGGTTGAAGGTAAAGCAGCCAGCTTCGTCGGCGAAAAGATACTTTTTAACCAATAGAAAATAACCTCCAATAGATTCTTGTAATATCAGATATCTTTTCGAAAAATGGAACCTGCAAGGTTCATCTGTATAGTTGACTAGTCGAGCACCGACTGAGTTCCTTGAGCATCAAAATAGTCCCCCAAAGCTTCTTCAAATAGGGAATAACTGTGAAACAAATCTAACTTTGAATATCGCTGCATCATATTAAATTGCCCTAACACGAACGCTGCATAATTCCTTGCCTCTTTCGTTGCAGCCTCATCTTGAGTAATCTGCTCAAAATAGGAGTCGACGTCCAAATAGTACTCATTATTCGTCGGCAATTCTTTTGCTTTGAACTCTCTTAACAGAGTTTTTACCGCATCTTTGCGCCCTAAGTAATTGAGTGCGTATTTGAATATCGAGCCTTTCAACAAAAAAAAGATTGGTAGAAGCCAGAAGGCAAGTAGAATAACGAAAAACGTGACCCAGAAACTACCATCCCATACAGCCGAAATCGCTATGACTATAAGTATATCAAAGAGCGAGCCAAAGGCGAGGTTTTGCCAGTACTTTCTCACATGTGTTGATTGAAATTGCATAAAGGTTCTCAATTCGAAAGTTTGTCTGTTTCATACAGACTAAAGTTTCATCGGCAAAAATCAACTTTGAATAACTCTGACGCCTCAATGCTGGTTTTGGAGTCTTCGTAAAGTCCACCGTTTTCGTTGCGCTGTGGCAATCCGTTCGCGCCCTTCGATTGTTCTTGGACCTGTAGACATTCCCCCATGAAACTTACAGCGTCGCCTTCCAGCTTCGCTCAGTAGTCGGCATGGTGCTCCTTTGCGGGTTTTGGCTCCACATCGAACACGCTCCCGCGCACTTCTAATTGTAGTATTGTCAGTTAGGCGTTTCAGTTCTCCCGCCAACTTCACATCGAGGTATTCCTGCGGTTGGTCTCTAAAACCCCATGACCGCGTGTGCGCGTTTGGCGTCCAATAAACCTTCAACTTCAGCGCCTCGAAAAACCTTGTTGGAGCATGCCCTCTTAGGTCCACGTCGGGTTTGCCTTCCCAGTACACAACAGTGCATCTATGCACCCCGGCGGCCTCCGCCAGTTCACGCTGTGACAAGCCTGCTTTCTTGCGGTGTGCCTTTAATTCTTCACCTGTCATTTGTAATACCCCATCCCCGCGCGCGCGTATTGCTTAGAAAAACTATGCAACTTGGCCGTTTTATTTTGAGCTAATTGTCGATAATAAATGTAGCAGATTGGCCCCATCACTGCCACTTTTATGCTTAAGTCAGCCCCCATTTTAAAACGGGTAAACCTTTGAAACTTAATGCACTTACGATTTTACTGCCCCTCGAAAAAACTGACGGAATAGGTGGGTGAATTGCTTGAAAATGCCTGTTCCAAATTCGCGGTTCAATGCCCTATGACACTATCAAATCAAACCTTTCAACAACCCCCACAGCAAGCGTTGGGTCGTTCAAATATATTGCCATTGCTTCGTTACCGGGCTGGTTGTCTGAATGGACAGCATATCCGTCATTCCCACATTGCTCTCTAAGCCAATCGTGAATTTCATTTAATTGCTTGCCAAATCCATCGTCTGGCATTTTGACACGAACAATAACTGGAAAGCGTCGTTGGTCTTGCTGCTTTTGTGGGGTGCTGCGTCGATTCATACGGGCACAATAGCTTTACAAAATGCCAAGTACAGCTTCATGATATCAAGACTGCAATTGAGGAGGGCCCCGCATGAAGAAGCTATTGATGACGGTTGCCTTGGCTTTGTTGCCGATGGCTGGGTTAGACGCGCGCCAGAAAACTGCCAACGCACAACCTATATCTAACGGTACTGTACGTAGGAAAACCAAAACGGAAGTAGGCCTATATACGATACGTAACGTAGGATAAGCCGTTGTATCTCGCATTTGAGTATCGGAGCTTGTTGCGCCAACATTGTCGAATTAGACCGCCGCGAGGGATTATTGTTTTTTTCAGGGTTTCTGATAGCGTGGATGAATGACAGGCAAATAGAGGTTTGTATTCAGAAATATAAACCACCCAAAACTCGACGGTATCGTATTAACTAGGAGATCAGTAAATGTATAAAATATTAACTTCAGTTTCGTTGTTGGCCTTTGGCATAGGCAGTGGCGCCAATGCCGCTGAATCAGATTGGTCCGGATTCTATGGGGGCGTTAGTGCGGGTGGAGCAACGACGACCGTTTCCGATAATTACGATTTTGATACGGTTTTTACGTTTGACGCTGTAGGGTCGGTGTGGGGCGTTCTTGCTGGATATAACATTCAGAACGGGAATATGGTTTACGGCCTCGAGGGCGAATACACGTCTGGATCAATTGAAGGCTCGGGGCTCTGTGACGGCGGAACCACACCTTTGTGCAGTGGTTCGGGCGCTGATGCGGCGTTCACTCTTTCGAATACTATTAGCCTGAAGGCACGCGCAGGATATGTGAGTGGCAATTATCTAATTTATGCGATGGCTGGCATTAGTCAGGCAGATGCTTCGGTTACCGACACACTTCAACCAGGAACTGATGCGCAAAAGCACAGCGGCTACGTGGCGGGTGTTGGCGTGGAATTTATGGCGACAGATACTTTTTCGATTGGCATTGAGTATGAATATGGAAGCTATGAAGAGCTAAGCTATGCGCTGGTTACAACGCCGGACGGGATTGGTTTCGATACAAACACCTTCAAAGTTTCCGCAAAATATCATTTCTAGGAGGCTAACCAGCCTCTGATCAAACTCAGTTTTTTTGTAATGACGTCCGTTGTTCGGGTGCCGGTAGAAGATTGCGATAATGTAAAAACTGTCTAAGCCGTTTTAAGACACGATGCGCAAATGCCGTTGCTCTTATTCACGCGCTCCGCCCAGTAATTTGGGAACGAAACCCCTCAATTACCTTCCGTTCAAAAACCTCGGCCTGCTTCCTTGCCTTAAAGTATGTGTGCCACCGCATCAATTTTGGTTTGCTAGGGAATGCCGGAGCAATGCCTCCCTTTGACTGACCATGCATAGCCCGATGCATGATTGCTTTTCGCAGGAGACGGTCGAGTTTTCCTTCGTGTTCGGATGCGTAATTTAGGCCAAGGCAAATGCGACATTTGACCGGGTAGAGGATAGCGCACCGACGATTACAGGTAGGGCATAGAAACCAAGCTCTAGAGCCGCCCAGATTGCACGTTGTTCGCTCTATAGCCACATGCACGCCTCCTTGTACCCGCACAAAGCCCTCCACACCCGCAGGGAGGCTTCTTACGTGGAATTGGGGCTGGGCTTCACAAATCATTTGGCTAAACTCTGCTCTGCTTTGCTTGCTGAAGCTCGAATAGGCGCCGAGATATAGGTGGCCAAGTCATCAGGTCGAGCAATGCCCTATCGGTATCATAGGTGCCTAGACCAATGCGGTAGTGACCAAGCCATGCGGCTGGTATTTGCTTAGAGCAATGAAGTGCGGGAACATCGAATCCAACATGCTCGAAAAACTTGAACAAATTTTCAGCGTCATTTTCAGCGAAATCAACAAGGGTATTGAGAAGCATGTTTTTTGCTTCTTCAGGTGGGAGATAATTCTGAGAGTCTTTGATACTCATGACGTGCTCTTTCCTACATAGGGTATGGTTAGTATTAGCGCCCCGTTTTGGGTATCATGGTGGGCGGTAAATCGTTGGTGACGGCACCTACATCGGGACCGTCGAGGTCAACTATAATTGACATGGCTCCTGAGGTGGGGTCGTGAAGTAATCTGACGGTCCCATCTCGGGAGCGACTTCTGTTTTTTCAGGTGGTCGCCAGCGCATCCAATCGTTTTCTGGTATTTTGCTATCGCCAATCGGATGCATCGTTATTTGCCACTCGTTTGCCTGACGCCCATACCAATGACCCTTCTTGATGAGCTTGACGAAACCCTTTTCCTGCAACTCTTCAAATGCTCTAGCAATGGTACTGTTACCCATGCCCAGCGCCTTCTTAGCTTCACGGTGTGACAGGATAAGTTTCCCGTTATTACCGCCGTTAAAACGGGTGCAAAGTTCCAGAAATAACTTGAGCGCAGCCCCACTTAGAAAACGCCAAGCAGGGTGTCTGAGTGTGAAGTAGGGCAGCAGTAAATACTGCCCTTCTCCTTTTCTGTTGCCTTTACGGTCCACATTGTTTCTGCTCGCCATTCTAAGCCGCCCTAGGCCATGTTGACGGTGAAACAATGGTCACATCGGTATTGAGGACGTACCTCGCGTGTGTGCCGGGGAATGAGCCACTGTGAGGCTCGTGCAGGGTAGAGATGTCTAGACCATTGCCCCGTAGATTGAACACATAAGCTGACCAGC
This sequence comes from Paracoccaceae bacterium, assembly GCA_016765235.1. Taxonomy (GTDB): domain Bacteria; phylum Pseudomonadota; class Alphaproteobacteria; order Rhodobacterales; family Rhodobacteraceae; genus NORP23. Next base: position 23,895 of record JAESQH010000201.1, read on the forward strand.
GCGGACCCGGTGTACAAATCGGAGTACAGCCTTTTGCTCCCGCCTTTACCAACTCAGATAATGCCCAAGCGTCTCTGCCGATGATGGTCGCCCGATGGGGAACTCCATCTACGGTGAACTCGATGTCGATGGTGAGTTTCATCGGTTGGCCTCCCCATAAATCAGATAGGCCATTAGTCCCGCCGTACTTTTAGACACACCGAAGCGATGCTTCATTTTGGAGCGTTGAAGTGCCGCGACACTTGGTGTATATGAGTGTCCGTAGTCAGAGTATTTGGAACAGATTAGGCTTTAGAATAAGAGAGTATCTGCCTCATCAGTTGGGTTATATTAGGCGGCGACTTTGCGGTGTTGTAAGCGTCGCGTTTGCATAGTTTTCCGTTTGATCCTTTCTCGTTGGTTTAGAATGGCTTGACCGCGTCCGAAGTAGACATCGGCGGGTGTCAGGTTCTGAATGCTCTCGTGATACCGTTGGTGA
>JAESQH010000202.1 GCA_016765235.1 Paracoccaceae bacterium
CTTGGCATGAAACCTCCTGAATTTTGGGTCTATAAGGATGAACCCTCAATTATCACAGCGTCAAGGGCGAAGAACAACAGGGAGCGTTTCATGCTCGATAGTACCGCCAGGATTCTAGACGTGGCGAATTTGAAAACCGTGGTTAACACGCGCGATGGTGCGGTTCATGCGGTCAACGGGGTTAGTTTCTCACTTGCACCGGGCGAGCTGTTGGGCATCGTCGGGGAAAGTGGGGCGGGTAAATCTGTAACGATGATGTCGTTGATGGATCTGCGGCCCTCCCCGCCGGTCGAAATCGTTTCTGGTGATATTATCATTGACGGCGAGGATGTTCGTGCAATGACTGCGCGGGAATTACGCGCGCTTCGTGGTGGCAAAGTCGGGTTTATCTTTAAAGACCCTATGACCTCGCTTAACCCAGTGTTTTCGGTCAGCTTCCAGTTGAGGGAGCCGCTGCGCGAGCACCTTGGTATGAGCAAATCATAAGCACAGGCGCGCGCCGCAGAGTTATTGGAACCGGTGGGTATTCCCGATGCAATCAACCGCCTTAGAGATTATCCCCATCAGTTTTCCGGCGGTATGCGCCAGCGCGTAATGATCGCGATTGCGCTGTCGTGTGATCCAAAAGTTTTAATCGTGGACGAACCGACCACGGCGCTGGACGTAACCATTCAGCCACAAATTCTGGAATTGGTGCGCGAACTTCGCCAGAAGATGGGCATGGCGATTATCTGGATCACGCACGACCTTGGCGTCATTGCCGGTATCGCGGATCGCGTCGCGGTTATGTATGCGGCGCAGATCGTGGAGCATGCCGAAGTTAAGGAATTGTTCCGAAACCCACCGCACCCCTACACCCGCGCGTTGTTGGAAACGCTGCCAAAAGCGGAAGGTCAGCGGGATAAACGTTTGCGCTCTATTGAGGGGCAACCACCCAATATGACCACAGCCCCGACCTCTTGCGAATTTGCACCACGTTGTTCACACGCGTTTGATCGCTGTCGGTCCGAAAACCCGCAACGTATTAGTGTTGGCGAGGGCCACGATGTTGCCTGTTGGTGGGACGCAAATACCGGAGGGCCGCGGAATACTTGATGACAACGCCCCTTTGGTGAAGGTTGAAAACCTGAAGATGTACTTCCCGATTTATCGCGGCATTCTTAGCCGCCGCGTCGGCGAGGTTAAAGCGGTTGATGGTCTCTCTTTCGATATCATGGAAGGAGAAACGCTTGGATTGGTCGGCGAAAGCGGATGCGGAAAATCGACTGTTGGGCGGGCATTGCTGCACCTATACGATTTAACCAACGGCGCAATTGAGGTGAACGGCCACGATATCAGCACACTCGAAGGTGAAGAATTGCGCGAACTCCGGCCTGAAATGCAGATGATTTTCCAGGATACGCAGGCCAGTTTGAACCCGCGTATGACCGTTGGATCGATCATCGCAGAACCGCTGGATGAACACACCAAACTTTCCAAAACGGACAAACGCGCGAAAGTCGGGGAACTGATGGATGCGGTTGGCTTGGCCCGCCATTTCGCGGATCGCTACCCGCACGAGTTTTCAGGTGGCCAACGCCAACGCATCGGTATTGCTCGCGCGCTGGCCCTTAATCCGAAGTTTATCGTTTGTGACGAACCTATTGCGGCACTCGATGTGTCAATTCAGGCGCAAGTTGTTAATCTTTTGGAAGATTTGCAGGAACAACTGGGCCTGACGTACCTGTTTATCAGCCACGATCTGTCCATGATCCGCCACCTCGCTACCCGTGTGGCCGTTATGTATCTGGGCAAAATTGTAGAGCTATCGCCGCGTGATGCGTTATATGAAGCACCGCTGCACCCCTACACCGAGGCTTTGTTGTCCGCCGTTCCGCGCCCGGATACGGCACAAGCAGCCACGCGGAATAGGATCATCCTTAAAGGGGATGTTCCAAGCCCGTCAAACCCGCCGAAAGGCTGTAATTTCTGCACACGGTGTCCGAAAGTGCAGGATATCTGTCGCTCTCTTGAACCGGTGTGGCGAGATTTCGGAGATGGGCGTTTTGCTGCCTGTCATCTGATTGATTAACTGAAGATGCGGGATTAACCCGCGCTAAATACCAACTTACGAGGAAATTATGAGACTTAAAACTACTTTAATAGGAGCAGCCGCTGCATCGGTATTTGCTTCGACGGCTATGGCGGGCTCGGATGAAGCCGTGGCCGCGATGGTCATGTAAATCTGATCTATTGGCAAGCTGCCTCGATCACGAACCAGTATTTGTCCGGTGGTACGAAAGATAGTGCCAATACGCTGGACGGCGTTGCACTTAACGCTTTGGACAGTGAGCTTTGGAACATCGCTGACTGGTCACGTAAGTAAAACCTGAACCTGTGACTGCGGGGGAAACCTCGCAGCCATGCCATTAAGACTGCTGAACCGAGGCGCAAAATGTTTAACTACACTATCCGTAGATTGATCTTCACGATCCCGACGCTTCTGTTCATCAGTTTCGTTATCTTTTTCATTCTGGACACAGCTCCGAACGACCCGACAGGTAACCTGCCCCTAACCATCCCGCCCGAAGTGCGCGTCAAAATCCGCGCCTCGCTTGGTTTGGATCAGCCGATGTTCATCCGGTACCTTCTGTGGTGTCAGCAATTCTTCATTAACGAACCGTTAAACTTGATTGAGGAATGGTTCAACATCACCATCGGTGACGGTGACCGCCTTCGCGTGCAAAGCTGGGCGACACGCTTCCCCGTTGTGGATTTGGTTGTTGAACGTATGCCGCAGACTTTGTGGGTTGTGGGAATGTCTTATGTCGTTGGTATTATCATCGCGATCCCGATCGGCGTAATCTCCGCTTATAACCAATATAGCTGGTTCGACCAGATCGGCACTTTTGTTTCGATGCTTGGTTTCTCGGTTCCAACGTTCTTTACCGGCCTACTGATGATCGTGATATTCTCGGTGAACCTGCGTTGGTTCCCGTCGATATATGACACGACGCTTAAGGTGGACAGCTGGGGCAATTTTGTTCTGCAAGTTAAACAAATGATCATGCCGGTGATGGTGTTGGCGTTCTTTAACGCAGCCCAGCTTAGCCGGTTCATGCGTGCCTCCATGCTGGACAACCTGCAACAGGATTACGTGCGTACAGCGCGCGCCAAGGGTTTGAAGGAGCGGGTTGTAATTTTAACGCACGTTCTGCGCAACTCGCTTATTCCTGTTGTAACCGTCATCGCTTTGGGCGTTCCGCAAGTTTTCGGTGGCGCTATTATCACCGAGCAAATCTTTAAAGTTAACGGGCTGGGCCAACTTCTGATAATCGGCATCCAAGGTGCTGATATTCCGTTAGTGCAAACCCTTACATTCATCTTCGCGGTGCTGATCGTGCTGTTCAACCTTATCGCCGACATTCTATATGGCTTGCTTGATCCAAGGATCCGCTATGACTGATACAACTCTTGAGGGCAAAGGCCGTACGCTTTGGGGCGACGTTTGGGATCAATACAAAACCCACAAAGGCGCTTTGGTTGGCACGGCTGTTTTCCTGTTCATCTTGTTCGCGGTGTTCCTCGGCCCGTACATATATAAAGTCGATCCGCAATACCTGAACATCCGCGTAAAGAACCAAGGGCCGAGCATGGCGCACCTGTTAGGGACAGACCAACTTGGCCGCGATATGCTGGCACAGGTTCTCCATGGCGGACGAGTGTCTATGGCAGTAGGTGTGATCGCAATGGCGATCTCGTTGCTGGTTGGCACTATGGTTGGCCTACTGGCCGGATATTTCAAGAAACTCGACGGGCCGCTGATGCGGTTGACTGATCTATTCCTTGCCCTACCATTGTTGCCGCTATTGTTGGTTATCATCATGCTGTTTCGCGACACGTTGCGGGGCATGTTTGGACCAGAAACCGGTATTTTCATCCTGATCGTATCTATCATCGGAGCCACAAGCTGGATGCACACCGCACGGATCGTTCGTGGTGATGTGCTTGCACAAAAGGAGCGCGAGTTCGTGCTGGCAGCCAAATCCATCGGCACACCTGATCGTCGCGTGATACTACGGCACATTCTGCCAAACGTGCTATCGCCCATCATGGTTTCCGCAACCCTCGGTGTGGCCAACGCGATCATCACTGAAAGTGCACTATCATTCCTTGGCCTCGGATTCCCGTCGGATTTCCCGACTTGGGGCCGCCTGCTGTTTGATGGTGCAAACTATATGACCCTAACGCCCGCACGTGTTGTATGGCCGGGCTTAGCCATATCGTTGACCGTGCTAAGTGTAAACTTCATCGGTGACGGATTGCGCGATGCGCTCGACCCACGGATCAGGGGGCGCTAACCGCCCTTCATATACGGCATTAGAACGACTTCGCTGTCGGGTTTGATCGGCGTGAACCACGCTTCTTTGTAGATCAAACCGTCTATCGCAACAGAAACCCCGCCCTCGATGATCTGATCGAGAGCGGGGTATTTTTCTGCCAAGGCTTTAAGCATTTCACCCGTGTTTCGGGCTTCAACCTCAACTTCGGTCAGGCCACCCGTTGCAGATCGCAATGATCCCCAAAGGTTGACCGTAACCATTATTTTGCGCCGTCGATGGCCGCCAGAATTCGTGGCGGAGACATTGGAAGCTCAGACATCCGAACACCCGCTGCATGGGAAACCCCGTTAGCAACAGCGGCCAGAGGCGGCACGATGCCGGTTTCCCCAACGCCGCGCACGCCATATGGGTGACCCGGATTGGGGATTTCCAAAATAACCGCGTCGATCATCGGAAGGTCGGACGCAACAGGAATACGGTAATCAAGGAAGCCCGCATTTTGTAGCTTTCCGTCTTCACCATAAATATATTCCTCGTTCAGGGCCCAGCCGATACCTTGAACGGCCCCGCCCTGCATCTGACCCTCAACATAATCAGGGTGGATGGCTTTGCCTGCATCTTGAAACACAGTGTAGCGTTTGATTTCGGTGAAACCCGTTTCAGGGTCCACTTCCACGTCCACCAGATGCACACCGAAACTAACGCCAGCGCCATCAACGTTAACCTCGTGATGCCCCGCAATCGGGCCGCCGGTCTTGGCCTGATCGCCAGCGATTTCAGCCACCGTCATCGGTGGGAATTCCCCGGCGTTATGCCCCGTCGGCACAGCCGCACCGTCAAGCCAATCAACTGCATCAGCATCAATACCCCAAACTTGCGCGGCGCGGCCACACATGTTCTTGATCGCGGCTCGTGCCGCTTTGATTGTGGCAAGGCCTACTGCGAAGGTGACACGGGAACCGTCCGTCACATCGTTGAAACCAATAGAATTCGTATCCGCAACAATAGTGCGAACTTTTTCAAACGGAATGCCCAACTCCTCGGCGGCCATCATTGAAATAGACGCGCGGGAGCCGCCAATATCGGGGTTACCCTCGATCACAGCAACGGTTCCATCTTCGTTGATATTCATCGAAACACTAGTATTTCCGGCAAAGTTAAACCAGAAGCCGCAAGAAACACCCCTGCCCTGATTGGGCCCAAGCGGTGCGGCGTAGTGTGGATGGGCCTTCGCCGCCTCCAGCGTCGCCACCAGCCCTATTTCGTCAAACGTTGGGCCATAAGAAGACAACGTGCCTTTCTTGGCCGCATTCAACAATCGGACTTCAATCGGGTCGAGGTCGAGCTTTTGGCACAATTCATCGATCACGGATTCAACGGTATAAATTGCCATCGGCGCACCAGGTGCACGATATGCCGCTTGTTTCGGGCGGTTGGTCAAAACGTTCCACGCTTGCGCCTCCACAGCGTCCAAATCATAGGATGCAAACGCCGTCATCGCGCCGAGCATCGCTGTAATATTGGGATAAGCCCCACCCTGATAGCGCAGTTTTGCTTGCCCAGCGGTAATCCGACCATCCTTGGTCATCCCGATTTTAACATCTGTACTCGACGAAGTCGTTGGGCCGGAGGCACGAAACACCTCTTCGCGGGTCATAACCATTTTCACTGGGCGACCGGATTTTTTGGATAGTGCCAGTGCAACTGGTTCAAGGTAAACAGTGGTTTTACCACCAAATCCACCGCCAATTTCAGACGGAGTGACACGCAGCTGCGAAGTCTCCATCCCGACAAATGCCGCTGCCATGTCGCGGACCATGTAGTGCCCTTGCGTACAGACCCAGATTTCGCCGCGCCCGTCAGGGCCCATTGTTGCAAGCGTTGCATGAGGTTCAATATAGCCTTGATGCGTAGCGGCCGTTTTGAAACTCCGTTCAACAATCACGTCAGCCTTGGCAAAACCTTCGTCCAAATCTCCGTGGCCAAATTCCCGAAAACCGGAAACGTTCGCATTGTTCCCTTCAGGAATGTTGCGAAATTTGCGGCCCTCGTGCAACACAGGCGCGCTGTCGAGCATTGCGGCGTCAACATCGGTCTCGTGAGGCAGAACTTCGTATTCTACTTTGATCAGTTTCAGTGCCGCGTTAGCAACTTTCACACTGGTCGCAGCAACGGCCGCAACGGCATGACCGTCATAAAGAACTTTGCCGCGCGCCATACAATTATCAAGTGTATCCTGATTGCCGGAACCTTGCTGTTTGACAAAATCCTCGGACGTAACAACAGCTTTAACGCCGTCCATCGCAAGTACTGCGGATGTATCAATCGACACGATGCGCGCATGTGCGTGCGGGCTGCGCAGAATGGTTGCGTGTAACATGCCCGGTGCGGTCAAATCGGCGCCAAACAAAGCACGGCCCGTAACCTTATCGATCCCGTCCGGGCGCGGCGGGCGTGTGCCGACTACTTTGAAATCACGTTTGTTGTATTCGGTTCCTGCTGAACCTTCGACGTATTCCGTAACCATAATCAGGCCCCCCGCATTTCAGCAGCGGCGTCCATCACCGCGCGGATAATTTTATCGTATCCTGTGCAACGGCACAGATTTCCGGCCAGCCAGTACCGCACTTCGGTCTCGGACGGGTCAGAGTTCTTTTCCAACAACGCCTTGGCTGCAACCAGAATACCCGGTGTACAGATACCGCATTGCAACGCTGCGTGATCAAGAATTTTTCGCTGCAATACATGCAGTTTTTCGCCGTCGGCCATGCCCTCAACCGTAGATACAGTCTTGCCTTCAGCCTCGGCAGCTAGCACCAGACACGAACATACCAGACGCCCGTCGAGTTCTACCGAACACGCGCCACAGTCGCCCGATCCGCACCCCTCTTTCGCACCGGTAAGACCTACGTGATTGCGCAGCGCGTCCAGCAAAGTTTCTTCTGGCTCACACAAATACTCGACTGCATCGCCGTTAATCGATGTGGAAACATGTATCTTGCTCATTTCGAACCTCCTGCGCGGCTATAGGCAATTAACGCCGCGCGTTTTGCCAGCACGCCTGCCGTTTTGGTGCGAAACTCGATCGTTCCGCGTTTGTCATCAATTGGGTTGCACGCGGCAGAACAAGCCGTCTGCAATGCAGCGATTGCATCGTCGTCCAACTTGGTTCCAATAATTGCTTTAGCAGCATCATCGACAACCAGCACGGTTGGTGCCACTGCCCCAAGCGTTACGCTCGCATGCGTTACCACACCAGTTGCATCTAGCGTCAGGTTTACACC
>JAESQH010000203.1 GCA_016765235.1 Paracoccaceae bacterium
GATACGGTGCGTGCATGGAAGAATAACGCGCCGTTGGTGATGTCCTCGCCTCGATTGGTTAACAACTTGTTTGCAGTGGTGTTTGCACGCGCAAGGGCCTGTGGTTCGTTGTAAATTAACGGACCTGTGCAGCGGTAGGAAAACTGGCAAGACCCGTTGTAACGCTGATCCACGACGCCGCAGACGGTTGACGGGAATTGGGGGGTTATTCGTACGGTTAAGGATGACTTCGCCCACTGCACGCCGCCCAGCCTCGCCTGTGCCGCGGGCCTCGAAATACATTGCTTCGGCAAGGCAGGATTGGGCGCTTGTGCCGTATCCGGATGCAACGGGTTGGGGACGGGAGCCGCAAGCGGCCAGAAATACGAGGGTGGCAACGGTAAGGGTTTGGAATAAAGTCATGCGGCGTCCATCGAATATAAATCGAGGCGATTATAGGCGGTAATGTACGAGATGTGAACGCTCAGCGGCATTGGGTGTTGCTGTGGTAACATTCGCACGCAAGTAGTGGAGTAAGGGTTGCATCACAACACTTATGGTTGATTTGGCAATTTGGGAATGTTACCGCTAATAAAACATTGAGATGATCAATTCAGTTCGCGTGCGTAGGGCTACATGAAATATCTTTTTATAATTTTCTTATCGTTTCTTCCTATTCTTGCCTTGGCTCAGGATGAGGATCCGTTCAGCGAATGCGCTGCGGTTCTTGCTGCGCCGCCCTTCGTGGATATTCTAACCAGAAATGAAGGCAATGATTTCCGCGAACTCTCTCCTCTGAAAAGCGGGCGGGCGTTACTGGGGCTTGAGTGCGGAGTCGGTGAGGTGATCGAGTTTTTCGAAGGCGCGGGTTGGGAATTGCAGCAGCTCGAAGAGAATAATCTTCTCGGACCATTTGAAAGAGGTGACGGTACTGCTGACTTTTATATAGATGCAGTTGCGGATTTCTGTCTTAAACGACCACCGCTGTTCGGAATATTTGATTTCAGATGCCGACCAATCGCTTCAGTTTATTTTCATGAGGGACGAATTTCCAGCCTCCATACCAGTATGTCTAAATAGGATATTAAAAAATGCCAATATATATTGAATCACGAATTTTCGACATCTCAACTCTCAATTTGTTTGCCGAGCATCTAAATTGAAAAACAAACTATTAGGCACGGTTTTGTTACTGAGCGTTTCGCTGTTCGATGTCGCGATTGGCGAATCCACCGTTTATGATTCCACCAGTTTTAGACCGGCCCCATTCGTATGCCCTGTGGAGCAGTCACAAAACCTGACGCTCTATCTTGAGTTTCAGCCAAGGGCCGAAAAAGTGCGTCTAAGTATTCCGCGCGGTTATTTTGATCCGCGTTTAACTCTGCGGGATAACCGGACGCGCCGCGGGCAGGTTTTGCGTATTCACGGCGAAACATTTGAGCCTTGGCCGCCTGAATTGTTGCCGGTAAGTAAGTCGGGACCATATGTTGGTTTATTGCTGACGGAGTATAACCCGTTGGAGCAAGTTGCCGAGAGTCTTGCCAACCTTTCGCTCGGGTATTCAATTTCTGATACGCCAGATTACAGGGTCGCAGACGCAATATTTGATCTTGAAACTCTGGTATCTGATAAGCAACCTTACAGAGACTACGATGTCTATAAAATGGATTTGTTCATCGTCAGAAACGACCTTGGTTTGATCACAGATGTGATTACTTGCAAAAAACCCGAGTCGGTTCCCTCTCCTAGCTGCCAGCAGTATATGGAATCTCCGCTGGTGGATTTCAGTTTCTACTATTCCCGCAAACTACTCGAACATTGGCAAATCCTGTCTCGTAATGCTCAGGCTTTTGTTTCTTGCATTACCACAACCCCTTCATAATAAGGCACAGGTACCGGATCGCCAATTGTGAACAACTTACAGACTTGGGGTATAGGTAGTTACCATATTTCCAAGCTCTTTATGTAGCGCTTCAGCCATGGAGCAATTCCCTTCCTTATTCGGTATCGTAAATCTGTTCCTAAGTGCTGATGTCAAACAGGGTATCCGGGGGATTTTTGTGTTTCAATATTTTTACTGAAATAAAGATGAATTCTGTCATGACAAATGTTTCTAGAACATCTATGTCTCATAAATCGCATGCAATTTTGGATGTTGATGTTGTTTTGCGACGGAAAAAGAGACCAACAAGAGACTGCCAACAAATTTTGTCATATTAACATATTGATAATAAAAGAAAGGCCCCTTAGCTCAGCTGGATAGAGCATCTGCCTTCTAAGCAGAATGTCGCAGGTTCGAGTCCTGCAGGGGTCACCATTTTATAATATTTTGGGAGGTGGGTTGGGCCGGGGAGTAACCCCCCAGCCCTGTTTTTGGAAACGGGTGGGCTTTAGACTGCCACGGTCTCAATCGGTTTGCTCAGGTCGATACCTTTGACTTCAGCGTCATTAACCAAGCTTTGCGTGTAGGTCTGCGCGGCTTTGGCCCATGCGACTTGTTCCAGCTTTTCCATGATCTGGTGTTTCACGGCATCAAAAGGCAATTGCTGACCCATGGCTTTTTCGTCCATGCGGATGATGTGAATACCGAAACGTGTTTCCACGGGTTCGGGGTGCAGATCGCCTGCGGCCAAGATATCCAGAACCGCTTCGAATTCAGGAACCGTGTCGCCTGTGCCGATTTGGCCCAACGTGCCACCAGCATCTTTGGACGGGCAGTCAGAGTTGTTCTTGGCTATATCCGCGAAGGCTTTGCGGTTCTTCTGGATCGTCTTGATGAACTCTGTTGCATTCTTCTTGGCAACTTCGCGAGCGCCCGAATCTTCGGGTTTCACGGCAAAAAGGATGTGGGCCGGTTGGAACAGGTTTGGCGAGCGGAAGATTTCCTTGCGGGTGTCGTAGATAAACTGACACTCGGCTGCGGAAACGGCTGGAATTTCCATCTGCTGTTCAAGCACCGCGCGGATCAGGGATTCGTCTTCGGTTTCCTGTTTGTCGCCGTCTACCATTTGTGGATCGGGCTTCAGGCCAAGACGGCCTGCCTCCTGCAACAACAGCGCACGAACAACCATCGCACGTGCGGCGGCTTTCCATGCCCAGCCGGGTTTACCCTGCGGAGCATTGTGGTTTTGCGCCTCGGCAGCGATGGCCGACGAGGGGATGGTTTCACCATTGACGATAACGTCGGGCATTAACAGGTTCATAATTTTTTCCCCTTACGTGTGCGAACGATCTGGTAGCCCGGGCGCCATAAGTAGCGAACAGGGGCCGATAACATGTGGACCAACCGTGTGAACGGGAAGACCAGAAAGATTGTCAGACCAAAGAAGATGTGCAGCTTGAACAGGATGTTTACGTCTTCGATGTAGCTTGCGGCATTACCGTCGAGCGTAAAGATACCACCGGCCCAGCGCATGAACTTGGTCATTTCTTCGCCGTCCAGATGCCCGAGGCTGACGATGATTGTCATTAGGCCAAGGATTACCTGAACTAGCAACATCAACAGAACTGCTGTGTCAGCAAACGAGCTGCGCGCCCGAATGCGTGCATCGAACAACCGGCGATGTGCCAGCATAAGGCCGCCTGCCAGCATCGCGATGCCAGCCGTGCCGCCTAGAACGATGGCGATTATTTGTTTGACGGACGAAGGCACACCCAGCGCGTGCCAAACCGAGAGCGGTGTCAGAAGGCCCACCAAATGGCCGCCGAAAATCGCCAGAACGCCGACGTGGAAAAGAACCGAGCCCAGGATCAATTGCTTGCGACGAAGCAATTGGCTGGAGCTGGATTTCCATGTGAAGGGGTCACGCTCGTAGCGAACGATTGAACCAACCGCCAGCACTGTGAGCGCGATGTATGGGTATATACCAAATAGAAATTCATTCATTTTTCTGTCTCCTATTCGTTCATAGCAGCGGTTGGCTGCGATACTGGGATGTCCATATTTGCCAGAATATCCCGTGATACGGGGCAACCGGCGTTGGGGTCGGGGCCGAAAGTGACCTCGGCTTCCTCCCAGACATCGTCGAGGGCTTCCAGATCTTCGGGGTTATCGTCTTTGACGCTTAGAAGTTCCTGAACCATTTCGCTTGATGCCTCGACACCTGCGAATTCAGCCAAGGAGGCCAGAACAGCGGCATAATTGCTTTCCCGGCGGTGCAGGCGTTCGGCTAAGGCGGCCATGATGTGACCAGCGTCTTCCAGCATTTCTTTAGCTTCGTCCATCGGACGGTTTGAAAGGAATTCTAGCAAGATTGGCAGATGGTCCGGCAACTCGGTGCTGACCAGATCGAAACCACCGGCACGGTAGGTTTCAAGCAGATCAACCATTGCAGGGCCACGGTCACGGCTTTCACCATGTACGTGTTCAAACAGGTTCAGTGACAGGGTGCGCGAGCGATCGAACAGCAGAACAAACCGTTCTTGCAACTCGTATGTATCGAGCGTTTCCATGTCGCTCAGAAGTGGCTGGATTGCGGCGATGGCACCCGATGACAGGATACCGTCGCTTGCCAACGCTTCGCGAATATCCCCGATGGCGGCCTTAAGGTCGTCGGTGGGGTAGCTTAGCAAAACCGAGAGTGCTTTGAATGCAATGCTCATCGTGCACCTCCTGTTGGAACTACGAATTTACGCGAACCGAACATCTTCTTGCCACTTGAACCGGTGGAACATCCGTTGCCATCGGTAAAGCCACATCCGCCGCGCATGTCGTAGGCATCCTCGACCTGCTCGCGGTGCGTAGTTGGTACTACGAAACGGTCCTCGTAATCTGCAATTGCCATGATTTTATACATGTCCTCGATTTCCAACGGGGTCAGGCCAACTTGTTTGGCGATGCCGTGATCGACAACGCCGTCAATGGTTTTCGCTCGCATGTAGGCGCGCATCGCCAGCATCCGTTCCAGTGCTGTGACCACAGGGGCCTCGTCACCGGCGGTTAGCATATTGGCGAGGTATTTCACCGGAATACGCAGGGATTTCACGTCTGGCATGTTGTTTTTGGACGAAATCGCACCAGCCTCGGCCGCATTCTGGATGGGGCTAAGTGGCGGGATATACCAAACCATCGGCAACGTGCGGTATTCAGGATGGAGCGGGAAGGCAATCTTCCAGTCCATCGCCATTTTCCACACAGGGCTTTTGATCGCGGAATTGATCCAAGCCTCAGGGATGCCTTCCTCGCGGGCGGCAGCCTGAACTTCGGGGTCGTTGGGGTCTAGGAACACACCCAACTGGGCGTTGTATAGTTCCTGTTCGTTCTCAACCGAAGCGGCTTGCTGGATTTTGTCTGCATCATAAAGCATCACACCCAAGTAGCGGATACGACCGACGCAGGTTTCCGAACAAACGGTCGGCAGGCCAGACTCGATACGAGGGTAGCAGAACGTGCATTTCTCGGATTTACCGGATTCCCAGTTGTAGTAGATCTTTTTGTACGGGCAGGCCGATACACACATCCGCCAACCGCGACATTTGTCTTGGTCGATCAGAACGATACCGTCTTCCTCGCGTTTGTAGATCGCACCCGATGGGCAGGCGGCTACGCACGTTGGGTTCAGGCAGTGCTCGCAAAGGCGCGGAAGGTACATCATGAAAGTATTTTCATACTCGCCATAGATTTCCTTCTGGATACCTTCGAAGTTGTAGTCTTTCGAACGTTTCGAGAACTCGCCACCAAGAATTTCTTCCCAGTTTGGACCCCATTCGATTTTCTCCATCCGCTCGCCAGTGATCCGTGAACGAGGGCGTGCCGTTGGGAACGCATCCATTTCAGGGGCCGACTTCAGGTGGTCGTAGTCGAAATCGAACGGTTCATAGAAATCGTCGATCTCGGGCAGGTCTGGATTGCCGAAGATATTCGCCAAAATCCGCCATTTTGCACCCTGTTTAGGGTGCAGTTTGCCGGATTTTGTCCGTGTCCAGCCACCATTCCAGCGTTTCTGGTTTTCCCAGTCTTTGGGATAACCGATGCCGGGTTTGGTCTCCACATTGTTGAACCAAGCGTATTCAACACCGTCGCGGCTGGTCCAGACGTTTTTACAAGTGACGGAGCAAGTGTGACACCCGATACATTTATCGAGGTTTAGCACCATGCCTATTTGCGCACGAACTTTCATTAGCTCTGCCCTCCTTTTTTCGATGGCTCGTCGAGCCAGTCAACCTTGGTCAATTTACGTACAATCACGAATTCATCGCGGTTGGACCCAACGGTTCCATAGTAGTTGAACCCGTAGGATTGCTGGGCATAGCCGCCAATCATATGGGTAGGTTTCAGCGTCGTTCTGGTGACCGAGTTGTGGATACCGCCGCGAAGCCCTGTCTGTTCAGATCCCGGCACATTCACGATCTTTTCTTGTGCGTGATACATAAACAAAGTGCCTTCTTTCATCCGTTGGCTGACAACCACGCGGGCTGTTAGCGCGCCGTTGACGTTGTAAGCCTCCACCCAGTCATTATCGACCAGCTTGGCTTTCTTTGCGTCAATTTCAGACATCCAGACCACCGGACCACCACGGTTGAGCGTCAGCATCAACAGGTTGTCCGAATAGGTAGAATGAATCCCCCATTTCTGGTGCGGCGTGATGAAGTTCAGCACCACATGTGGTTCGTTATTCTGCGCGGCTGTGTTCACGTCCTTGGTGATCGTTTTCAGATCGACCGGTGGGCGATATGTGCAGAAACCTTCGCCAAACGCCCGCATCCACAGGTGATCTTGGTAAAGCTGTTGGCGGCCCGAAAGGGTGCGCCACGGGATCAGCTCGTGGACGTTGGTGTAACCGGCGTTATAGCAGACATCCTCGCTCTCAATACCAGACCACGTCGGGCTGGAAATGATTTTGCGAGGCTGCGCGGCAATATCGCGGAAGCGGATTTTTTCATCCTCTTTCGGCAAGGCCAAATGCGCATGTTCCCGACCCGTGGCTTTTTCAAGCTCGTGCCATGCTTTGACCGCAACTTGGCCGTTGGTTTCAGGGGCCAGCATCAGGATCATCTCGCAGGCATCAATAGCCGTGTCGAGTTTCGCCATGCCTTTGGAAACACCTTCGTCTGTAATGACACCGTTCAGTTCTTTCAGGTGATGCATTTCGTCTTTAGCGTCCCAAGAGATGCCTTTACCGCCGTTTCCGACTTTCTCCAACAACGGACCAACGGATGTGAAGCGTTTATAGAGGTTCGGGTAATCCCGTTTAACCTCGATATAATTCGGGGCAGTTTTACCGGGAATTAGTTCACATTCGCCTTTCTTCCAGTCCAAAACCTGATCCTGCGCGATTTCGGCAGGGGTGTCGTGCAGCAATGGAAGCGCCACAACATCGGTTTCTTCGCCCAGATATCCCGGAACGATTTCACTGAATTTCTTGGCGATAGACTTGAAGATTTCCCAATCCGAGCGGCTTTCATACGCCGGATCAACAGCCGCCTGAAGCGGGTGGATGAACGGGTGCATGTCAGACGTGTTCAGATCGTCTTTCTCGTACCAACTAGCTGTTGGAAGAACGATATCGGAATACACAGCAGTTGTGGACATACGGAAGTCGATTGTCACCAACAGGTCGAGTTTGCCCTCGGGCGCTTTGTCATGCCACTTGGCTTCAATCGGTTTCTGACCACCTTCTTCACCAAGGTCTTTACCCAGAATACCGTGATCGGTACCCAGAAGATGCTTGAGGAAGTATTCATGGCCTTTTCCCGAAGCCCCCAGCAGGTTTGAACGCCAGATGAACAGGTTACGCGGCCAGTTTTCCGGTGCATCCGGATCCTCGCACGACATTTCCAGATCGCCTGATTTCAGATTTTTGACGATATAGTCCTTGGTGTCCATACCAGCCGCTTTCGCAGCTTTCACCACTTCCAGCGGGTTGGTTTTCAAAGACGGAGCCGACGGCAACCAGCCCATGCGTTCCGCACGGATGTTGTAGTCGATCATGCTGGCGTCTTTCCAATCACCTTCAGGGGCGGTTGGCGACAGGATCTCGTCTGCTTTCAGCGTTTCGTAACGCCACTGGTTGGTATGTGCATACCAAGCCGAGGTGGAGTTCATGTGCCGTGGTGGACGCGCCCAATCGAGCGCGAACGCAAGCGGTTGCCAACCCGTCTGCGGGCGCAGTTTTTCTTGGCCCACGTAATGGCTCCACCCGCCGCCGGATTGACCGACAGCACCACACATGACCAGCATGTTGATGATACCACGATAGTTCATATCCATGTGGTACCAGTGGTTCAAACCAGCCCCGAGGATGATCATTGATTTGCCGTTCGTATCCTCGGCATTCTGGGCGAACTCACGCGCCACCTGAATGATTTGGTCACGTGGCACGCCAGTGATTTTCTCGGCCCATGCAGGGGTGAACGGGATGTCTTCGTCATAGTCTTTCGATACCCACTCGCCACCAAGACCACGATCAAGACCGTAGTTGGCGCAGAACAGATCGAACACGGTGGCCACCAAGGCCTCGCCGCTTTCCAGTTGAACTGTCTTGACCGGAATGTTGCGGGTCAGAACGTCAGGGTGTTCGCATTTAACGAAGTGTTCTGTGGCTTCACCGCCGAAGTAAGGGAAGTCAACACCAACGACATCGTCGTGATCTTCTTCTAAGATCAACGACAGTTTCAGGTTGGTATCTTTGCCTGTGGCGCGTTCCTCAAGGTTCCATTTCTTGGAGCCATCCCAACGGAAACCAACGGAACCGTTTGGTGGAACCAGATCGCCAGTGGCGCCATCAATCGCGACGGTTTTCCATTCTGGGTTCTTGTCCTGACCAAGTTTGCCTTTCAAGTCGTCAGCACGAAGCTGGCGGCCCGCAATCAGTTTGCCATCTTTTTCTTCAAGCACAACAAGCATCGGCATGTCGGTATATTTACGGACGTAATCCTCGAAATATTTCGCCTGACGATCCAGATGGAACTCGCGCAAAATCACGTGACCCATAGCCATCGAAAGCGCGCTGTCTGTACCCGCTTTAGGGGCCATCCAGATATCGCCGAATTTGGCGGCCTCGGAGTAATCCGGTGAAATAACGGCGGATTTTGTGCCGCGATAACGCGCTTCAGTATAGAAGTGTGCATCTGGCGTCCGTGTCTGTGGAACGTTGGAACCCCAAAGAAGCAGGAAGCCCGCGTTATACCAGTCAGCGGATTCAGGAACGTCTGTTTGCTCGCCCCAAGTCATCGGACTGGCAGGTGGCAGATCGCAATACCAGTCATAAAAGCTCATCACAGTGCCGCCCAGAAGGGACAAGTAACGCGAGCCAGCGGCATAGGAAACCATCGACATAGCCGGGATTGGAGAGAATCCGAAGACGCGGTCTGGACCGTATGTTTTGGCAGTATAAGCGTTAGCAGCTGCGATAATTTCTGTGGCCTCTTCCCAATCGGCACGAACGAAACCGCCTTTGCCGCGTGATTTTACATAATCAGCGCGAAGGATCGGATCTTCTTGCAGCTTGGTCCAAGTCTCGATCGGGGAATTGTTGGCGCGCATCTTGCGATAGCTTTTCAGCATACGGGCGCGGATCAGCGGCGTTTTCACGCGGTTGGCGGAATATAGATACCAGCTGTACGAAGCACCACGGGCACAGCCGCGTGGTTCGTGGTTTGGCATTCCGGCGCGGGTGCGTGGATAATCTGTTTGTTGGGTTTCCCATGTAACAATGCCGGATTTCACGTAGATTTTCCAGCTACACGAACCCGTGCAGTTCACACCGTGGGTCGAACGAACAATTTTGTCGTGACGCCAACGATTGCGATAAACGTCTTCCCAGTCACGGTTATCATCCGTGGTATTGCCGTGGCCGTCTGCGAATGTTCCTACACTATTGCTTTTTAGGAAATTCAGCCTGTCGAGTAAGTGGCTCATTTCATTTCTCCAATTTCAAAAAAGTCGGTGCCGGCGAAAAGAGGGGGCAAAACGCCGGCACCATCATTCACGGCCTTAAGGGTTTTTCACATACGCGTTAGGACGCATGTAGAACCACCAGTTGATGGCGATACAAACCGTATAAAAAACCGCGAAACCATATAGGGCTAGTTCAGGTGTGCCTGCGCCCATCTGCTCGCCGAATACTTTCGGGATGATGAATGCTCCGTAGGCAGCGATAGCCGAAGTCCAACCCAGAACCGGGCCTGTTTGCTCTTTGTTGAACACAATCGCGATTGTGCGGAACGTGGAGCCATTGCCCAGACCGGTTGCTGCAAACAAGATCAGGAACAAGATCATGAATGGCAGGAAGTATGTTTCGGGTGTTGCCGAAGAATATGCCTGCTGCAATATCCATGCGAGGCCAATTGCCGAAGCAACCATCGCAACCGAGATCCACTGTGTAACGCGAGCGCCACCCAGTTTATCAGCCAGCATACCGCCGATAGGGCGGATAAGCGCGCCGATGAATGGACCCATCCATGCAAACATCAAGGCCGACGGGCCGTTGGGGTTGGCAAGGTCGTGGTTCAAGATGCCGTCGATTTCAACGTGCTGGAAGCCAAACACAACTTTGATAGTCAGCGGAAGTGCTGCCGAATACCCGATGAACGAACCGAACGTCATGATGTAGATAACGGTCATCGCCCATGTGTGCTTATTCTTGAAGATCGCATACTGGCGTGTCAGGTTTTGACCAACAGATCCCGGAATCATTTTCAAAAACACAACCGTCAGGA
>JAESQH010000204.1 GCA_016765235.1 Paracoccaceae bacterium
ACATTCAACTGCTTAAAAATGTCACCCATCGTTAACGTGCTAGGCTTGTTAATAACCAAGCCCAACGCCCCTTCCTCGTCGTGCTGGCACAAATACGTGACCGATTTAGAAAAACTAGACCCCTCCATGCCGGGCATAGCAATCAAAAAATTATTCTTTAAATAGGTTATCTCACTCATGTTATTAGTATCTCGTGCTAGCCCTTTAACTTCAAGGACTAACACCAATAGCCGGTGCATTTATCGCGTTCGTAGCCCGCCTTCGTTTAAGAACTGCCAGGTTCTTGTTATCACCAAAATATCCACATCTTTTCACATCGGCGCAATAGGCAGCGGCAGCGCATCAATCTGCGCCCCTCCAACCGAAGTCTTCCTCTCAAAAACCCCACGCGCGGTGAAATGCGGGTCCTGCCTCGCCTCAAGCGGCGTTTTAACAACCGAGCAGCAACAATCAGCCGCAATCAAAAGCGGCTCCCAATACTCCGACGGCTTGGCGGCAAGCCTCCGTGCCACCTCGGCCTTGGTCGCGTTTTGGTCCTTGGCGTCATCACGCAGGTTCGCCGGAAGGTCGATTGCATTGCAAAATGCGATCCAGAACTTTTCTTCGATGGCACCGACTGCTATCTGCCGCCCGTCGGCCGCCGGATACATACGGTAGCGCGCAGTGCCACCAGTCAACCGGTCCGCACCATTTCCAATTTCCTCGCCCGCCACCGCACCCTTGGCATGAGCCCAGTACGCAAAGACAAAAGAGCCCTCGGCCATAGCAATATCAAGATGCGCCCCCTGCCCGTTTTTATCGCGCTGGCGCAGAGCCAACAAGATATTCATCACCGCCGGATAAGTCCCGCCGCCAATATCGGCGACCAGAGCAAACGGGTTGGCGGGCTCTTCCACAGGTCCCGAGCTTAGCGACAGAATGCCCGCATCACCAACATAATTCATGTCATGGCCAGCAGCGTTGCGTTTTGGCCCAGTCTGTCCATACCCCGTAATCGAGCAATAAATAACCGCCGGATTAAGCGCCTTCACCGCCTCATAGCCCAGTCCCAGACGGTCCATAACCCCGGGCCGGAACTGTTCAACAATAACATCGGCCTTTTCGATCAGTGGTCGCAGGCTTTCAACAGCACCTTCGGCCTTAAGGTCCAGCGCAATGCTTTTTTTACCACGGTTCAGGATAGCGTAGCCAAGACTGCGCCCCTCGATTTGCGGCATTGTCAGGCGCATATCCTCACCTGTACCGGGGCGTTCCAGCTTGATAACTTCCGCCCCCGCCTCGGCCAGCATCAACGTCGCCATCGGGCCGGGTAAAAGAGTGCTGAAATCCAGCACCAGAATATCGTCAAGCGGCTGGGTCATCGGTTTTTCCTTTTAGACAAGACGTGCGGCCCCGTTATTAAGCACCAGTACATTGCGTTCCGGCACCAATGCGCGGAACCGAACTTCTTTACCATCCTGCCAGATTTCAAAACGTACGGTTTCGCCGGGATAAACCGGCGCGGAAAACCGCACATCAAGGCCAGTCAAACGGCTGGCATCATAATCGCAAATAGATTTCAAAACCGCACGACACGCCAGACCATAGGTCGCCAGTCCATGCAAAATCGGGCGCTTGAACCCGACCGAACGTGCCACTTCAGGGTCAGCATGCAGCGGATTGTAGTCACCACTTAGTCGGTAAATTAGCGCTTGGCGCGGTAAGGTGGTCAGATCACAGACATGGTCGGGTGCGCGGTCCGGCAGCACGGCCGGCACAGGGCCGGGCAGGTTTTCACCACCAAAACCCCCATCACCCCGACAAAAAGTAGACATCTTCACCTGCGCCAATAAATCCCCGCTGGCGGCATCAATGATATCGCGGCTTAGATACATCACCGCACCCTTGCCTTCGCCCTTGTCGGAAATCTGGTCAATACTTGTACGGCCAATAACCGTACCTGCAACCGGCAATGGTTTGAAAACCTCAAGCCATTGTTCACCGTGCAGAACCTTTTTCCAGTCAATGCCGGTCTTCGGATCTTTCAGCCAAAACCCGGGATAACCCAGAATAACCGCCATACTTGGCGCCGCCACCAGCCCGTCTTCATAAACATAGGACAACTCTTTAGGGTCATTTGGATCCTCGCCGAACCCCAGACCGAGCGCATAAAGCATACTGTCGCGTTCGGTATAGCTGTGTTCGATATCCTCGAAATTCCAATTGTTCAGCGCATCAATATCCATTGCCAAGTCCTTTCAAGATTATACCGTGCTTGCTCCGCCCAGAATGGCCGTGACCTGACTAGACAGCACACCACCATTGCCATGGGCAACCGCCAGTTCCACTCCGTCAAGCTGCATCCCCGGCGCATCGCCCCTGATCTGGCGTGCGGCCTCGATTATGGTGAAAATGCCGTACATGCCGGGATGCACGCACGAAAGTCCGCCGCCATTGGTATTAACCGCCAAGGCCCCCCCCGGTGCAATCCGGCCATCCGACACAAACGCGCCGCCTTCGCCTTTTTTGCAAAAACCAAGGTCTTCCAGAAACAGGATAGTGTTGATGGTAAACGCGTCATACAGCTCGACCACATCAATATCCGCAGGGGTCACACCGGCCATCGCAAACGCCCGTTTGCCGGATTCACGTGCCGCCGTTACCGTAAAGTCTTTCATCTGTGATATCTGTCGGTGGCTGCTTTCAGCCGCGGATCCCAGCACATAAACCGGAGCATTCGGGAAGTTTTTCGCCCGGTCCGCGCGCACCAGAACAACCGCTCCGCCACCATCTGTTACCAGACAACAGTCCAGCTTGGTCAACGGATCCCCCACCATACGCGAGCTAAGCACATCCTCGCGCGTTAGCGGATCACGCATAAATGCCTCGGGGTTGTGGCTGGCCCATGCCCGCGCCGCCACGGCCACATCGGCCAAATTCTCGCGCGTGGTACCATATTCATACATGTGCCGCGCGGCTGCCAACGCATAACCGGAAATCGGATAGCGCGGACTATAAAGCCCCTCGTAAGGCGGTAATTTCGAGGCCGTCACCAATCGCCCCGACGCCGTGCGCTGGTTAGAACCATAGCAAATCAGCGCTACATCACATAAACCCGCCTCCAACGCCATCGTTGCCGAGGTCAGGTAATTCACAAAAGACGAGCCACCCGTCATGGTACCATCAATATAGCGTGGCTGGATGCCCAGATATTCGGCCGCCATTAGAACGGGCATACTGTCTTCCATCATGGTGCAGAAAAGCCCATCAACGTCGCTTAGCTTCAGCCCTGCATCGTTCAGCGCCGCATGCGCCGATTGTGCCATGATGTCATACGCACTAAATCCATGCGCCGCGCCAAACCCGGCATGGCCCACACCCACAATTGCGGATTTCCCGCGCAAATTATCAGTCATCCTTCAGCCCTCCGCCGGTTTACACAAAACAGCAGGCGTGCCGTCTATATCACCTACAAATACCGCAAGCGGCATTCCGATTTTCACATCTGCCGGCAGAATTCCGTCAACACGGCTCATCATGCGAACACCTTCAGTCAACTCGACCATGCAAACGTTATAATCCCCGCCACTCTCGGGTCGGCGGCGTACTGTCGTGGTGGTATGCACCTCGCCCGTTCCTAATGCCCGATGCCAAGTCAACGCTGTGCTGCCACAATGCGGGCAGTTAATCCGGGGGAAAAAATGAAACTTGCCACAATCGTCACATTGAGGAAGGTTTATCTGCCCGTTTGACAGCCCTTCCCGAAATTTTGCGTCCGGTCCTAGTGCACTTTCCATGTTGCCCTCCTTTTGCCGTCTTGGCAGAATACGAATCTACATTGACCTCGTTTCTAACAGACGTTAGATTTAATGCAACTCTTCTAACACCCAAAACCCGAGAGCATACATACATGAGCAATCAAACCCCAAGTGCCCTTGCTGGTATCAAAGTTATCGATATGACCTCAGTCGTATTCGGCCCCTTGGCCACACAGATGCTTGGCGATCTCGGGGCTGACATAATAAAAGTTGAAAGCCCCGAAGGCGATATGCTCCGGCAAGTGCTTCCGGCCCAGAACCCCGGCATGGGTGCGGCTTTTCTTGGCACGAACCGCAATAAACGCAGCGTCGTTCTGGATTTAAAAACACCCGAAGGTCGCGAACAATTGCTAGCGCTGCTGAAGGACGCAGATGTCTTTGTTTCCAGCATTCGCCCCGCCGCCCTCGCGCGGTTGTCCCTGTCGCCTGACACTTTACGCGCCCTTAACCCCAAGCTGATCACGGTGGCTGCTGTGGGGTTCGGTTCGGACGGACCCTATGCCGATAAACCCGCATATGACGACAGCGTGCAATCGGTTTCGGGCATGGCGGGGCTGACTATGATGCAAAACCCCGATAACGCACCGGCGTATGCGCCGACGATCATCGCTGACAAATTAGGCGGACTGACCGCCGCCCACGCAATTACAACCGCACTGTTCCATCGCGAACGCACCGGGCAAGCGCAACATGTCGAGGTTCCGATGCTGGAAACCCTCGCCTCATTTCTGCTAGTGGAACACATGGCGGCGGCCACCTTTGAGGAACGCCCCGAAAGCTTCGGCTATAAACGCATGCTGGTACCCCATCGCCGCCCCGTGCAGACGAAAGACGGCTTTATCACCATCCTGCCCTATTCAAACGCCCAGTGGGCGCGGTTTTTTAAAACGGTTGGTCGCCCCGAAATGCTGGACCACCCGTGGGTTACCAGTATGGACGAACGCAGCGACAATATCGGCGGAATCTATGATATGGTTGCCCAGATCGCGCGCGAACGCACCACAGATGAATGGATCGCGCTGATGGACCAAGCCGATATTCCAGCCATGCCGGTGCGCTTGCTAAAGGACCTACCCCAAGACCCGCATCTGGCCGCCACCGGTTTCTTCCAGAAAATCGACCACCCGACCGAGGGTCCTATCTGGACAACGAAACCGCCGGTTAAATACTCGGCCACACCTGCACGTTACGATATTGCCCCTGCGCCAAAGCTAGGGGAACACAGCGCGGAAATACTGAACAAAGTTAAGCCGAATTAACAGGGGACGGCACCTAAACCTCGCACAAGTCCAAGCGGGTCAAGAACCGTTTGCCTCGGCCATTATCAAGCGAGAACATACCGCCTTGGCCATTGATAACGTCGATGGTCAGGCGGGTGTGCTTCCAAGCTTCGAATTGCTTGCCGCCGATGTAAAACGGCATGCCGCCGATTTCGCCCATTTGGACGTCATGATCGGCGATAATCAGATCACCTTCAGCGTAACACATCGGGGCGGAACCATCGCAGCAACCGCCAGACTGGTGAAAAATTACCGGGCCGTGATCGGCAACTATCTCTTTGATAAGCTGCAAGGCACCTTCGGTGGCTTCGACTTGATTTAGCATGTGTATCTCCAGATGGAAAAAGGGCGTGCGGTTAGGCACGCCCTTGATAGTCGGTTCTTAGAATAACCCAAGCTTGTTAGGGCTGTAGCTGACCAACAGGTTCTTGGTCTGCTGGTAGTGATCCAGCATCATCAAGTGCGTTTCGCGGCCAACACCGGACTGCTTGTAACCACCAAACGCTGCGTGCGCAGGATATGCGTGGTAACAGTTTGTCCAAACACGACCAGCCTTAATGGCGCGACCCATGCGGTAAGCACGGTTTGTATCACGCGTCCAAACTCCAGCACCAAGGCCGTAAAGTGTGTCATTGGCGATTTCCAAAGCTTCTTCGTCAGTTTTGAAGGTGGTAACCGCCAGAACCGGGCCAAAGATTTCCTCTTGGAAAATCCGCATTTTGTTGTGGCCTTTGAACACAGTCGGTTGCACGTAGTATCCACCGGATGTTTTGTTGTCCAATTCAGCACCGGCACCACCGCACAGAACTTCAGCACCCTCTTTGCGGCCGATATCCATGTAGGACATGATTTTTTCGTATTGCTCTTCTGAAGCCTGCGCGCCAACCATAGTGTTGAAGTCTAGAGGATCACCTTGAACGATGGCCGCTATACGTTCGAGACATTTAGCCATGAACTCTTCGTAGATATCTTCGTGGATGATCGCACGGCTTGGGCAGGTACAAACTTCGCCTTGGTTAAAGGCAAATAGAACCAGACCCTCGATCGCTTTGTCGAGGAACGCGTCGTCTTCGGCCATCACATCCTTGAAGAAAATGTTTGGTGATTTGCCGCCCAACTCAACTGTCGATGGGATGATGTTCGCCGCAGCGTATTGCATAATTAGGCGGCCAGTGGATGTTTCACCAGTAAACGCGATTTTGGCGATGCGTGTGGATGTCGCTAGTGGCTTGCCACATTCCAGACCAAAACCGTTAACGATGTTCAGCGTTCCGGCTGGTAGTAGATCACCGATCAGTTCGGCCAAAACCAAAATGGATGCCGGTGTTTGCTCGGCAGGTTTCAGTACGACGCAGTTACCCGCAACCAATGCAGGAGCGATTTTCCAGACTGCCATCAGAATAGGGAAGTTCCACGGGATGATCTGACCAACAACGCCCAGAGGCTCCTGGAAGTGATACGCAACCGTGTCGTTATCAATCTGGCTAAGCGAGCCTTCTTGCGCACGGATCGCACCAGCGTAATAACGGAAGTGGTCAATTGCCAACGGAATGTCGGCTGCGTTTGTTTCGCGGATCGGCTTACCGTTGTCCCATGTTTCGGCCTCGGCCAGCATGCCAAGATTCGCTTCCATCACGTCAGCGATTTTCAGCAGAATGTTGCTGCGCTCAGTTGTGCTTGTTGCGCCCCATGCGTCTTTGACCGCATGTGCTGCGTCCAGCGCCAGCTCAATATCTTTTTCGTTGGACCGTGGAATTTGGCACAAAACCGAGCCGTTTACCGGCGTGGTGTTGTCGAAATATATGCCATCTACCGGATCAACCCATTCGCCACCGATATAGTTGCCGTATTTTTCTTTGAATTTAAATGTCATGAGTGTTCCTCCCAGAAACGTTGCGGGTTGCAACATGAAGGACAACATGAGCGCGACGTATTAGTCTGTCATCTAGGGCGCCACAGTTTGTGGGTGCGATGTGTAGCAGTTCTGATACAGGATCAACTGGAAAAAGTTACAATATTTCGAGAATGACCATTACTTTGAAATTTTAAACTTCTTTAGCTTCCGATGGAGCGTTGCGCGACTGATCCCCATCTTCTTGGCAGCAGCACTGATATTACCGCCTGTATTTGCCATGGCTTGCTGGATTACTCGATGTTCAGCCCTTGCATATTCTTGCGCCTGATCGACTTCGTGACCATGTAGGCTGGATAGCGACCTAGGGTTGCTTAGGTCAGCACTGCTAAGCCCATAGATATTGCGGGCGCAGCGGGTCGCTCCGATCACCAGATCATCCCGATCAACGGCAATCAAAGCCGCCCCTCGTGACGCTTCAGGTGGAAGGTCGTTTCCACCCTCCTGCGCGGCCAGCAGTATCCGCGCCCCGGCAAACCTTTCCTTAAAGTGATCCGTCTCGATCCGTCGGGCAGTATCCACGACCGCCACTGATATCAGACGCGAAAACCCTGCGGTTAAATCGGCACGGCACGACGACACATCAATCACCGCCATCAAATCGCCTTGATGGTCAAAAATGGGGGCAGCTGTGCAAGACAAGTCGGTATTCTTGGTATGAAAGTGCTGTTCTTTGTGAATTGTCAGGGGGCGTTCTTCGATAATACAGGTGCCAACACCGTTGGTACCCTCGGTCTCCTCGCTCCAAATTGCACCGGTCCAGAGGCCCCATTTATTAAAGGTGTTGTCGTCCTGCTGCGCGCCCCGACGCGAGACAGCAACACCGTTTCTATCAGCCAGTACAACACTGCACCCGACGTCACCAACAGCCATGTACAGCTGATTTAGGCTGGACTCACTGGTGTGAATCAGCAAGCCCAAACGTTCCTGCGCCTCGGCTAG
This sequence comes from Paracoccaceae bacterium, assembly GCA_016765235.1. Taxonomy (GTDB): domain Bacteria; phylum Pseudomonadota; class Alphaproteobacteria; order Rhodobacterales; family Rhodobacteraceae; genus NORP23. Next base: position 7,932 of record JAESQH010000204.1, read on the forward strand.
CTCTTGTTCCGTCAGGCGTTCAGGGGGGCGCCGTTTGCCCGGGTCCAATTCGTGCAGAACACTCGACCTTTGCCATGAAGCAACAAGAGGATGCCGTGCCGCTTCATCCCGGGCGATGGCGGTCTCAATCGTCGCGGCGTGGCTTCTAGTGGTCTGCATCGTGCTCCTGTCGAAATAGATTACCCTAATAACAAAGGTGATTATTGGTAACGGGTCAAGTAATAGTACACGAGCCCGCGCTTTGAAACGGTCGGATTAGTCGTTGGTAGCCAAATCATCGACAAAGCGCGCGAACAGCTCTACCGGTTCGCGGCCGGGGGAAAAGTGGTTCTCCGGCGCGCTCATATCGGCAAAGCCAAGCGCCACACCGCAGACCACCATCTCGTCAGCCGGAATCGCCAGCCTGTTCTGGATGATCTTGTGAAAACCGGCAAACGCCTGCTGCGGACAAGTGTCGAGCCCACGGCCACGTGCTGCCAGCATCAAGGTTTGCAAGAACAGGCCCAGATCCAGCCACGACCCCAGTTCAAGCCCGCGATCAATGGTGATGAACATCCCGACCGGCGCATCAAAAAATCCAAAATTGCGCGCGTGTTGCGCCTTCATCTTGTCTTTGTCACCCTTTTCGATCCCCAACGTGCCATAAAGCCCCCAGCCCGTGGCCCGCCGTCGCGCCAAATATGGCTCGCCCCAAGGGTCCGGCGCATATGCGTATTCTTCACTATATTGGTCACCGGCAATAAACGCCGTGATGATTTCGTCACACAATTGGTTACGCACATCGCCCCGTACGACATGCACCTTCCAAGGCTGGGTGTTGGTCCCACTAGGTGCCCGTGACGCCAACGTCAAAATCTCGCGTATCGTTTCATCCTCCACCGGATCGGACAAAAAAGCCCGGATCGAGCGGCGCGAGAGGATAGCCTCGTCTACAGTTGCGCAGGGCTGATGCCGGGTGGCATTTGTTTCTTCAGTCATGGGGATTTCTCTCATTAGGTCCATAATTCATTCCGGTTTCTGACCCTTTTGCAACACAAAAACAAGCATCCGTGAAGACAGTGCTGCACTACCGTCGGCGGCACAATGATCCCGCCATGCCGCGGCAACCTGTGCCTCGATGGCAAGGGTAATCCTGTTCTTTAACCAAGGCAGGTTCATCATTCTTTTGCGGAAGTCCTCAAGGTCGCCGAAGTTTACAATCCTCAGGTAGTCGGTCATTTCGGTGATTTTGAACACCCCCGCCGAGACCCGTTTGATCGCCTTCAACGCCGCGGCACGCACAATCCCTTCGTCGTGGAACAGCCGCAGGATGTCGTTGAACGGGCCGGCATATTCCGGCTCGCAGATATACATCTGCCCACCGGGGCGCAACACCCGCGCCAGTTCAGCAAATGCCCTGTCCATTTGCGGGATTGGCACATGGTGCAACGATTTCATCATCACCACCACGTCAATACTGGCGTCGGGTAACGGCAACGCCTCGGCCGCGCCCGTCAAGTATTTTACCCCGCCGCCTTTCTCCTTACCACGCGCAATCTGCGCGGCATCGGTATCAATCGCGGTCACACTTGCCGCGCCGGTTTCGCTGACAATCCGCCGCGCTAAACTGCCAATGCCACACCCCAGATCCAGCACATCAGCCCCCGTAAGCGGGACCGCCTGCATCAATGGTAATAATTCATCCTTTTGCACTAATGGTACGCTCATGCGTTTATCTCCAGCGTCTTGTCAGGATACAGAATAGGGTTGTTCAATCCGCAACGTACTGGAATAGATAAACCGTGAACTGTTCATGTCGGGATCCTCCCTATCGGGAGCTTGATGATGATATTTCGTTGCGGCTTTCCTTATTGCACCTCGGCAAACGGGGTAGACAAGTTATCCGGACATTCGTACCGATAGCTAAAGAACCTGTCAACGCGCCCCATAGGCGTTTTCTAAGGAGATAAACATGCTACCACTGGACGAGCTTCTGGTCATCGCATTGGAACAGGCGGTTGCTGGTCCGGTTTGCACGCTTCGGCTAGCGGATGTCGGTGCCGTGTCACCAAAATAGAGCGACACGGCGGCGAATCTGCCCGCCATTACGACAGCGCGGCCCTTGGAACCAGCGCTTATTTTGCATGGCTCAACCGTGGCAAAGAAAGTCTGGAACTGGGCATCAAAGAAGAGAACGTGGTATAATTGTCTAAGGCAAGGCGCTGGGGATTTTGATGTTCGATTCAATGGCCGATATGATGTGCGTGCCGTTACTACACTATAAATATATGGATCGCGAAACGTCGCGTATGGGCCTCGCCCATTCGATCATCGCACCCTATGGCAAGGTCAGTTGTAGTGATGGCGAGGTCGTGATTGTCTGCCAGCAACATTTCGAATGGGTTCGTTTCTGCGAAGGCATATTACAACGTCCCGACCTGATCAAAAGCCCCCGTTTTGCAACCAACACCGACCGCCTGGCCAATATTGACGCACTCTTCGCGATCATCACAGCCCGCTGCCAAACCCTGACCCGGGCCGAACTGATCACCCTGCTAGAGGATAGCAACCATCCGTTGGCCAATGTTTCCAGCGTGCCAGACCTCTCGGCCCACCCGGCCCTGCGCCAGATAGAGATAGACACCCCCGGCGGCAAAGCCATGGTGACCGCCTCGCCACTACGCGATGATATCAAGCTAGGGCCAGTGCCCGATGTGGGTGAACACAACAAACAACTGCGCGCCGAATTCGGGCCGTAATCCGCGCAAATAATATAGGAAACAGTTCAACTCGAAAGCCTCCGGATACCGGCAATTTGCAACCCTTGCTGGATAAGTGTGCCTGATCAAAGGGCCAGATCCAACTCGATATTAAGTTTGCGGGAAAACCAGGAACATCCCCCCTCTAGTTTCGAGTATAAGAGAAACAGAACTTTTACTATAAGGGCATGAAACGCATTCAACATCAACTAACCGCAACTTCATATCGCCATGCCCGAAACGATGCTTTCAGCCTATGGGGCGACTACACCGCTGAAATGCCTGCATGAGTCTAACTGATAGCCATCTTGCGGCCAGCTGAAAATAACTTGGCAATACCCACACCAGTTCGGATAACCCACAGAACAGCGTCCATGAAAAGACGGGTGACACCGACCGTGCGACCGAGGCCGATTCTCTTACAAAAATAATGCGGCTCCCCAAGCCCCACTGCGCATCGGTGATGCTAAATCTGTAGCACAACATTCAAACCTCTTTTTTGATGAGTGAACCCGAACTTACGCAAATGCGATTGCCCTGCTCTTGACCACAAAGCTCAGACTACGTAAAAATAAATACGCTCGGAGGTTAGCTAAGTCACTTTCCACCACGTCTAATACCCCCGCCAATTTCATGAAAGCGCAGCAATGACAGGTCGGCCACAGAAAAAAAAACTAACTCGCGCCCAACAGGTGGAAGCAACGCGAAACTCATTATTCAGGGCGGCAACAAAAGTAGTCGGGGATATGGGATACGCTGATGCCTCGGTCACACGGATAACAGATGAGGCAAAAGTCGCGCAGGGCACCTTTTACAACTACTTCGAATCGCGGGAAGAACTCAGCAACAAACTCCTTCCGGTTCTCGGCGACAATCTGCTGGATTACATCCGCCAACAGGTTGGCGGCATTTCGGACGGGCTTAAGCGGGAGGAAGTCGGATTTCGCGCCTTTTTTAAATATTTGCTGGAAACCCCTGAATTCTACCGCATCCTCAATGAGGCGGAGATATTTGCGCCCAAGGCCTACAAATCCCACATGACGAACATGGTAAACGGGTATGTACAGGCGCTGTCGCACAGCAAGGAAGAGGGTCTTCTTCCCGGCTATGACGAACGCGAGCTGGAAGTCATAGCCTATATTCTGCTCTCGGCCAGAAACTATCTCAGCATGCGATACAGCTATGAAGAGGGGGTCGTTCACCCGATTCCGGAATGGGTGGTTAACACATATATGAAAATGATCTCGGGCGGGTTTTCCACGGGCCGGGATTTCCCGCCACCGTCCGGTGCCGCCCTTCACGAAACAGCGCTGCATGTGTTTGTCCCGGGGGGGGATGCCACCGGGGATAGGGCAAGCCCCGGATTTATTGTTACCGACGAAGAAAAGGGCCGTATCGTTCTGGAACTGCTGAACTTCCAGAAGTTTCTGGGAGGCAAGGACCTAGCGATGCACCATGGTCTCCTTGATTTGTTAAGCGCAACAGCCGCCCGCATTTCGGGCGACAGCGAAACGCTCAGGGGCCTTCGGGGCCCGGACAACCTTTCAATCACAGTTTGTGGGTCCGTCGGCGACGGAAAGCTGGTTGCCGAGGGGGTAGGCATCGCTGCAGGCCCAAATGCCTTTCACCTGACCCTTCACATTCGCCGGAATTCAATAGACGGGCCTCTAGTTGCCACAGCGCAAGCCATGTTTCGCGGCCGCGAAACCGGGCAGAGTGTTTAGCCCACGCCAGCCATGGCGCTTTGGCATGTGACAGTCAGAGGGAAGCCCACCACGACCCTGCCCCAGAATATCTGGTAAAGGCAGGTTTTAGCATAGAACAATAAATCGGCACTCTTGAAAATATTCAATCAGCCGGTTGAAACCAAGGAGGTTCTGAATGGAGAATGCGGATCAGCCACAACATGTGGTTATAACAGGTGGAGGCAGCGGGATTGGTCTGGCGACTGCAGGTCTGTTTGCACAAAGAGGCGCACAAGTTACAATTCTGGACCGCGATCCGGCGGCGAAACAAGCCGCGGCCGATATCGGTGCAGGGTTTGCTGCCCTGGATGTGACAGATGAAGTGGCCGTCGAGAATGTCGCCGCGCAGCTTGAAGCACAAAGTGTTGCGCCCAGTATCCTCGTGACCTGTGCCGGCACGCTGCAACGAACCTTGCCGCCAGAAAAACTGGGCTGGCCTGAGTGGGACAAAACCATCAGCATCCACCTGCGCGGCACCTATGCCTGCTGCAAGAGCTTTGGCACCCGCATGGCGGCACGCAGGGGCGGCAGCATTGTCACCATCGGCTCGGTTGCGGGTATCCTTTCGGGACCATTGCATGCCTACGGTCCGGCCAAGGCGGGGATCTCGTATCTAGCCTCGTCGTTGGCCGCCGGATGGGGACCTTCGGGGGTTCGGGTTAATTGTGTAGCCCCGGGATTCACTGAAACCCCTGCCCTAGACAAGGGGCTTTCGGGGGGGGCGTTGGATTCAGGTCCATTAGCAGAATCTGCGGCATTGGGTCGACTGATCGCATCCAAAGAGATCGCGGAGGTGATCCATTTTCTCGGCTCAAGCGCGGCTTCGGCGGTTACAGGTGTGACGATTCCGGTCGATGCTGGGTTTCTGGCGGCCAGTGGATGGACTGCTTATGGTGGCCTGAGACGGCCATGATCTAGGCCTTCAATGGCTCGCCGTTTCCACACAACGTTTTGGAACTCAGCACTGAACCAATCTAACGAGTTGGAGAATCCGTACATCAACAACCACTTCGGGCAGACCAGAAGTGGTGCGGCTGTATATTCGCGATTTCAGAAAAGGGTGTTATCTGGTATTGCATCCAATAATAATGAATTATGAATCGTGTTTCATTTACCATTGACTCACAAGCCGTTCATGGTAAATATTTGCGTCAACCCGAGTTGATCCCCGAACCGTCTGATTTGGACAAAGGATCGGCAACTCGGGTTGGCGCGACATTGGTCGGGCAATCGTGAAACAGGGAGGTGAACGTGAGGAGAGTTGGCAATAAAAGCATCCACTGCGAAGATTTCGTAAAGGATACAAGTGGCGCCGCTGCGATCTCTTTGCTGCCATCCACGCCACAGCCATCGACACCGGATACGCCTTTTGTTTCAATAGCATAGCTAGCTTGCGCGACAACGACGACATCAAAAATGCTATCTATCTGTATAGGACCATGAATACAATGACATCAAATTCCCGCGAAAGACTTCTTGGCCTTTTTGAACGGATGCTTCTTGTGCGCGAATGCGAACTGAAGCTCGCGGAGCTGTTCTCTGACGGCGAGGTGCCCGGTTTCATCCATCTTAGTGTCGGACAGGAAGCGGTTGCCATCGGTGTGATGGATGCGCTGAATGACAGTGACACCATTGCCTCAAACCATCGCGGACATGGGCACGCAATCGCCAAAGGTGTGGACCTGGACAGTTTTTTTCTTGAGGTCATGGGTAAGGAAGAAGGCATTTGCGGCGGACGCGGTGGGTCAATGCATGTGGCCGACATGTCTGTGGGTATGCTAGGGGCCAACGGCATTGTCGGGGCTGGCATCCCGCTGGCTGTGGGTAGTGCGCTGGCGCATCAGGTACAGCAAAACAACAACATCGCAGTTGCGTTCTTTGGAGATGGCGCGCTGGCTGAAGGTGTGCTCCACGAATCCTTCAACATCGCCTCGCTCTGGAAATTGCCTATATTATTTGTTTGCGAAAATAACGGGTGGTCCGAATTTTCCCCCACTTCCTTGCAATTTGTCGCCGAGGTCCGGGATCTGGGAAAAGCATTCAAAATACCGTTCCGGCAAGTGGATGGCAATAATATAACGGCTGTTGCGGATGCAAGTGACGAAATCGTTTCCGACATGCGGAAAAACGGTGGGCCACGGGTTCTGGAATGTATGACAAAGCGGGTGCACGGCCATTATGAGGGCGATCAACAAAAATACCGCGACGCGGACGAGCTTGCATCGCTCGGCGATTACGATCCTATAATGCTTTGTGAAGGAGAACTTCGAAAGATGAAAGCCGCAGATAAGGATATCACGGCGATCCGGAACCGCATTGAAAACAGGGTGTCGGCGGCGGCGGATGTCGGCCGGGCCGGCACTCTACCGTCTTTCGATCGCTTGCTGTCGGATGTCTATACGCCAGTGCAGGAGGCTTGATTGATGGGTGAAGTTCGATTTGGCCAAGCAATAAACCTGGCGCTTGATGAAAGTCTTAAAAACGACCCGTCCGTCGTTGTGTTCGGAGAAGACATCGCACGGCCCGGTGGGCCTTTTGGCGTCACGCGCGGTCTGCTGGAGAAGTACGGGGAATTGCGGGTTCGTGATACACCTATTTCCGAGGCGACCATTGTTAGCGCGGCGGTCGGTGCGGCCATGAGCGGGCTGAAGCCGGTGGTTGAAATCATGTTCATGGACTTCATCACCATCGCCATGGATGGTTTGGTCAATCAGGCCGCCAAGGCGCGGTTCATGTTCGGCGGGCAATGCTCGGTTCCGATGGTTCTCAGAACACCGCATGGTGGCGGGGTGAACGCCGGGCCACAGCATTCGCAATGTCTTGAGGCATGGTTCGCCCATGTTCCCGGCCTTAAGGTGGTGATCCCCAGCAATTCGGGGGATGCCTACGGGTTGTTGAAGGCGGCTATTGCCGACCCGGACCCGGTTATTTTCGTCGAGAACAAGGCGCTTTATGCCGTCAAGGGCCAGATGGACGACGACGCCCCCGCGCTTGAAATCGGCAAGGCGCATATCGCGCGACCCGGCGCCGATGTGACCGTCGTCAGCTATGGCGCGGCGGTCAACACGGCACTGCGGGCGGCAGATACGCTGGCCCAAAGCGGCATCGAGCTTGAGGTCATCGACCTGCGCTCGATCCAACCGTGGGACGAGGCCACGGTTCTTGCCTCACTGTCGCGCACCCACCGGCTGATTGTCCTGCACGAGGCCGTGACCGCCTTTGGCGTCGGCGCAGAGATCGCGGCGCGGATGGCCGATGTCGGTTTTGACGAACTGGATGCGCCAATCGTTCGTGTCGGTGCACCCTTCATGCCGGTGCCTTTCGCAGCATCCCTTGAACCTCAATACCTGCCGGATGCCGACGACCTGATCGCCGCTGTCCACAAAGTACTAGCCTGACCTGAACCGGAGAAAATGATGACCACAGATTCCATCCTGACTAGCCAAGACGGAGCCGTCGCGACGATCACTATCAACCGTCCCGAAACGCTGAACGCGCTGGATATTCCCACTCTGCTCGAGATGGAAAAGGCGCTGGACAAACTGGAACGCGACGACAGCGTGCGGGTGATCGTTGTTACCGGCGCAGGCAAGCGGGCTTTTATTGCCGGCGGTGACATTGCTGATCTGAATTCACGGCGCGGGCTGGCCCATTACGAGGAATTCGCCGAAGTTATTCACCGCGTGTTCCGACGCTTTGAAACCTGCGACAAGCCGACGATTGCTGCCGTCAATGGTTGGGCACTGGGCGGGGGAACCGAACTGGTGCTGGCACTGGATATCCGCGTGCTGGCTGACACCGCTAAACTGGGTTTGCCGGAAATCACTCTGGGGCTGTTCCCCGGTGCAGGTGGCACCCAGCGCATCATCCGTCAGATACCGTTGTGCCGTGCCAAAGAGCTGATGTTCACGGGCGACATGATCGGCCCGCAAGAGGCTGTCGATCTGGGGTTGGCCAACAAGGTCGTTCCGGCGGATGAGCTGATGGATCACGTGCGGGAAATGGCGGGCAAAATCGCTGATAAATCGCCGCTGGTGCTCAAGTTCCTTAAGCGGGGGCTGCTGCATGGTGCGGATATGCCACTGTCGGCCGCACTGCCTTATGAGCAAAGTCTGATCGGTCTGGTTCTGGACACCGATGACGCGCACGAGGGCTGTTCCGCGTTTCTGGAAAAGCGATCCGCGCGCTTTGAAGGGAAGTAGGTTGATGCCACAAATATCCGATCTCGTCATGCCAAAACTGGGGCTGACAATGACCGAAGGGACCATTTCCGAATGGGTGGTTTCACCAGGCGACAGCTTTTCCAGCGGGGATCTGGTTCTGGTCGTCGAGACCGACAAGATTGCCAACGAGATCGAAGCCCCGGCCGACGGCACACTGCATGACGTCATTGTTCAGGTCGGTGAAACCGTACCGGTGGGAACAGTTCTGGCGCGTTGGGATGTCGGGACGGCGGGAACGCCTGAGCCAGTGCCAGTGGCGACCCCTCCCTCGGGCCCTGTCGCTGTGAACAGCGGCGCGACGTCAGACGTGCTGGATGCCAAACCTGCGTCCGCGATTTCTGTCGATGGCGCACGAGTTATCGCGACACCTCTGGCGCGCCGGATTGCCGGTTTGGAAGGGGTTGATCTGCACAAGGTATCCGGTACGGGCCCAAAAGGGCGCATCAAGGCGGAAGATGTCCGCAAGGCGAAACAGGCGGCCCCTGTCGCCACCGAACGGGCCATACCGATCGAGCACGCGACGTCAGGAACACGCCTGACCCCAACAACCTATCAGGCGAGTGTTGCCAAACGCCTGACCGAAGCCAAACGTGATACGCCGCATTTTTATCTGTCAACAGAAGCGGATGTTGGTGCGCTGCTGGACATACGAAAACAACTTAACGCGGCCAATGCCGATCTGCGGGTTAGCATCAACCACCTGATCCTTGCCGCAGTAGGGCGGACCCTTGCGGATATGCCCGCCGCCAACCGAATCTGGTCGAACGGTGAAATAGTACAGTATGAAACTGCCGATGTCGGTATTGCCGTGACCACGGATGCCGGTCTGTTTGCGCCTGTTGTGCGGGATATTGGTGCCAGCGGGCTTGGCCATGTTGCCACATCGGCGCGTGAAATTGTATCGCGCGCGCGCGACGGATCATTGCGCCCGGAAGACATGCAGGGCGGTGCCACGACAGTATCGAACGCCGGCATGTACGACGTGACCTATATGGGTTCGATCATCAGCCCTGGACAGTCCTCTATCCTTGGTGTTGGCAGTATCCGCAAGACGTTCCGGCCTGACGACAATGGCCTGCCTGTGCTGTGTCAGGAAATGGGCCTAGTGCTTTCCTGTGACCACCGAATTTTTGATGGCGTTGGCGGTTTGGCATTCCTCAATGCGCTCAAAGACTACCTCGAAACGCCATTCCGACTATTAGCTTAATTACGAAAGGGAAACCCGATGGATTTCCAACTCAGTGACGAACACAAGATGATTGCCGAAACGGCCCGTAAACTCGGCGAAGGGTTCGGATTGGACTACTGGCGCGAAATGGATGCCAAGAAGGAGTTTCCAAAAGAAATATGGCAGGCAATTTGCGATGCTGGCCTGTCCGGTGTCGCCCTGCCCGAAGAATACGGCGGTTCTGGCCTTGGCATGTTCGAGATGGCGCTGATCGTGGAAAACCTTTCCGCCAGCGGTGGTGGTTCGACGCTGGGTCAGTTGTTCATGATCAACCCGATATTCGGCGGCGTGACCATTTCCAAATACGGGACCGACGCGATGAAGCACGACATGCTGCCCAAGCTGATTTCCGGCGAAATAAACACCTGCATGGCCCTGACGGAACCCAATACCGGCAGTAACACTCTGGAAATGCGATCATTTGCTGCCGCTGATGGTGATGGCTGGCTGCTGAACGGCGAAAAGGTCTGGATCACCGCCGTGACCGACGCACAAAAGATGCTGGTTGTCGCCCGCACCAAGAAAATCGACGAGGTGACGCGGCGCAGCGATGGGTTGTCGATGTTTATGATTGATGTGGACCGCAAAGGACTGACACATCACCCCATCGACAAGGTGGGCACCAGAACGCTGTCGTCAGAGACCGTGTTCTTTGACGATGTGCGCATTGAACCTGACGAGCTGGTCGGCACGTTGCATGGCTGCTGGAAGGAACTTCTGGACACTCTGAACACCGAACGCATCGTGACAACGGCCGGTCTGGTCGGTGCGGGCGAACTGGCCATCAAGCTGGCCGTGACATACGCCAACGAACGCAAGGTATTTGGCGATACGCCAGTGTCGGCATATCAGGGGCTTCAGTTTCCACTGGCCCAAGCGCACGCTGAGATCGAATGCGCACGTCTGATGAATTACAAGGCCGCGGCCCAGTTCGATGCAGGACAATCCTTTGGCAGCGAGGCCAATGTCGCCAAGCTGATCGCCGCGCAGGCCGCCGCCACAGCTACCGAACGATCCATGCAGACCATGGGCGGTATGGGTTATGCAACGGAATCCCATGTCGAGCGACTTTGGCGCGATGCACGTTTGTTCCGCTTTGCACCGGTGTCCGAGGAAATGATCCTGAATTTCATCGCCGTGCATGATCTGGGGATGCCGCGGTCTTACTAGGCCACCAAGGAGGTAAAAATGGTTAATCTGAGCAGCTTTGTCCGGTTCCACGCGATCCGCGCACCCGATGATGTCGCAATCGTTTATCAATCCAGCCGGATCACTTACGCCCAGTTGTGGGCCAGGACACAGGACGTCGCGGGGTTTCTGTCCGAACAGGGGATTGGCGCAGGCGACGTGGTTGCAGTGTTCATGAAGAACAGCGCGGCCTTCATGGAGATCGTATTTGCCACCAGCTATCTGGGAGCGGTTTTTCTACCCGTCAATTATCGTCTAGCTGCAGAGGAAGTTGACTATATCGTCAGGGATGCCAACGCACAGATCGTTTTTGCCGACGACGAATTCAGCGACATCGTCGGGCGGCTGGACGGTCTTCACCTTGTTGATACGGCTGCGCAGGGCGATATGCGAACCCTGACCGGATGCGACCGGACGATCCCGGACGAGGTGTTGCGAACACCCGAAGATCTGTTTCGCCTGATGTATACATCAGGCACCACCGACCGGCCAAAGGGGGTAATGCACAGCTATCAGAACTTCTATTGGAAAAACATGGATCATGTTATTTCCCTAGAGCTAAGCCGTCAGTCGCGGCTGTTAGTCACCGGACCTCTTTATCATGTGGGCGCCTTCGATTTACCGGGTGTCTCAGTGCTGTGGCTGGGCGGAATGATGGCCATCCACCGCGACTTTGACGCGCTTTGCACGCTTGCATCCATTCAGGACGAAAAATTGAATTGCGCATGGCTGGCACCGGTGATGCTTGGTCAAATTCTAGGCCACCCGGATCGCGATGATTTCGACGTCAGCTCTCTGGAGTGGTGTATCGGCGGGGGCGAAAAGACACCGGAATCGCGCATTCGGGCGTTCTCGGAATATTTTCAGAATGGGCGCTATATTGATGGATACGGATTGACGGAATCTGTTAGTGGCGACACCCTCATGGAGCCGGGCATGGAAATCACCAAGATCGGATCAACCGGACGCGCGCTTGCCCATGTGCAGATTAAAATTATGGATGACGATGGTATCGTACAGGCTTCCGGAACCGAGGGGGAAATTTGTCTGCGTGGCCCTAAGGTCACGAAAAGCTATTGGAAGAATCCGGAAAAAACCGCCAGCTCCTTTCACGGAGAATGGTTTCGAACAGGCGATGTCGGCTATCTGGACGAAGACGGGTTTCTGTTCCTGACCGACCGCAAGAAGGACATGATCATTTCGGGGGGCGAGAACATCGCCTCCTCCGAGGTTGAAAGAATTCTCTACATGCTGCCTCAGATCAAGGAGGTCGCAGTCATCGGCCTGCCAGATGACCGTTGGGGCGAGGTTCCGGTGGCGGCTGTCGTTGTTAACGACGGCGAGACACTGGAATTTGACGAATTGACCCGACATTGCCGCAAACATCTGGCCGGCTTCAAGGTGCCCAAACGCCTGATCCTGAGCGATGAACTGCCCCGCAACCCATCCGGAAAAATCCTTAAACGGGTATTGCGTAACAAATATTCCTGAAACCACTCACCAGTATCGGAGAAAGAGATATGAGTTTAACCGCCAAGATCGCCGAATTCACCGTTGGCTTGAGTATCTATACGATGCCGCCCGAAGTTGTTGAAAAAGCCAAGGCCTGCGTTCTGAACGGCTATGGTATCGCCATTGGCTGTCACAACACGCCCTATGCCCCGGTGGCGCGCCGTGCCGCACTCGCTATGGATGGCGACTGTGTGGATGGCGCCACCCTGTTGGGGGATGGCCGTAAAACCACGGTCACCGGCGCGGCGCTGGCCAATTCAGCGTTGTTTCACGGGCGCGCGCAGGAAGACACCTGCGGCGCGGCGCATCTGGGGGCGGTGATGATCCCGCTTTTAACCGCACTGATCGAAGCGCGCGGCCTGTCGACAGAGCGGCTTTTGCCTGCCCTTGTTGCGGGATACGAGACAGGCGGGTTGTTGGAAAAGAACTTTTCCGGCAAGACCACGCCCGGCGGCTTTCGCGCCTCTACCTTGTATGGGGCGGTAGCGGCAGCGGCAGCGGTTTCAAAACTGCTGGCGCTTGATGCGGTTCAGACGGCGGCGGCCATAGCTAATGCGGCATCGTTTTCCGGCGGGCTGTTGCAGTCCTTTGCCGATGGCACAGACGAATGGCGTTATCAGGTGGGCATGGTCGGGCGCACCGGGCTGGTGGCCGCGGAACTGGCGCGGGCGGGATCGATTTCGGCCCCCCATGCGCTTGAGGGGCCATCCGGGCTAATCAAATCCTTCGCCCATGAGGAATGCAACGCCGACACACTGGCGGCGCAACTAGGCCACGACTGGGCGACATTGCGCGTCACCTTCAAACCCTATCCTGTCTGTGCTTTCAACCAAACCCCGGTGATTGCCGCGCTCGCCCTGCGCGAGGAACTGGCAGGCGCGCCTATCAAAGCGGTTCGGGTGCACATGAATCCCTTCGAGACCGGATATGCGGGGATGGATTCCAAGGGACCGTTCCATTCGATTTCGGGTACGTTGATGAGCATCCCGTTCTGCATTGCCAACACGCTGTTGCACGGGGAACCCTCGATGCAGGCGATGACGACCTATGCCGATCCCGCCGTCAACGCGATGATCCCGACAATCGATCTGATCAGCGATGATAGCGTGCCAACGTTGTGCTGCACGATCGAGATTGACCTCATGGATGGCAAAACGGTACGACGCGAACAGGTGATGACATTTGCCGATTTCAGCTATGAACGCGCCGAAGTATCCCGCCTGATCCGTCGGGTCGGGGCCGAAACCGGCGTGTCCCCAGCGGTTTACGATACCCTTGAGACCTTTGTCGACAACTTGCCCGATGGCGACATTCAACAGGTTCTAGCGGCCTTTTCAAAGGTCGAGTGAACTGCAGGCCCACGAACCGGCCAGATCAAAAGGAGGACAGAAATGGGTGATCAGCCCCCCCTTGCCGGGATCACGGTCCTGGATATGAGCGAATTGTTGCCCGGCCCCTATGCAACCCAGCATCTAGTCGAACTGGGTGCCAGGATAATAAAGGTGGAACGCCCTGGCGGCGATGGCGCACGCAAGATGTTTCCGGGGCTGTTTCAGGCAATCAACCGCGGCAAGGAAAGCATCACACTTGATCTGAAAAATGACGGCGACCGGGCAGTGCTGATAAGGCTGGCAAAAACGGCAGATGTGGTGATCGAAGGCTATCGGCCCGGTGTCACCACCCGGCTTGGAGTTGATTATGCCACGCTTTCGGGTATCAATCCGCAGCTGATCTATTGTTCGATAAGCGGCTATGGCCAGACTGGTCCCAGCCGCAACTGGCCGGGACACGACATGAACTATGCGGCAATGGCCGGCGCGGTGGCAATATCAGGTCGGCCGGACGGCCCACCCGAGCATACCACCGGTGTCCCCATCGGCGATATTGCCGCGGCGTCGTTCGCGATTATTTCGATTCTGGCCGCCTTGCGGGCCCGTGACGTGACGGGCAAGGGGCAGTACCTGGATGTATCTATCGTCGATGCCCTGACAAGCTGGATTATGCCGCGGTACGGTGTCTGGGATCTGGCCCGTCGACAGGGCACCGAGACCGGCAAGGCGGAAATACTGCAACGACCCGGATATGGAGTTTTTGCGACCGCGGACGGGCAATACCTGACTCTGGGGGCTATCGAGACGCCATTCTTCCGGTCGCTGCTTCGTGTGACTGGGTTGACGCAGTTCGACGATGCCGCTTATGACGATTATCCGGCCCGCAAAGAGGCAACCGACGAGATAACCAGCGCCCTTGCTGCCTGTATCATCCAAAAAGACTATGCCTTCTGGGCCGAGGCATTCGAGCGCGAGGATGTGCCGTTTTCCCGAGTCAATTCACTGGCCGAACTGGCCGAGGATCCGCAACTGGCAGCACGCGGTATGATCCGCCAGGCGGGCTCGGCAAATGTGATTGCCTACCCGGTGCCCATGGACGGGATAGACGGGGTGGCAGCAAAAGTGCCCGCCCCCGGAGAGCATGGCAAGGATATTCTGGCGTCATTGGACCGGGAAGACCCCTGAAATTTATGGTCCGTCAGCCAACTAAACAAACCCCGATTCCTGTTCGATAAGGCGGTCCAGAAGTTTTGATCGCTCCTCGCCCACGGCGAATTCGATGTCGCGAATATTAAACGGATCGACCGTCTTGCGCAGCAGTTCCAGATCCGCCGGGTCCGGTAGAGGCGTTTGTGGGGCCGCTTGGTAATCACCGGCAAACGGCGTTCTGGCCGCAAACTCGTTGGGGTCGGTTGACGGGTGAACCGACAGAATTTCAGGCCCTTGCTCAGTGATCCGGAACATCGCTAGATCGCTGACTAGAATGATCTGGCGCTCGGTGCCATCGTGACTGTCCAGCGGGTTGCAGACCTCGAACTCCACGCGTTGGACAAAGGTGCGCTCGTCCTGTCGCGGCAGGTAAACCAGAAATGGGCGGGCAATGTCGGCCAGTTCCGCCAGACCGGCAAGCCCGGCTATCCGCCGGCGCGTGCCGTCGCGGGTCGGCAGATACAGAGTGTTGATGCCACCGGTGATGTCAATCTGGGCCGCGCGGATGAATTGGCGCATCCGACCGGTCAGGTTGCCCATGATCTTTGCCACCCAATCGTCCGCCTCGAACCGGCGGACTGATCCCTGTTGCGCCGCAATGTCCGAACAGGTCAGCGCTGCCGACCGGGGTGCCCAGGTCACGGTAAAGGCGCTGGGATCTTCGATGGCCGGCCCGGCATCGCCGCGCCGGTGCGCGCTTAGCAGGGCGGCGACCTGCGCCAACGGCGACATTAGCCCGAGTTGCACCAGCTCGGCATCCTCAAGCAGATGGCTCATACTTATCGCCATCTGTTCGGCGATTGTGACATGTTCGTCCATGTTCATCCCTTCGTCGACAGCGGGTGGCGCTCAAGCCACGTGGGAACCGCACCGGGATCAAGCTGTGCATAATCGCGCAGACCTGCCCAATCGGGGCGGTAAAGGGGCGCGCACCCGGTTGGCCAAGCCCCGTTCGGCAGATGCACGACGGCACTGGTCTGGGGCGCGATAAGATCGGCGCGCCCGCCTGTCGCCGCCAGATCATCGACCACTTCCTCGCACGTGACAATGGTTTTGCGCGCCGCTGCCGCCAACAATCGGTCCGCCGCCAATGTGCCGCCAAATTCGGCGTTGCCGCGCCGGTCACAGCGCCAAGCGTGGATGATCGCCAGATCGGGCGCAATTGGCGGTAGGGCAACAAATTCATCGCCCTCATAGGGGCAGGTAATGGTTTGAATGTCCGTGCGCACCTTAAGCAGTGCGCGGCAATGGTGCAGTGCCACAGCATGAAACGGCTGACCCTGGGCCGCGGCCTGCAAACCGAAAATCAGCGAAGATTCGGTTTCCTCGATCATATCGGCCCCGCACCGCTGCCCCGGCCCCATGCCAAAGGCTTCAAGCCCGAAATAGAAGGTACGGACCCGGTCCACCACACCGGCAGCCAGTAACATATCGGTTTCCACGCCGGCGGTCAGGATCACCACCTCGGGGATGCGTAGCCCGGCAGCGATGATATGGCGAACCATGCCGCAGGGTTTGCGCGACATGCTCCAGCCTCCCAACGCAATCTGGCGCGCCGAGGCAATCAAGCTCAGGGCCTCGTGCGGTGCTATCAGTTTGTTCTGCAGATCCGTCACACCGGGTTACATCCCCATTTCTTTGGCAATGATATTGCGCTGGATCTCCATTGCGCCGCCGCCGATCTCGAACAGTTTGGCATCGGTGAAATGCATCGGCATGCCGGAATCGACGCAATAACCGTACCCGCCCATCAGTTGCAAACCAGTGTTGGCAACCCGCATATAGGTCTCTGCCCCCGACAGTTTGGCCATCGATGCCTCGCGGTGGCATTCCTGCCCCGCGGCCAGCTTGAAAGCAGCGCGGTAGGTCATCAGCCGAGCTGCGTCGATGCCCATCTGCATATCCACCACCTTGTGCCTAATTGCCTGTTGCCGGGCCAGAGGCCGCCCGAACGCGATTCGCTGATTCAGATAGGCCACAACGTCGTCAACGATCATCTGGGATGCCCCGACACCGATTGCCCCGTGATACAGACGCTCCATGTCCAGACTGCGCAACACAACCTGCCAGCCCTTACCGCGCTCACCTAGGATCTGGTCGGGTGTTACCTTCAGATCCGTGATCGATACCGTATAGGTGGGTGCCACGCTCAGACCCATTGTATCCAGTCGGTGATATTCGATGTTCGGGTGTTTTCCCGGCTTTTCAATCAAAAATGCGGTCAGGCCGTGATGTTTTTCTTTGTCGGGGTCACTTCGGGCGATCAGAACCAGCCAGTCGGCAGAGGCAATCTGGGTTGTGTATTGCTTGGTGCCGTTGATCACAAAACTGCCATCGGACTGTTCGACCGCTTTGGTCTTGATCGACGCAGCATCAGAGCCGGCATCAGGTTCCGTCAGGCCCAGTGCCATGACATATTTGCCCTCGACGATGCCCGGGATAACGGCGTCTTTCTGGGCTTTGGTGCCGAAATTAGCAATCGACGGTCCCAGAATCACCGCCGAGCGGCCATAGATTGTGGTGATTGCCGCCGATGCGCGCGCCAGTTCCTGCACGAAGACCACCAGCCCGACCGGATCGGTCTGATCCAGGCCACTGTATTCGGGCGGCATCAGAAAATTGTAGACGCCAAGCTCTGCCATTTTGGTGAACAGTTCTCTTGGCGGCTCCTCCTTGTCGGCCACCCATTTGAGGACCTTGTTGCGCGGTAGTTCGGTTTCAACGAAGCGCTTTGCCATGTCGCGCAGAGTTTGATGTTCGAAAGAAAGGTCGAAGTCCATTTTTCACTCCAGGTTTATAAGATTTGATGTTGCATTCGCTGGTATATATTGGCCAATCAGTCTGGAGCCGGATCCATTTCCGGCCCGATGACGCGCAGGGTCTTGTAGCCGACCATCGACAATTCGCGCACGAACCGAACCCGAACGCGGGTTCCCAGTTCCTGCCCCAAATGGGTTTCGATTGCTTCCACCGCCGTGTTACCGGTTTCTGGACGGGCTGCATTGACGATCCGCAGGTCAAGAAACCCGGGGTCGCCCTTGTGCCGCACAAGGGCAAATTCCTTGTTCCGGCCAGCCGCAATTTGCGCCAGGCTTGCCTCAACTTGATAGGGATGAATGTGGCGCCCTCCGGCTGTCACGCGGTTCGAAGCTCGGCCCAGGCAGGTAAATCGTCGTCCGGTGCGCCCACAGGCACAAGCGCCAGTTTTTTCGACGAACAGGTCTTCGGTGCGCCAGCGCAGATGCGGCGTTGCCCGGCGGTAAAAATCGGTGATTACCATCTCGCCGATTTCGCCCCTGGCAACGGGAAGCCCGGTGTCGGGGTTGACGATTTCGACTAATACGTTTTCCTCGCCGATCCAGTGGTCACCGTCATGCTGGTCGCATTCCACCGCGAACAGGTTGAAATCCGAACCGTGCCCCGAGATCGTCGTAACCTCAAGCCCCAACCGGTTCTGGAATTCAAGTCGCGCCTCGGGGCCTAGTTCGGCGCCACTAACAATCACATGGTGGCAATCCCCAAGACGGGTCTGGTCTGGGTCCGCCGTCAGCGACCGCAGCGTACTCAGCCCGCAATGCATAACCGTTGGACGAAGATTTTCGATTGTACCCGCATAGCGGTTGATGTTCTGGACCACGTGATCGTCGAAAATGATCCAGTTGATGCCGATCCGTTTGGCCGCCTCGCGGACGATATGCGCCCAGGGCGCAAAAGGCGTGGTCATCAGGAAAAGCACATCATCGGGGCGAAAGCCGCCGGCCCATTGTATTCGGGCGATCATTTCGATGTTGGTGTCCAGATCGGCGGCTGTAAACGCCTGAAAGGTGCTGCTGCCGCTGGTGCCCGCCGAGGGTCCGGCCAACCTGATTTCCGATCTTGGCACGCAAAGATGCGGCATCGCCTGCCCGGTGGACTGCATTTCGTCGCGCAGATCGTCCTTGCTGGTCAGTGGTACAAGGGCGGTGAAATCCTCTGGCGTGTGAATATCGGCAGGATCAACCCCGGCGGCTTTCAGACGGCGGGAATACATGTTATCGCCTGCCATAATATGATCAAGCAATGCCCTTAACCCTGCTGCTTGCATGGTGTGGATCTGGTCACGCGACAATGTTTCGGCGTGTTCGTTCCAATATCTTGATGTTATTGTTACCGCCATGTCACGTCCTTAAATTGAAAATTGGCAAGACAAAGTCGCCGCGCGTTTCGTATTCGACACTCACCGACGCATCTATGGCCATATCCTTTGATGCGCCTCGTATCTCGCTGAAGATGACCCAGTCTTCGTCAAGCCAGATGAACCCCAGATTATAAGGAACGCGATCATTCCACGCCGAGGTGGGCGGCCTCTCAACCACCGAAAACGAATAGACCTTGCCGTGACCGGTCGACTGTTCCCATTCGATCTGACCATAGGTGTTGCAATAGGGGCAGAAATCTGACCGCGGTGGGAATATGGCTGACTTGCAGGAGGTGCATCGCTGAAAGATAAGCTTCTCTTCCTTAAGGGCCTCCCAATAAGGCAGCGCATCCTGCGTCACCTGTGGCAGGGGCAATTCCTGTATTGCGGGTTGTGGGGCCTGGGTCATTGTGGAGCTCCGTTTTCTGTTCTGTGAATGTGTGAAAAGGCGCTGTGCATCAGGATGCCTTGTTCGACAGGATCGAAACGGCATGACAGGCCAGCATGCCGCCGCCGCCATAGACGATTGCGCGTTCAGCACCCGGAACTGCAAGCCCCATGGCATCGCCGCGCAACTGGCGCACGGCCTCAACGATGGAATCGACTGTGCACGAGATTCCGGGCTGCCCGAAGGACAGCCAGCCGCCGTTGGTATCGACCGGCAACGAGCCTCCCGGCTCCATCGCACCGCTGCGCACAAGGTCCATCGCCTTGCCCTTTTTGGCGAACCCGAGGTCTTCCATCTCCATCAGCACGGTGTGGGCGAAATTGCCGGAAAGCTGGACCATGTCCATGTCATCGGGGCGCATGTCGGCCATTTCATAGGCTTGAGCGGCGGCCTCGGTCAGGCCGGTGGTGTTCAGGTTCGGTAGCGGCCCAAGAGAGGCGGGCGCATTGCGCAGCGCCATTCGCTCGATTAGGTATTCATGGGTCGAATAAGATCCGTAGCCACTGATATAGATCGGTGCCCGCGCGCTGGCGGCCTTTTCGGCGCTGGCAACGATGAATGCCCCGGCGGTTCCCCCCGGACCCCATGTAGCGCACATCCAGCGGCGCAGGGGGGACGCGATATAGGGCGAGTTCATAACCGTTTCGATGTCAATCTTGCCGAACCGCCGCTTGGCTGCCTTAGGGTGGTGAATGCCCCAGTCCTGATGCTGTACCGCGACCATGGCCAGGTCTTCTTCGGTGATGCCGAATTCATGCATGTAGCGGCAAGCCCATTGCGCATAAAGCGCCGGAATGGTCGGCCCATAGGGGTATTCAAACTGTGGATCAGCGTCCGTTGCTGCACCCATCGCCACGGTATCGACGAATAACGGCGTAGCATCACTTTGCACGCACAGAACATAATCCGCCCGCCCGGTGACTATCTTTTCTACCGCAAAGCCCAACATGGCGTTGACGCCCGCTCCGTGAAAGGTGATTTCGGAACTGATTATGACCGGCATTTGCAGATGCGAGGCAAAGATGTTGTTCCACTGTGGTCGGCAATCGGCCCATGGTGCGCGCCCTGTAAACAAGGTGTCGACATCGGTCTTTTCTATGCCCGCATCGGCCAGCGCGATGGCCGTGGCCTCGGTCGCCAGTTGCAGAGGGTCGCGCTTGTTGTTCTCGTCGGCATATGCATCACCAAAGCCGATGATCGCTGCCGCATTTCCAAGTTTCATCCGTATTCCTTCCTTTATTTCGGATACATAGGTCGGTGAAACGTCTTTTCAGACCGCTCCTGTCTGGCTCGGCTCAGTCACATGGCAGGCCAAGTTGACGTGCGATGACGCGCAATTGAATTTCATAACTGCCCACCGTCACCGGTGCTACCAGCGCGTCCAGCGCCATGCGCATCGCCGGAAGTTCTTCGGTCAGACCCCAGCCGCCTCCGATATGCAACGCGTTCTGGGTAACGCGGTAAACCGCCTGCGTCGCGAGCAGCTTGGCGGTTGAAACCTCCAAAATGATATCCTTGATAGGCACACCACTGTCCCAGCGCCGAGCAGCAGCGTAGGTCAGGCTGCGGGTCGCTTCGACATCGACATGCCCCTGGGCCAACATGAAAGCGATGGATTGGTTAGACCCGATCGGCCGACCAAACTGATGGCGCGTTTGTGCATAATCAATGGCCCATTCCATCGCGTGCTGCATATGGCCAAGCCAGCGCGCTGCAACCAGCAGACGTTCGCGGTTGAACCCAGCCATGATTTCCCTGAAGCCACCGCTCAGCTGGCGTTCGGCGGGCACGCGGACGTCCTTTAAATCAACCACATAAGTAGGCACTGGTCGGTTGGCATAGGTCGCAAGCTGCCGCATGGTCACACCGGCCGCCTTACGGTCAACCGCAAAGAACGACATGCCGTGGCGCCCCTTTGACGAGTCGGTTTGGGCCAGAACAACCAGAACCTCGGCGTAACCGGCCAGCGAAATGAATGCCTTTTGTCCGTCGATTATCCAGTCATCCCCATCCCGGCGAGCCGAACATTTGACGTTCTGAATGTCGCTACCTGCCTCGGGTTCAGTCACGGCAAGGGCCAGCAAGCAATTGCCGGCAATATTGCGCCGCACGATGTCATGCAACTCACCCTGGCCGAATTCGGCAAGCAGCCCACCGGCAATTTCCTGGATCAGCACCGAAACCGGCAGGTTAGGGTTGATTTTCGAACATTCCTCCATAAAGACGACCGTCTCGTGAACGCCCAAATCTGCTCCGCCCAGTGCGTTCGGAGCCGTTATCCCGATCAGCCCGGCCCGTGCGGCGGCATGGTAAAAGTCCATTGGATAATGGCTGTCGCGGTCAGCCTGTTCCCATCGCGGGGCAATTTCAGCGGCAGCGAATTTGCGGCACATGTCGCGAAAAGCAACATCGTCAACCGTTTCCGCAGGCGCACGCGTTCTCAGTTTTACAACCACATCAAGTCCTTTCAATCAATCCCGTTCTGGCGTTTGCCGGAACTGTCGTTATATTTTTACTCCGGCCTTTGGACTTGCTCGGCGCAACACCAACTCGACCTCACCGGCCTGGGCGATATTTCCAGCCTCGTCAAATATGCGCACCTCGATGCGCACCCGCCCGCTGGCCCTGTCGATGGTTAGAAAGCTCATCTCGGCGGGCACCTTTGCCCCGACAGGGATGGGGCGAAGAAACCGCCAGCGGCCAATCTCGGTCAGGGCTATCAGCGTCTCTCCGAATACCTCGCCAAGCGAGGCCAGCACCGCTGCTACTGGGAATGGCCCATGAACGATTCGCTGACCAAAGCTGGTCTTGCGGGCATATACTTCGTCTGTGTGTATAGGGTGGCGAGCGTCAAAAAGCTCGATATAGGTACCGATTGCCGCTTCGTGACAACTGATTTCAGGCAGGGTAATTCGCTCACCGAGCTTGAGGAGCTCAAGGCTTTTTTTACTTTGGAGGGGGTGAGGCGAACCTTCAGATTTAGGCATGAAAACTAGTTATCCGTTCAGAGTGAAAGTAGAGTTAGGGGCCACGCCGCATGAAAACCACGCCATGTTTTGACCTTGCTGTATAGCATTTTTGCATCGCCCCCGATCCACGGTCGCTTATTTCGTCATTACGGGAAAATATCAGGACTGAAGGGAGAAGTCAAGATAAGTGAATAATGAATCAGTATTCGTTTTTTCTTGACTTTTCTTCTTTGCGCCTCAATTCTGTTAGAATCTGAGTGCTGTTTTTGCCTGCCACAAGAAATCTCACGAAGGAAAGCTGGGTGCTGCCATCGTTCCGAATCTTGATAGTCAGTCAGTCGACAGACCAGTTAAACTGGAAATTCATCAAGGGAGATATTTGTGATGAAAAATAAGGAATGTAAGAAAAACGGCAGCGTCAAAACGGCTTTAAAGACCGTTTTGACGGTTTCCGTG
>JAESQH010000205.1 GCA_016765235.1 Paracoccaceae bacterium
TGTGCTTCCTGTTTTGGGCCCATCATCGTTAGCAATCTCCTATATCAATAAGGAGATTGAATCAGCCAAACGCACCAAAATCAAGTGGAGTTTTTCAACAGAATAGGCGGAAAGTCGGCCCAGCCAAATAGGGTGCTAATTGAGCGAACGTTGTAATTTTGGCATACTAAGTACAATATCGGTTGGTTCAATTTGCGGACACCACACGGACACAGCCATTTACGCATACTAAAGCGCCGCGCTTCTGCACGGCGTAAACTACTGTGTATGTTGGTGTTTTGTTGGTTGCGGGGGTAGGATTTGAACCTACGACCTTCAGGTTATGAGTCTAACAGGCCGTTCGTTGATGAAAGTTGTTGGTCATCTTTTTGTCGTTATTAATAAGCATGTTATCACGCGTATAGCGCACTTCAAGCATTATGTGGATTGCTCAATATAGCTCCAAAGTGTAGCACCACCGTAGCACCAGTGTAGCACCGGATTGAAAGCGAGCATCATGGCCAGCCACCATTTGAATTTTATCAAGACCGCCCTGACCAACGTCCCAGCCGCCAAGAAGGGCAGCAAGGACTATTACTACGACACTAAGGAAAAGGGTTTGATGATGGCGGTAACGCCCGCTGGCACAAAGTCATTTTACCTCTACAAGCGAATTGACGGAAAGCCCGAGCGGCTATTACTGGGGCGCTTCCCTGATATCTCGATTGAGAACGCCCGTAAGGCGGCTATGGCCGCCAAGGGCGAGATTGCCACGGGTCTTAATCCACAAACAGCCAAACGCGCTATACGGGACGAAATGACCTTCGCGGCGTTATTTGCGGAATACATGGAAAAGTATTCCAAGGTGCATAAAAAATCTTGGGTTTATGATGAACGCGAAGTGAACAAGTTCCTCTCGCACTGGTTCAAGCGCAAGATATCCTCGATCAAGAAAACCGAAGTGGAACGCCTTCACGCCAAGCTTGGTAAAGAGAA
The DNA here is from genome assembly GCA_016765235.1 of Paracoccaceae bacterium. Classification (GTDB taxonomy): domain Bacteria; phylum Pseudomonadota; class Alphaproteobacteria; order Rhodobacterales; family Rhodobacteraceae; genus NORP23. The sequence goes on from JAESQH010000205.1 coordinate 976, forward strand.
TGGCATCTATCAGGCTAACCGGTTGCTGGAACGCATCCGCTCAATCTTCAACAAGGCGATTGATTGGGGCTGGGAAGGGGTAAATCCGGCAGTGGGGATCAAGAAATTCAAAGAGAAGAGCCGTGATCGGTTTTTGCAGCCAGACGAACTCCCCCGCTTTTTTAAGGCCCTCTCGAATGAACCTAACGAGGCCGCGCGGGATTTCTTTATGATCTCGCTTCTAACAGGGGCGCGAAAGTCCAACACGCTTGCCATGCGGTGGAGCGATATCAATTTTACGACCGAGACGTGGCGCATTGAAGACACGAAGAATTCGGAGGCGTTAACGGTACACCTACCGAAAGAAGCGGTAGAAATCCTAACCGCGCGTAAGTGGAAATCCGAAAGCCCTTGGGTTTTTGAAGGTAACGGCGCGTCGGGCCATCTGGCCGATCCCAAGAAGGCTTGGATGCGGATTTTAAAAGAAGCTGGAATTGATAACCTTCGAATTCATGACCTGCGCCGCACCCTTGGCAGCTATCAGGCAGCGACAGGGGCCAACAGCTATATCATCGGGAAATCCCTTGGACACAAAAGCCAGCAGTCCACCGCCATTTACGCGCGACTGAACCTTGATCCTGTACGAGAATCCGTCAACAAAGCTACGGACGTAATGTTTGGATATATGGCGATTGACAACCAAATTCGCGAATAGACGGAAGGTTCAATCTCGAGCATTACCTACTTTTGCTTGTCTCTCTGGTCGTGACCATACAAGCCTCAACGGTTCTACGTTTTCATTATCGCAAATTGGCGTCGTTCTTCCTTGGTCCTGCAGAAGTTTAAATTTTCGCCTTGCTTCTTCAAGACAAAACGCAACCTCTGACAAGTCGTTCTCATGGCAGTATTTTTCTACGTCCTTAAGTACCTGCGGCACCCATTTGTTATTATGCATTGGTGAATGTTCCTTACTCAATCACACATTGTACTTCCGAGCCCCGCGAATAGTCTTTTTACATTTTGACTCAAATAATCGGCACTTAAGAAAGAATGCACAATATTTAATCGATTACAACCGATATTCTCGTATAGGTTGCGTCTAATAGCGAAAATTACTTAACGAATGTAGAAATCTTAACTAATTGACATACTATTAGGTTGTGATATGCCTAATATTTAAGCATTACTCCCCCAGCTAAGAGAGTAGGTTTACGTATGGTAAACCTTGATCCTGCATATGTATCTGTCGACAAGTCAACTGAAGGTGGATTCGGTAAGCGGGGCCGCCAACAAAGCAACGGGCGTTAGTTCCGGATATATTGGGGTTAAAAGGGGAATATGGCAGCGAAAGAAACGTGGGAGAGGCTCTACAGCAGCAATAATGTCAAAGCGGAAATTGACAAGATTTACACCTCAGATTTCTTCTTCGATTTCGTTCGCCATTTTGACAAAGACCCGCATCCTTATGAACTCTATAAGGGAGTTTTCGATACCGTCGAAGCCTACCTTATTGGCAAACGCGAATACGCCACGCACTACAGCGAACTTCGTGAACATTCTGGAATTCATTTGCGGCGCGCGGGTATCGCTGCGCGAACTCTGCAAAATTCCTTAAAACAGCTCTCTAAGAGCGCCCTCGCGGAAACACTCCTGCACGACAACTTTGGCAAACATTTGCAATCTCAAAATGGCCGAGGGCATGACGCCTACAATTCAGTCGTTTTTAGAAATGGACCGAGCCACCCGTTAGAATTCCTCCAAGAATTGTCCAATGCCTTTGCTTTGGCGGTAAACGATATCAAACCGCTTCCAGAGGAGGACGAGGAAGCCGAGAATCGATCTGCAAGATTTCACGCGAGGCATTTTGCAAACGAATTCAACGAAGAACACGCGACGTCATTGGGGAAAATCGCGGTGCACCACGCTTTGGAATCCGCCGCCGTGGCCTTTCGTCCGACATGGGAACAATTTTCCAGTGAGAAATATGCGCGGGGACGATACCGCCATGAAAGGGGCGGATACGACTCCATGGCCGTCTTCGCCTTGTACCGAATCATATCGAAAATTGATTCGACAATTAAGGAAACTCTTGTTGGAACGGCTATCGAAAATATTCGATCACAACCCAAGATAGATTAGCGTAGCGATTTGAATGGTGTTTTTTCGGTAACGTAGAAAATACCTTCCGAAGGACTGCAATAGATCACATCCCTGAATAGATGCGAGAATCTCCATATTGCTAATCAATCAAGGTTAGCACTCAAAAATGGAGAACGCCGACATGGCATCGACAATATTCAAGACCAACCTAATGACCCCGAAAGAAGTTGCGGATTACCTTGGAATATCAACGGAGACCCTGAACGTTTGGCGCTGCACCAAACGTTACGACCTCGCCTACATCAAAGCGGGGCGGCTGGTACGTTACCGGATTGAAGACGTGGAAGCCTTTGTTGCCTCCCGTATGCAAGGGGGTGCTGCATGAACAACAATTCTTGGACCTCGATAGATTTTGCGGCACTCAAAATGCGCTGCTTGAACTGCTTTCCTTCCCTGCTGGCAAATTGGTTGCCGGACGGAAAGGAAATCGGCGGCGAATGGGTAGCCCGTAATCCGACGCGGCAAGATCGCCGCGCCGGGTCTTTCAAGATTAACGTCAAAACGGGCCGCTGGTCGGACTTTGCAACGGGCGATAGCGGCGGTGATCCAATCAGCCTGTACGCCTACCTTAACGGCCTGAAACAGATTGAGGCGGCGCGGGAATTGCGTAGCATTTTGGGGGGTGCAGTTTGAAACACGATTTTGATAATTTGCGCCACCCGAAAGCGGGCGTTCCAGCAACCCAGTACGTCTATCGCGATGAAGCCGGAAATCCGGTCCTGATCGCCAATCGTTACGACAACTCGAAGAGTGGGAAGTTTTATCTACCGTTCAACGTTGGGCGCGGGGAGTGGAAAGCGCCTGTGGAGCGCCCGATCTACAATCTCGACAAGATCGCCGCCGCCGATCCCGCAACCCCGATCATATTTGTCGAGGGAGAAAAGTGCGCCGATGCATTGAGCGAGCTGGGCTACCTAACGACAACGACATTCGGGGGCGGCAAGGCCGACAAGAAATCCGATCTTTCGCCCCTAACGGAACGGAACGTTGTGCTTTGGCCGGACTTTGACGAGACAGGGCATTCCTACGTACGTAGTGTAGCGGAAACGTTACGTGCCCTTTGTGACGTAACGGTACGTATAATCCCGATCTCGGACGAAACGTTACGTAACGTATACGTAGGGGCAAACGCCCCTACGTACGGTAAGGGGTGGGACGCCGCTGATGCGGTAGGCGAAGGTTGGGGCGTTGAACAAATCGAAAAACTAATATCGCTCTCCCTACCCTACGCTACCCTACCGGAAAAACATGGGGCAAAAGCACCTGTGAATCTCGACGCCATGGAATTGTGGCACACTTCCGGTAGGGAGGGGTACGCGACTTTGAACGTTGACGGGCATTTTGAAAACTGGCCAATTGATTCAAATGCGTTCCGAGATTTCCTCTCTTTCCATCACTACCAATTGGAGGGAAAAATGCTTTCGCAATCGGCCCTCGATGACAAGCGCCGGACGCTGAAAGGCGAAGCAATATTTGCGGGGGTTGAACATAAGGTTTTTATTCGCCTCGGAGAGCAAGGGCGCAGCATCTATCTCGACCTTGGAACCAAAGACTGGAAAGCTGTCGCCATTGATGCAGCGGGGTGGCAGGTACTTGATCGACCACCTGTTCGGTTCCGTAGATCGTTTTGCTTGGAAGCGCTGCCCGTTCCCGTTCCCAATACGGGAGATATCGAACTATTGCGCCCGTTCCTAAATGTCGGAAGCGAAACGGATTTTAAAATGTTGGTGGCGTGGTTGATCGGGTGTTTTCATCCGCGCGGCCCCTACCCAATATTGATCTTAACCGGAGAACAGGGCAGCGCCAAAAGCACCACAGCCAAAGTTTTGCGCAGTTTGATTGATCCAGCAAACCCGTTGGGGCGTAGTAGTCCACAAACCGAGCAGGATTTGGTCATTGTCGCAAAACACAATCACGTTTTGGCTTTTGACAATCTTTCAAACATCAAACCCGCGATTGCGGATGCACTTTGCCGTATCTCGACAGGAGGCGGGTTTGGTACGCGTAAATTGCACACAGATTCAGAAGAGGTTCTATTCGATGCTACGCGGCCCTGCTTATTGAACGGGATTCCAGATTTGGCAAACCGTCCTGATTTGGCTGATCGGGCAATAATCGTCACTTTACCAGTAATCACAAACACTGAACGGCAAACTGAAGCCGAGTTCTGGAAAGCCTTCGACAAGGCCGCGCCACGCATTTTGGCGGGGTTGTTGGATGCCGTTTCGGGCGCTCTAGCGAATATTGGCTCTGTGAGACTCTCAGAAGCCCCCAGAATGGCGGACTTCGCGAAATGGGTCACTGCCGCCGAACCAGCCTTGGGGTGGACTCACGGGGCGTTTATGGAGTCCTACGCGGCAAATCGGCAGTCGGTCGAGGATGCGGCGATTGAGGGGAACCCGTTTGCGGAGGCAATCATTTGTCTGATTGTCGAAAATGGGCCTTGGGAGGGAACCGCGACGGATTTGCTACGTATACTAAAAGCGCAATATCCATTGTTGGCTGATGATCCGCAGTGTTTTCCGCGCCACCCGAACAAAGTTTCCAGTGAGTTGAGGCGGGTTAGGCCATTGCTGGGAAGTCGCGGGATATCCTTGAA
>JAESQH010000206.1 GCA_016765235.1 Paracoccaceae bacterium
CTCGATCCTTCTCGCAAAGGGCAAAGCCCCACTACCGGTGGCGCGCCGCTGTCCGAGCTGTTGCCGCTAGTTTTTCTGGTCATCCTGCTTCCTGCCGTTGGCTGGTCACTGTCTCTTGTGTTGGATATTGCCCTGCTCAAGGCGCTGCTGTTGTTGTTGCCGTTCATGTCGCTGGTATGGATTACACTCCAGCAGCAGGGCGATGGCCTTTGGCCGCGCCTGAGGGGGATGTGGCAACACTTGAGAACTAGCATCCTACCGGCCATGCCGCAGATGCGAACGGAACTTGCTATCTTTGCTGGTTCTGCTTCCTTGGGGGTATTGCTTGTGCCGCTGCTTGACGTGGAATGGTTTGGGACTCTGATCGCGCAAACCGGCATGTCAAGCGGGCAGGTGCTGACCTCGGGCATGTGGATTATTGTCTTGTCTGCGATCGTTGGGGTCAGTCCGCTTATATCCGTGCTGGTTATTATCGAAATCCTGCCAAAGCTGACCGGGCTGGAAATTGCACCGTTGGCCATTGCCATTATGGCCGCTGGCGCATGGTCGGTTTCAATCAATATTGCCCCCTTTGCGACACCAGTGCGCGTTACGGCGCAGGCGGTCATGCGCGATCCGGCCCTGATCGGGCTGAAATGGAATGCTGTTTATAGCCTGATTATTGCCGCACTTCTTTCAACGGGTCTGCTGGTGTTTGGCTGAACGACATTCCGGATAAGCTGCCTGTTACTGCTACCGGAAAATATTGACGGCAAGACTAGGCAGGCTCCTGGATCACTTCGAAGCGCTGCCGAGCAGCTTAACATCACCCCATCTGCCCTTAATCGACGCATTCAAGGGATAGAAGCCGAGCTGGGCGTCGAAATATTCGAGCGGCACCCATCGGGTTTACGTCCAAATATCGCCGGTGAAATACTGCTGAAGTACATCCGCGACCAAATCGCCGACATGGACCGAGTAAAATCCCGCATCGCCGATTTGTCAGGCATGCGGGCCGGCCACATCAACATCGCGACAACCCGCGAGGCCGTGCAGTTTTTTCTGCCTGAGATGATCAAAGACCACCTCGCAGAATTCCCCGCCGTGACCTTCGGCGTCAATCTGCACGAACGCGGCGAAGCCGAGGCCTCGCTATTGGACAACACCAACGATATCGCCATCGTGTTTGAGCCTATCCGCCTAAAAGAGCTGGAAATTACCTATACCGGCGCCCAGCAGGTTTTTTGCATCATGTCCGCACAACACCCGCTGGCAGGGAGGAAGATCCTGAAGATTTACGATTGCGTCGACTTTCCACTACTACTTCCGAAACACCCAGAGGGCATCCGGCGAATGCTCGACGCGGCGGCTGACAAGGTTGGAATAACGCTAGAGCCAGCGCTGGAATCCAACAGCCTCGACCTGCTACGTCTGATGTCACAAGATAGCGAGGCAATTAGTTTCTGTCTTGGCATCAACCTCAGACCGGACTTGGAGAGTGACCGCCTCGTCCCGGTACCACTGGATTTGCGCGGAATTCCGGCCGGAATTTTGGTGGCAGGTTACCTGCGTGGGCGCACGCTACCCGTCGCGGCTGCGAGATTTTTAGAGTGTGTGAACAAAAAACTTTCGTTGCAATTTACGTAAGGTAAACCCCCATTTTTAATCTAAGGGATTCACACACCTTTTAGGGCATCACCGCAAACGATTGCGTTGAACTGCTGGAGGCCGTTTCCGAGTGTGATTGGGCCGGGCTTCTTGGGGAATTGCCAAACTGGGAGGGTGGGATGAAGGCACAGAGCTTACCTTCAATTTTGGCTGTTAACTTTGCTAAATTCACCTCCCTCGATAACCGGGGGAGGTGTGGAAAACCTGATGCGCGCGCTTTCTTATAGGGCACGGCGTCCATTGACAGTCGCGACTAATAACACGTACGGTGAGTGTAGTTTCAGGTTCCTGTTGGGTTCACACAGAATCTCACAGGTTAAACGGGAAGCCGGTGCGTGTTTCGCACAATTCCGGCACTGCCCCCGCAACGGTAAGTGTGTTGCGATGAGCCAAATGCCACTGCGCAATTGCGCGGGAAGGTGGTTCATCCGGCCAGTTGGCCCCACACAAGTCCGGATACCGGCCCGAAGCTATCGTGTTGGCATTGCGGCGGGCTATGCCGGGGTTTCCCTATCCGCCCGATGTCCAATTTTTGACGCTCGCACGGGGTTAGTGCGGCGAAACATTGAGAGGATACTAATATGCATATCGAACCAGGCATCGTTCAGGGCGCTAAAATAGCGTTAAGTGTTGTCACCGCGGCTGGGTCGCTGGCCTTCACAGCAAAGCTTGCCTTTGACGCCATTAAAACCAGCGGTTTGGCCTTACTTGCCACGCGCAGCATCATAACAACCGTTTTGGTGTTCTGCTTCTTTGAAGTTCTACCCCACCATCCCGTCGGCGTGTCCGAGGTCCACTTGATTCTAGGATCGACCCTGTTCTTGTTGTTTGGCGCACCCGCAGCAATGATAGGTCTGGCGGCTGGTCTCTTGCTTCAAGGGGCATTATTTGCGCCACTGGACTTGCCACAATACGGCATTAACGTAACGACGCTTTTGGTCCCTTTATACGGCATGAACTTGTTGGCCAAGCGGATCATTCCGACCAATACCGCCTATAAAGACATTACCTATAAACAGGCGCTAGCGCTTTCGACAGTGTTTCAAGGCGGGATTGTTTCATGGGTTGGTTTTTGGGCGTTATATGGTCAGGGGTTAGGGACCGCGAACCTGACGCAAGTCGCCGTTTTCGGATCTGCATATATGTTGATCGTTATTCTGGAGCCGTTGGTAGACTTAGGGGTTCTGGTTATAGCCAAAAACTTGCACCGCTTTAAGGTCAGTGAGTTGTTCGTGACACGGATGTACACTGCGGTTGCCTAAATAAGTGTCGCTGTGCCCTTAATTATGACCCAAAAACACATTTGTGCCCTTAATTGTGACTTATCCACAAGTTTGGGTCACAATTAAAGGCACAAGGCACCGCTCAATGTGCGTTCAGAATCTCGTCAGCACGCCTAAGGAGCTTTTTGCGATCTGTGCCTGGACCAAGTTCAGCGATTGCTTGGAGTGAGGCGCGATCGTATTTGGTTTTTGACCTGGAAATGGGGATCGACGAAAGATCCTCCAAATGTCTCGCGCCAAACGTTTTGGAGTTAACAAACTTCTCTGCCTTGCTACCAAGATTGAAAAATTTTTGCCTTCGCAAACGTTTGTTTTCAAAGTTCCGATAAATACGTTTTCGAGTGGTAAACGATGAATTTGCAATCATCCACGCGGCTTTTGCGAGAGGATAGTTTTGTGCTTTCGAGATGGCAGCAAGGCAGAACAACCGGTCGTAATAATTCCCCGAAAAAAGAACAGAGGCCGGACTGTGAATACAAAGATAGGAGGCGGAAAACCGGAGGGCAATTTGCACCCGCCGCAGGCCCTTCGTGTTGTTCGTTTGTGCTGCCCGGGCCAGTACTTTAGCCCCCTGCCCGGCTTTCTGGATCAATTTCTTAGTAACAGGCTCTTTGACCGCCCGGCCTAGATAGAGCGGCATAAGCTGGCCATCACATCTGTTATAATAAAGGCTCCAGGCAAAGCGCCAGTGGCGAAGTTCAAAACCTTCGACACCTGGTGAGACTCGGCAAGCGGGGCAATACTGAAACGGCTGCATTGCAATGAACGGTGTTGTGTTATCGGCGGGTTTATACAGCGCCATCTCCCGAATATGCTTCGTCTGGATACGGCCGACCAAAGCGAGCGTCTTCGCCCAGACAATTGGTAAATCCTGATCTAGCGCTGAATTCGAAACATCCGGTATACCCACGTGCTGCAGCAACTCCCGTACATCGCAATAGTTGGCAGATGCCAGCCGCCCAACCCAGCTGGACAGCAGTTCATCAGGCAACGGTGGAATGGTTTTGGGGAAAGGGCGCAGATTACCCAGGGTCAAAAATCAGCCGGATGAAGTCGGTGTTCGACCCAGGAATGGCGGGATCAGGTTGGCTGCCAGTTAAGGATATCATCGTCAGTAATTTGCTCCTCACCGGTTTCAATTGCTTCAACAGCAAGCGCCTTGATCATTGTAAATATTCGAGACGTCACCCCACCGGTGATATTTAGAATGCGACGCAGCGAACTTATCCTCAAGTTGGACGCATTTTTAAGCTGCATTGCGGTTATCAAAGTTTGAATAAGACGGGAAAACTCGGCATCGTCCTCCCAGATTGGCAGGAGGTGTTCATCCATCCTGCGAGCCAGCTGAACATCACCGCGAAGCGCGTCTACCGCCTCATTTACGCCAAAACAAACCAACGATACGCCCAGATCATTTGCAATGAAGCGTAACATATTGAGGAAGCGCCGCTGCTCCCGGTAAGTGCCCGACAGCAGGTTGTGAACTTCATCAATAATGATCATCCGCAGCCCGAGATCACGAAGATAATTCAGCACTCTAACCTCTAACTCCGCAATCGTATGGCTACGCGCAACAGGTGCGCCGATCGCGGCCAGAATATGCAGGTAGAAACGCCGCTCATCAGGAGCTGGCGGGGCTTGTAACAACAATAAACCAACAGACCGGGCATACGCGCCTGCCGTGGCGCCTCCATCAGTGCATTCAGACGACGCAGAACCATCTCTGCACGTCCAAATCCAATCCAGCTATCGGCATTAATTCTTGTTATACGGGGGTTTACTGTTATCAATTTCTTCGACCTCGAATGTTGGCATATCTTTGTTGCTCGTATCAATCGCAAACATCCTATTCGGATTTGGGGATTCATTTGAAGCAGGTATTTTGTGGTCCCGAGTTTGCAGTTCTCTCTCCATTTTCGCCGCGCGGGTTAACTGTTTTGAACGCTCCACCACGCGACGCTGTTCCAAAACACAGGCAAATAAATTGGCTTCGTTCGATGCCTTCCCGCTTTCATTTAATGCCTTGCTTGCTTCCCGATGTTCCCACAACGAAATCTTCGGACGCTGCAAATCCCGGTAACGTGCTTCAATCAACCGGTCGTCAGGACACTTGATCCAGATCTTTGATAAATCACGCGGGTCATATTTGACGCCCACATTACCCTTTGTCCTACCTATTAGGGACCCGAATGCATCCGACCAATAACCAATATTGAACAAATGCACACCATCACGCCAGACCTTACGCTCCACGCCCGGGTAAAAACTGACCCTGAACGCTTCTGCATCATTAGGACGTCGTATGCCGCCTCGCTCTCTAGGTCTTCCCACTTGGACAATGGCGTTTGATTTATACCCCGATGTTTCGTGCCGTGATAGCGGCAGACTTCTAGTGCTAGCCAATCCTCAAACTCAGCCAGAGTCATTACCGCCTTATCCATACTGTCATATTCGCCACTAGCCTTTGGCGATGCTTCGGTCGTTCCGGGTAGTAAATGCACCGCACCCATTTTGGTGCCAATCAGCCGTTCAATATGCCCCCATAATGCGGACGGCCGGGTGGGCGGAAATCCAGCTCAATACCCCATTCGGCGCAGGCTTGCGAAAAAGCGCGAGAATGAAATTCCTTTGCATTATCGACATGGATTTTGTGAGGCAATCCCCGGGATGGCCAAGCTCCATATCCGGGTTCGCCCGAGGTGAAGTGGCTCTTATCCATCGTTGCATGCTCGAGACAAAGCGCCACTGAAAGGGTAGAGGGCGCATCGAAAGTAACATAGATCCCGGTAACAACGCGTGTTGCAACATCGATTGCGAACGTTACCCACGGACGACGAAAGGCCTCTCTGTCAATGCTGTCGACCAGAATTATGTCTGCAAGAGTGTGATCGACCTGAACAATTTCTAGAGGCAAATCTGCAGTGAACTCCCCCGCAATTGCCGAGAATTGTTCGCGCGCCGCTTTTGGGCCCTGCCGCTTGCGAACGACTTTCCGTTGATCTATTGCATCTAGGCGGGCTTTAATCGTTCGCCGTGTTGGGGCCTTGAGTCCGCTATCCAGGCATTCCAACCGGATTTCCTGTACAATCCCTGAAAGGCTTGGTCGCTCCTGAACCAGAAACCTGTCCTGTAAATTTGCATCGATAATAGCTTCAACATCCGGGTTCAGCCGCCCGCCACCTTTTTTTGGTCCGCGTCCAAGCGGTTCCAGAGCGCTAGCCCGACCATCTCCCTCTTTCAGGCGATGAAACATGCGCTTGGCAGTGCTCAAACTAACACCCATCGTCTCAGCTGCATGGGCCAATTCTGTTGTCAAAGGTGGCTGGTCAGCTTTTCTATACATCAACGGTCGAAGTATATTGGCATGCTCAATCGCCAAAGTACGCTGGTCATCCGTTTTGTCGATACTGTTGCCCATAAATGTTTCCAAAACTCCGAAGCTTACCCAAAAGTTATCCACAAGACACATCAGGTCAACAACTAGGACACAAGTTCACAATTAAGGGTACAGGGTCATAACTAAACCACTACCGGCTGACGCCGGTAGGTTTCCTCTTGGAGTGTAGCTCCAAATACTGAAGTATGACATCGTCGGTGACATTTCCTGACGTGGTGGAAAAATATCCACGGGCCCAAAATCGCCTACCCCAGTACCGCTTGCGCAATTCAGGATATTCCATCTGGATTTTACGCGACGCCCGCCCCTTGATCCGCTGCATCACCGTCGAGAGTGCCAGTTGCGGCGGGATCGACACAAACATATGCACATGGTCGCTCGACAGGACACCTTTCTCGATACGCACGCCCAATTCAGCGCATGTCTGGCGGATAATCTCGCGCAAACGCTCCCGCATTTCGCCCTGCAAGACCTTGTAACGATACTTCGTCACCCAAACGATGTGGTAACGGTGGTAATATTTGGTATGACTACCAGTACAATAGATCATGAACCTTCTCCCTATTTTTGGCTTTCACCCAAGGGCGAGCCAAAAATAGGGAGAAGGTTCATCAGGATTTAGCTGAAGCTGACCGGCTGGAAGCCGATGGATTTAACCCTAAGAATTGGAAATTAAAGGCACAACGCTTTCGTTGAAAACAAACAGATTTTTTATTCATAATTAACGACACAACGACACTTGATGTGCAACGCTTGTAGCTTTTTGAAGCGGCTTATGGCAAAATCAGGCGAAGAACGACGCTGTCGTAAACTTTGCGCGAGAACTCGAATACGAGCCAGATGTGTGGCTTCTTCACGCCTGAATGAACCTGCCCACTTTGGGGGCTATCCGAGAGAAAGATATACTGCATGACCGAGCACACGAAAAAAATAGCTATAGTCACCGCCGCCAGCTCCGGTCTGGGGTTAGCGGCGGCACGGGCGCTGGCGGCTACGGGCTGGACGCTGGTGCTGATGTCGCGCTCGCAAGAGATCGAGCGGGTTGCCGATGAACTGGGAGCAACCGCGATTCGGGGCGACATCACGGACCCTGCGGCGCTAAAGCAGTTGGCGCAGACAGCGTTGGACCTGCACGGGCGCATTGATGGCGCAATAATCAACACTGGTCATGCGGCCAAGGGTGAATTGCTGGAAATATCCGACGAAGACTGGCACGGTGCGCTGGACATCGTTTTGATGCCAACCGTGCGGTTGTCCCGGCTGCTGGTTCCGGTTTTTCGCGCACAGGGGGGCGGCGCGATCGTGTCCATGTCCTCATTTGCGGCGAAACAACCTGATCTTGTCTATCCCTTGTCCTCGGCATTTCGTGCCTCGTTGACGTCGTTCATGAAACTTTGCGTAGATCGTCATGCCAACGAGGGTTTGCGCATCAATGCGGTATTGCCGGGATTTATGGACAACTATCCAGTACAGGAGGCCAACGCCAAAAAGGTGCCGACAGGGCGGTACGGCAAGGTACAGGAACTGGGGGAAACAATCGCCTTTCTGCTGTCCGACAGCGCAGGTTATATCAATGGTCAGTCGATCCTTGTCGACGGAGGGCTGGTCAGATCAATCTGAGACGCAGCAGCTAAAAATCGCGGCATAGGCTGAAGGCTAGGCACAGAGCTTCGGATATCCCCAATCACTGCACCACATGGGCTTGCGGCGCAAGGTTTGCGCGCCGCAATGCGAATGCGATTCAGCGGCCTGATGCAAGATCGAGGGCGACATCAATGATCATGTCTTCCTGTCCGCCGACCATCTTGCGCTTGCCCAGTTCTATCAAAATGTCGCGGGTATCCAGCCCGTGCACCGTTGCTGCAGTTTCTGCATGGCGCAGAAAGCTGGAATAGACCCCAGCATAGCCCAGCGACAGGGTCTCGCGGTCGACTTGAACGGTACGATCCTGCAACGGGCGCACCAGCATATCGGCGGCGTCCATAATCGCAAAAAGATCACAGCCGTGATCCCAGCCCATCTTGTCGGCGACGGCCAAAAACGCCTCAAGTGGTGTGTTGCCCGCTCCAGCGCCCATACCCGCCAACGAGGCATCAACCCTGTAAGCTCCGGCCTCGACGGCGACGACCGAATTGGCAACGGCGACCGACAGGTTTTGATGGGCGTGAATGCCAATCTGGGTTTCGTCGTTCAGCACCTCGCGGTAGGCTTTGATACGGTCGCGCGCACCGTCCATCACCAGCCCGCCTGCTGAATCGGTGACATAGACACAATGTGCGCCGTAACTTTCCATCAGTTTAGCCTGTTTCGCCAGTTCGGCGGGTTCGGACATATGCGCCATCATAAGAAAGCCGGACACATCCATACCGATGTTGCGGGCATGAGCGATGTGTTGCGCGGCGACATCGGCCTCGGTGCAATGGGTGGCGACGCGCACGGATTTAACCCCGGCCTCAAACGCCTGTTGCAGATCATGGATGGTGCCGATGCCAGGCACCAGCAGGGCGGTTAGTTTGGCGTGGGTCAGCTTGTCGGCAATTGCCGCGATCCATTCCAGATCGGTATGGCGCCCAAAGCCATAGTTAAAACTGGAGCCGGACAGCCCGTCGCCGTGCGACAGCTCTATCGCATCCACCCCGGCGCGGTCCAGCGCCATGGCGATTTTTTCGACCTGTTCCAGCGTGTACTGGTGGCGGATCGCGTGCATCCCATCACGCAGCGTGACATCCTGAATATAGAGCTTTGAAGTAGTCATGTCATACGGTCCCTGTATTTCTAGCGGCAAGCACATGTTCGGCTGTGCGCATCGCCGCCGAGGTCATAATGTCCAGATTTCCGGCATATTTAGGCAAATAATGTCCGGCCCCCTCAACCTCAAGAAACACGCTGACCTTCAGGCCCGTGGCGTGATCGTCAACGCCAGGAATCTGCATGGCGGCATTGTCACCGATGGTTTCGAACTGCACCTCTTGTTTCAGCCGATAGCCGGGCACATAGGTCTGCACCTCTTTCACCATATCCTCAATGGATTTGCGCACTGCGTCGCGGTCGCTGGTTTTGGCCAGACAGAACACGGTGTCGCGCATGATCATCGGGGGCTCGGCGGGGTTCAGGATGATAATCGCCTTGCCCTTTTTCGCCCCGCCCACGGCACTGATTGCCTGTGATGTGGTTTCGGTGAATTCGTCGATATTGGCCCGCGTGCCCGGTCCGGCCGAGCGCGACGAGACCGAGGCAATGATCTCCGCATAGGTCACCTCTGCCACGCGCGAAACCGCAGCCACAATCGGAATCGTTGCCTGTCCGCCGCAAGTAACCATGTTAATGTTGGTACACGCCAAATGTTCTTCCATGTTGGCCGCCGGGATCACATAGGGGCCAATGGCTGCCGGAGTCAGGTCGATCATCTGTTTGCCTGCCGCCTGCACAATCGCGTCATTTTTCACATGCGCCCCGGCCGAAGTGGCATCGAACACCACACCGATTTCGGGCCAGACGTCCATGCCGGTCAGCCCGACGATCCCTTCATGCGTGGTGGCCACGCCCAGCCCTGCGGCTCGTTTTAACCCGTCGCTTTCTGGGTCAATGCCAACCATCGCGCCCATTTCCAGAACATCGGAATTGCGGATAATCTTGATCATCAGATCGGTGCCTATATTGCCCGACCCGATAATCGCTGCCTTAATCTTGCTCATGTTATCATTCCACCATTTTCAAAAGCCACTTGCACCGGTGCGAAACCGGCGATTTCGGCGACGTAAACCTCGTTCGGCGCGACCGGAACCATTGGCCCTAGTGCACCCGACATCACGATCTCTCCTTCAGCCAACGGGCGGCCAAGTGTTGCCATGTTGCGCGCCAGCCAAAGGGCCGCGTTCAGGGGGTGGCCAAAGCAATCAGCGCCAACGCCGCTGGACACTATCTCGCCGTTGCGCGACAGGATCCCTCCGGCTAGGCGCAGGTCCAGATCAGTGATCTTGCGGGCCCCGAGACCAAGCAAAAACCCGCCTCCCGACGCATTGTCGGCCACCGTATCGACCAGCCGGATGTCCCAGTCGGCAATCGCCGAATCGACAATCTCCAGCGCCGGCACGGCGTAGGCAATCGAACGGATCAGCTCTGCCATTGGCAGATCCGGATCCTCGACCCCACGCTCCATCACAAAGGCTATTTCCAGCTCGGCCTTGGGCTGCATAAAGCGCCTCGTGTCCACGATGTCGCCTTCGGTAAAGGCGTAATCGGCCCACAGTAGCCCTGAATCGGGTTGATCAACACCTAACTGCGCCTGAACCGCCTTTGAGGTCAGGCCGATCTTACGCCCGACAACCCGTCGACCCTCGGCGATCCAGCGTTTGTTATTGTGCTCTTGCACCGCATAGGCATCAGCCACCGAGGCCAGCCCGTGACTGTCGCGCAGGGGTGGGATCTGTACAAGGTCGGTGCGCGCACGATAAAGCGCATCGGCCATGGCAGTGATAGACTGTCTGTCGGTCATTTCAGGATGTCACTTTCTGTTGGTTTACTGTCGTCTGGTCTGTTGAATCCGGCATATAACCACCGCGCCAATACAACAATGGTTGGTGGTCAAAAGTTCGTGCCCGCAGGACTTTACCCACAAGAATTGTGTGATCTCCACCCGCGAGGGTGGTCTCAAGGCTACATTCGATCCAAGCCAACGCGCCCTGTATCAGCGATACACCACCTAGCCCCGACTCGGTATTCAAGTGTGCAAACCGGTCAATTTCGGGGGTGGCAAAGCGGCGTGAAACCGACTCTTGATCCGCTGACAGGACATTCACCACAAACCTTTCTGATTTAAGGAATACCGGCAAAGAGTAGGCTGCATTGCGCAGGCTCCACTGCACCAGCGGCGGGTCCAGTGATAGCGAGGCAAACGAGGTGGCCGTGACACCATAAGGTGCCCCGTCCTCGTCTATGGTTGTCATCACTGTGATACCGGAGGCGAACCGCCCCAATGCCTCGCGAAACACGTTTGTGTTCAGCGGCAGTGGGGCGGTGTCGATGGCCCGCTGCGGGCACATTTTTGCAGACATCGTGGCTATCCTTTTACTTATTTTACTTAACGGTCTAGCAGAAAATCTAGGTGCAGCTTGTTAAACACCAACGGATCCTCGAATTGCGGCCAGTGCCCGCATTCGTTCATCACCGAAAACTGGGCGCCGGGGATGGAGTCAGCAATTTTCTGTCCTTCCTCGGGCGAGGCTGTCGGATCATGTGACGTCCACAATACAAGCGTCGGGGCCGTGATTTTGGCGCTGTCGTCGTAGGTGAACATGTTGCTCTGACGGGTTTCAGGCTCCTGAAGACACAGGATTCCCTGCATCACCTTGATGAAACCTGGTTGGGAATAAATTGCTTGGCGGACGGCAACCAGATCGTCATTAACCAACGATTTGTCGTGCATCAGAAATTCCAGCCGGGTGCGGATCCGGTCAGGATTGGGGTCGTTCACCGCTTCCATCGACAGGCGCATGATCCGCGCCATCACTTCGGGGAACATGGTCCAGCCACCCGCGGTGTTCAGCACAATGCGGTTTACTTTGTCCGGATGATGGATCGCCAGATAGGCAGCCACCCAGCCACCTAGGGATTCCCCCGAAATATGCGCCTGTTCGTAGCCGAGTGCGTCAATTACATCCAGCACATGTTCGGCGTACTGTTTGATTTCATAGGCAATGTCCGGCTTGTCGCTCCAGCCATGGCCGACCATATCAATCGCGTAGGTGTTGAAATGCTCGCCATGTGATTGCATGTTGCGGGTAAACGCCTCGGCGTGGCCTCCGGTGCCGTGCAGCAGGAGCAGCAGTGGCTGATCGTCTGATCCGGTTGTCAGATAGCGGGTTTTGATCCCACCGGCATCCAGATACCCTTGGCTAAACGCCAGCCTGGTCAGATCGGTCCAGATCGAAGCGTGTTGTGATGATGATGTCATATCTCTTCCTTTTTTCGAACGTTTGGCCACGTAGCCCTGCGATAATTCAGCGTTTTGCCGGCTCGGGATCACCCGACAGCGCCAGCGCGGCGGCGACAAGTCGCTTGGGTTCGACATCGTCCGCACCCATGTAATTCATTGCCCGTGTGCGCATCGGATCACCGGCATAATAGCGTTCATATTGCAACGCACGTGTGCCAAAAGCCTCACCCGACAGATCCCAGGCCAGTTTGAACAATCGGGCCCGGTCAAGCGACGATATGTTTGCGCCCGCGTAATAACGCTCCGTGTCTTCCTTCAGCTCCGGTACTAGAAAATCCGCACCTGACGGCATCATCATGAACCCGCCTGCGGCGATGGTCTGGATAATTTCCACCACCCTTGGATAAGCCGTGGGCAGATAGGTCCGCAGCGCCTGAAGCGGGTCCAACAAAGGGCGCACCGTGCCAACTTCGGTGGTTTCGCATTCTATTTCGGCCCGCAGCAGCCCACTTTTGAGGAATTCGATGTGGTTCAGGCTCTCGCCCAGCATGGACTGCACATGCAGGAAACTGTCGGCCCCAATCGAACGGGCAACTTCCATAGCGACGCCAACGGCGAACTGCATCTTTACGAGGGCGCGGGTATTGGTCTGATGCGCGGTGTGATTGCGCAGCGCCGACGTGATGTAATATTCGTTTGAAAGGGCCACATCGCGATAGATGAACACCCGATCCCAAGGGACAAAACAATTGTCAAAGATCAACAGCGAATCGTTTTCTTCGAATCGGTTCGACAGCGGGTGGTCGAAATCCGACTTCTGTCCAGCCAGCGTATATGGCTCGCGGCAGATCTGACGTAGCCCCTTGCTGTTGGTCGGCACCGCAAACATCAGCGCATGATCTTCGTCGCCGGGACGCAGCCCAGGCAGTGAATACATAATCATTTCATCCGACACCGGCCCCAGCGTCGCGATCATCCGTCCGCCTGAGATGTAAATGCCCTCATCGGTTTCCTTGACCACACGCATATGCAGTTCAGCCTGTTCGGATGATGGCTTGGAGCGATCGTTTTGTGGCGACAGCAGTGCGTGGCTGAGGAACAGATCATTGTCGCGGACATATTCGTAGTATTTGGCGATCCGTTCGGGGAATTCCGGGCCGTTCTTGCCTGCTAATTCGCGCGCTTCCCAATACGCCAGAAGCGAACAGTTGAGAAAGTCCGGCGACCGCCCCATCAGTCCGAAATTCTGCTGTGCCCATAACATATAGGCCTCGCGCTTTTTGCGTAGATCGGTGGCGTCCATAGCCGGCATAAAGGCCAGTCCGGCGCGTTCACCGGTTTCGGGCACGATATACGTCAGTTGATCTTCGGTCTCTTTGGCGACCTGCATGTCATACAGTTTTGCCAGTTGTTCGACACTGGCGGAAAACGCCGGGTGCGTGGTGACATCGTGAACCTGTTCTCCATTGATCCAGACGTCGCGTGGAGTAGCCTTCAGGTGATCGATAAATTGTTGTCCGCTGCGAACGCTCATATTCTTTGTTCCATTTCATAAGTATTTTGGGCAACCGCTCTCAGACAGCGGACGCTCGTTGAATTATTTCATTTTAGGCCTGTGTCAGCCCGGTTGTGCCGTCATGATTCCCATACCGGTCAGCCATTCATCAATGACTTCGTAAAACAGCACATCTGCTTTGTAATCAGGACCCATTGCAGCCAGCGCCGCGACCCAGGCGCGAACCTCGTGGCCGCCGCGCCCACCAGTTGCCGTTAGGTCGGCGTCGGACATTTCATCTAGCACCGATGTGTTGCCGGACTTGAACGCATCCAGCAGCATATTATCCCAATCCGGGTTCAGAGGCAGCAGTTTTGAGGTGCCGTCAACGATTTTTGCCCCCTCGCCCACAACTGAATTCTGACGGGTCATTCTCTGATTGTGGCCAACCGCCCCCCCTTCGATCAACCGCTGGCGCACCAGCGGCGGGGCCGTGGCCAGCGACGGGATTGGCGGATCATGCGACAACCCGCCC
>JAESQH010000207.1 GCA_016765235.1 Paracoccaceae bacterium
ACGCTGTTCGCCAAGGCAAAGTGATCGAGCTGGACTTGACCGAGACTGATGCAGCCAAGGCCGAAGCGACCGTCACAAAAATGTGCGAAAAGCTTTTGGCGAACACCGTTATCGAAGATTTCAAAGTCGAGATTCTCTGATGCGTTCTGCCGTCATTGTTTTCCCCGGATCCAACTGTGACCGCGACATGGCCGTAGCGCTGGAACGCGCCAGCGGCGTTAAAGCGCAAATGGTTTGGCACAAAGACGCGTCTCTGCCCGATGGGCTAGACGTTGTCACCATCCCCGGCGGTTTTTCTTTTGGTGATTACCTGCGTTGTGGGGCAATCGCAGCCCGTTCGCCAATCATGCGTTCGGTTGCGGATTTCGCCAACAAAGGCGGCCATGTTCTG
This sequence comes from Paracoccaceae bacterium, assembly GCA_016765235.1. Taxonomy (GTDB): domain Bacteria; phylum Pseudomonadota; class Alphaproteobacteria; order Rhodobacterales; family Rhodobacteraceae; genus NORP23. Next base: position 392 of record JAESQH010000207.1, read on the forward strand.
GGTGTTTGCAACGGGTTTCAGGTATTGATCGAAGCTGGTCTATTACCGGGTGCATTGATGCGGAACTCTGGCTTGAAGTTTGTCTGCAAAGACTCTGAAATCAAAGTGAAAACAACCGATAGCCCGTTCACGAATGCCTACACAAAAGGCGGTTCCGTAACCTACCCCATCGCCCACCATGACGGGAATTACGTAGCTGACGAAGCCCTTGTGGACCGCTTGCGCGGTGATGATCGCGTTGCGTTTACTTATTCTGATAACCCGAACGGTTCTAGCGCTGATATCGCCGGAATATTGTCTGAAAATCGCCGTGTGCTTGGAATGATGCCGCACCCCGAGCGTCTGAATGATTCAGAACTTGGGGGTACGGACGGTAACAAATTGTTCACATCATTGGCCGAGGCGCTGGTTAACGCTTAGTTAACGCCATAGCCGATCACCAAGGCTTTCCTCCATCCCGTCATACAAATGCGCGACTTGTGCGCCGTAGCCGTTGAATATCTGTGTCGGAATGCGCTCATCGCTGTCCAGCGGCTTTTCTGTCGCTTGCGTCCAACGGCGATGATCCACGGCCGGATTAACATTCGCCCAGAACCCGTATTCTTTCTTCTGCAAATCTTCCCAAAATCCAACAGGGCGTTTATCGGTAAACGAAACCTTAACAATCGACTTGATCGACTTGAACCCGAACTTCCACGGCATATGCACACGCAACGGTGCACCGAATTGCTTGTGCAGAACCTTTCCGTAAGCCCCGACAACCATAAACGCCAATTCGTTCGTGGCCTCGGCCATGGTGAAACCTTCGACATAAGGCCAAGGATACCAAGCGGCTTTTTGCTCTTTCGCGACTTTAGTGTCCATAAACGTTTCGAACCGGATATATTTCGCACCGGAACTGGGATTCGCCAACTCAACCAGTTTGGCCATCGGGAACCCGATCCACGGCACAACCATCGACCACGCCTCAACGCAGCGGTGACGGACAATACGTTCCTCGACACCTGTGCGTTTTATCAAATCCTCGATTCCGATCTGGAATGGCCTATCAACCATCCCGCCGACCTCGATCACCCAATCATCGGTAGATAGATTTTGCGCTTCTTTCGAAATACGCTTGCTGGACCCAAACTCATAGAAGTTGTTGTATTTGCTTGTAATTGACTCGGCTGTAACCCGCCGTCCGGCATCGGCAAACTGGGCATTCAAGCTTGGTGCCGGTTTAAACGGAGTTTCAGGAATTGCTGCGTCCGCGCCTGCACCCATCAGCGCCAAGCCTGCACCAGCCCCGAACCCGGCCATTAAATTGCGCCTGTTAAGGTACAACGTTTCGTCGGTAACAATATTCTCTCGTATAAGCCAATCTGGCTTTCTGTGATAAATCATTTATTTCCCCTTCATTTTGCAAGGACTATAGGGCGGTTATTTGCCTATATCCAATCAAAGAAGCTTGAGGGAATGTTACCAAACCCTTACTTCAGTACTTATGAATACTGCGAGACTACGATTGCCGCGTTTACCATTGGTCCAGATCCTCATCTGGGCGGGCTTAGTGCTGACCGTACTTCTCCTTTGGGGATCAACCAGTTTCTTAACGGACAGGTTTACAACCGAACAACGTGAGAAGTCGCGTCAGAGGGCTGATCTTTTCGCCAGTACAATCTCCGCGACACTTCAGCGAAACGCTTACGTGCCTTTGTTGTTATCACGCGATCAAACAATTATTTATTCATTAATAACAGGCGATTACTCGGCAACGTCAACTCGACTTATATCTTTCAAAGAAGACCTCTCAGCGGCTTCCATCATCCTGATGGACATCAATGGACTGGTAGTTGCGGCAACAGACCCGCGTGACATTTTCGTCAAAGAAGAACGCCCCGGATTTTTTATTCGCGCGCTTCGCGAAAACGCCACGGTTTTTCAGGCGCTGCGAATTGACGGAAAAGTGAACGGATTTTACTACGCCCGAAAAATCGAGTTCGAAGACGAAAGTATTGGCGTAATCGTCGTTGAAGTTGATCTTCAGCGTCAGGAAAATTTTTGGCGTCGCAGTGGCGCAAACGTGGTTCTTTCCGATTCTTCAGGCGACATCCTGCTCGCGTCGCATTCAGTATGGCGCAATACCACCCTTCAGGATTTGTTAACCTCGACGTACCGCCCCACAACGTCTGAACGTATTTTCGGTAATGATGCAGAAGCCCCGCAATCATTCGTCTACATCAACGGCGAACGCCTGCTGGTAAGCGCGGCGAGCGTTGGATTCTTGGGCTGGGATTTAAGCTATTTCGCATCCCTAGAAGACGCACAGGCACGGGTTAACGCTTTCATTGCGTTGGAATTGATGATCCTCGCAATGCTGGCCGCGCTAATCTTCTACCTGATATCCCGTAAAACCACGCGACAATCCACAGAAATTCAGGCCGAATCCGCAGAACTCCGTCGCCTGAACAACCGCCTGTCTAGCGAGATTGAACAACGCCAACGCGCCGAACAAATGTTGGAAACTGCCGAACAAAGTTTGGAGCAAGCCTCCAAGCTGGCGGCTTTGGGTCAGATGTCAGCGTCCGTCAGCCACGAGTTGAACCAACCATTGGCTGCAATGCGCACCTATTTGGCAGGCGCACGCCTATTGCTACAACGAAATAGGACGGAGGAAGCCTTGATAAGCTTTCAACGCATTGACGACCTGATCGAGCGCATGGGGGCTATCACCAAACAGTTGAAATCCCACGCGACAAAAACATCAGGCGTAGCGGTCACTATTGATTTGCGCGATTCCGTAGCGTCGGCCATGTCGATGATGGCCCCGCAGCTTGGTAAAACGCAGGTTAACATTGTGCGCAACTTTAGCGACCAACCCGCGCTTGTTGTTGGTGATCCGGTGCGCATCGAGCAGATAATTGTTAACCTTTTGCGTAACGCACTCGATGCGGTGAAGCCCGTTGAAGATAAGCGGATCGAGGTTACATTGAAGGTCGAAGATGCCGTAACGCTGATGGTTCAGGACAACGGCACCGGAATCGAGGATGCCAGCACCCTGTTTGAACCCTTTGCAACAACAAAAAAACCCGGCGAGGGTGTCGGGCTTGGCCTTGCCATCTCTGCCGGATTCGCCACTGATATGAACGGGAAGTTAACGGGTCGCAACGCGACGCCCGTCGGAGCGATATTTGAATTACTACTACCTCGGGCACCCGCCCAGTAACCTTTCGGAGTCAGCATGTCTGAAACATTAAAAGTCGCTATTATTGATGACGAGGCAGATATGCGGGCGTCAATCAGCCAATGGTTGGAACTGTCTGGCTTCAAAACCATCTGCTTTGAAACTGCCAACGAGGCGATCACCACGCTTGGTTCAGATTTTCCAGGTATCGTTTTGTCTGACATCCGCATGCCCGGTATGGACGGTATGGAACTGCTAAAGCGCCTTCACACAGTTGATTCAGCCCTTCCCGTGATTTTGATAACAGGCCACGGTGACGTGCAGATGGCCGTCGATGCAATGCGGATCGGTGCTTACGATTTTGTCGAAAAACCGTTTGATCCCGAACGCTTGGCTGATCTGGCCCGCCACGCGATCGAGGCTCGACGTTTGACATTGGACAACCGCGCATTGCGACGCGAATTATCAGACGGCACCGTTTTGCTTCGTAAAATCATGGGAAACAGCCCGCAGATTGAAAAGCTGCGCGAGGATATCCTGGATTTAGCGCAAGCGGATGCAAATGTGTTGATCACCGGCGAGACCGGTACGGGTAAAAGCCTGATCGCACGCGGGATTCACGCCTGTGGTTCGCGTCAGGGTAAACCGTTTTATTCGCTGAACTGCACAGCATTGACTGAAGAAGAAATGCTGGCAAGGTTGTTTGGCCCCGCTATAGACGCCGAGAACCGCCCTGTTATGGCCTCAAGCACGCCCTGCACGGTGTGCTTGGAAGATGTGCATTCACTGTCGGAAACCGTTCAAAGCCGTCTGTTGGCAGCCTTGGAGAAAATGGGCGAAGATGGTGATGAGAACATTGTTCGTATCCTCTCCATCTCGGGCGTTCCAATTGACGAAACGCAAAAATCCTTGCGACCAGACCTCTATTACCGTCTTGCAAACATGGAAGTGGTAGCACCCACCCTTCGGGAACGTGGCGAGGATGTTTTGATCCTGTTCACTCGTTTCCTACAGCTGTTTTCCGAAGATTACGGCTGCGATGTTCCTGAACTTTCCGCGCAAGACGCCGCCAATTTGTTGCAAGCGGCATGGCCTGGCAACATCCGCCAATTGCAAAACCTTGCGGAACGGGCCGTGTTGCAATCTAGGCGCGGTGAAACGGGTATTGCTTCCTTGTTGACCGACGAAGGGCTGCGCGAACCATCCGAACAAACCGGCGAAAAGCCTTTGAAAGAACACGTCGAAGCGTTCGAGCGTATGTTAATCGAAAACGCATTGCGCCGAAATCGTGGGTCTGTTGCTTCGGTGATGGAAGAACTCGCCCTGCCCCGCCGCACATTAAACGAGAAAATGGCGAAATATGGCCTTAGCCGCGGGGATTATGTTTAGGCGTAATTCGCCAGTTCAGCCGTTAAATCGCCGTAACCAGTGAAGCGGCGTTCATAAACCAGACCCAACCGCGCTGCGGCCTCCTCGGCCAATCTGTCGAGGTCGGGCTGGTTAGTTTGCGCCAGATAAACCAGTTTTTCGTAGTTGCCAAATAACATATCACGCAATTGTGGATGCCGATCCAGCCCCATCGGTTTCCACACGAAACTGTCGAACTGGCGCACAAGAAAATCGGTCAGATAAAACGAAGTGAATTCGGTTTCAGCGTGGGCCGCGAAGGCTTCGTTTCCCTCAAAAAAGCTATAACAATGCGGTCCCGCCGCCATCTGAACACCCAATTCATTGCACCGCGCTTGCAGCAAGCCACCAGTACCGCAGTCCGCGTAAACTACGAATATCTCGTCATATTTATCGCGGGACTTTATCACTACGGCCTCTACCGCATCGGGGATTTTGTCAGGTGTCAGGTGTAAATTCGCAGGTAGGCACTGCAAATCCATATGCGTCCAGTCGTTAACCTTGATTAACGCCAGAATTTCCCGCGCCAATGCCCCGCACGCCAGCAGAAGTACGCGACCACCCGAAGTGTCCGCGTTCAATCCATCTGTTGTCAGTTGTTCATCCGTGTAGGACATGGCGTTTAATCAGGCCGAAAGCTGGTTGTGCTTCCTGGCCATGAATTCCTTGGCTGTTTCCACGGCAACCGCCGCATCCCGACAGTATGCATCAGCACCGATGGCTTTGCCAAACTCTTCATTCAGCGGCGCACCACCAACCAGCACAATGTAATTGTCGCGCTTGCCTTGCTCGACCAGCGTATCAATGACGACTTTCATGTACGGCATCGTGGTTGTCAGCAGGGCTGACATGCCCAGAATATCGGCGTCGTCTTCCTCAAGCGCCGACAGATAATCTTCGACCGAGTTGTTGATCCCGATGTCCTGAATTTCGAATCCGGCGCCCTCCATCATCATCCCGACGAGGTTTTTGCCAATGTCGTGGATGTCGCCTTTAACTGTTCCTATTACCATCTTGCCAAGACGCGGTGCGCCTGTAGCAATTAGCAAAGGTTTAAGGATTACCATCCCACCCTTCATTGCGCCCGCCGCCAGAAGAACTTCGGGCACGAACAGGATGCCGTCGCGAAAATCGACACCAACAATAGCCATGCCTTCAACCAGCGCTTTGGTCAGAACATCGTAAGGCGTCCAATTGCGTTCAAGCAGAATGTTAACAGCCTCTTCGATTTCCTCCTTCATGCCATCATAAAGGTCATCCATCATTTGTAGAACGAGTTCTTCGTCGTTCAATTCGCTTAGAATTAGGTCGTCTTCTTCATCAGACATGGTGGGATTCCTAAGTATGTGCGGGTTGCAATCTCAGCTTTGAGTTACAGCGCAATATGCAATGAATTCTCGGCAGTTTACGACAGTCGCTGGACGAATTCCGACTTACCCGCCACGGCGACGATTTTTGCGTTTAGGCGCAGTTGCACCATCCAGACCATCAGAATCAGACGAAAACGCACCGAGCGTGGCGCGAATTTTATCCGCATCCGGCGCCGAACCGCGAGGCGTTGATTCCAATGCTGCTCTCATCGCAACCAGATGTTCGGGCAAGGTGCCACAGCACCCACCAATGATTTTAGCCCCTGCATCACGCGCCAACAACGCGTATTCGCCCATCAATTCCGGCGTACCATCGTAATGAATGTGCCCGTGAACGTATTTCGGAATGCCCGCATTACCCTTGGAAACCACTGGAATCGACGGGTTGGCCTTGCCAAACCCAAGCAACGTGCGCAACAAATCAGACGCGCCGACACCGCAGTTAGCCCCAAACGCGATCGGCGGGTTTTCAAGCCCGTTAACCATTTCGACCATATCGGTTGCCGTAACACCCATCATGGTGCGGCCAGCGGTATCAAAGCTCATCGTGCCGACCCACGGTGCGCCAACGTTCTGAAACGCCTTGGCGGCTGCTTTGTATTCCTCGGGTGCAGAAATGGTTTCCAGCCAAAGCACATCGGCCCCACCTTCCATCAACCCTTTGGCTTGCTCTTCGAAAATCTCGACGGCAGTGTTGAACGAAAGCTCTCCGACCGGTTCCATAATCTCGCCGGTTGGGCCAACGGACCCCGCAACAACGACCTTACGGCCCGATGCATCCGCCGCTTCGCGCCCTATCTCGGCAGCAATGCGGTTCAGGATGAATACGTCATTCTGACGTTCATGCAATTTTAGGCGGGAATAAGTGCCACCAAAGGAATTTGTCAGGAAAATATCGCTGCCGGAATTAATCGCCCCGTCGTAAAGCGCACGGATGCGGTCCGGGTGGGTTTCGTTCCATATCTCGGGGGCCACGCCCGCTTCCAGCCGCATGTTGAATAAAGTGGTTCCGGTCGCGCCATCGCCAAGTAGCCAATCGCGTGTCTCTAGTAGTTCGCTTAGAAGGTCGGTCATGCCGTCAAATCCTCTTCTTTAAAGTAGTGCGTTTGAAATCTGCCTAATACGTTGGATCATCGCGCGCAACCCATTGGATCGTTGCGAGGACAAATGTTGATCAAGCCCCAAGCGGCCCATCTCTGCTTGCGCCTCGACGTTCAGCGCCTCGTTCGGTGTTAACCCATCGTAAAGCGCGTGCAGCACGGCGATCAGACCACCAACAATCATCGCATCGGATTCGCCTTGGAAACCTATCCGCGCTGTTGCCCCGTCACCGTCAATTACGGGCACGATCCAGACCTGCGAGGCACATCCCAAGACTTTGGTTGCCGGAATTTTCTGACCCTCGTTCAACGGTGTCATTTTCTTGCCAAGATCAATCACATAGCGATAGCGATCTTCCCAATCATCGATGAAATCGAAGTCCTCGACTATCTCTTCAAAACGTGCGGTGGCCATTGGCGTTCTCCTTTAATCGAGTGATTTAGTCACTTAAAGGGTGAACGTCCAGTCCGACGTGTTGACGCAACCAACAATTGTTCACAATTCGATAATCTTTACGCCCCTAGGCGATGCAGACAGGGCTATTTCTCCGTTGCGTAGGCGCAAAGCATCGTCGCCGAATACGCCTTTGCGCCAACCACTTAGCGCCTTAACTTCATCGTCATCCCCATTCGCGAGCGCATCCAGATCACTGGATGTTGCAATTAATTTTGGTGCAACGTGATATCTCTCGGCCTTGGATTTAAGTAATACGCGTAGTAAATCACCCAACGATTCCGTGCCGTTCTTCTTAACCCTGACAGGCGGCGCGATTGGCAAATCCTCCTGCGGGCACGCCTCGCCAGCCTTTACCGCGGCCAGAATACCGTCCGCAGTCGCCCCTTTGCGGGCTTCGCGCAGCAACAGCCGTGATCGGTTAAGGTCTTCGTAAGATTTCGGGCGGGTCGAGGCCAATTCCATCAGGGCATCGTCTTTGATAACGCGGTTACGCGGGATATTCCGGGATTGCGCAGTGATCTCGCGAAATTTTGCCAGTTCCCGAACCACAGCCAAAAACCGGCCAGATGTCGTGCGCGTTTTCAGACGTTTCCAAGCGTTATCGGGATCAACCCGGTAGGTCGCGGGGTCCGTAAGGATAGCTTCCTCTTCGGTCACCCAGCTCGTGCGGTCGGTTTTCGTTAACTGTTTATCAAGATATTCATAAATCACCCGAAGGTGCGTCACATCCGCCAAGGCATAGGTTTTTTGCTTATCGGACAACGGCCGACGGCTCCAATCCGTGAAACGCGACGATTTATCAACGCTTTCCTTCACAATCTGACGCACCAGTTTTTCGTACCCGACCTGTTCGCCGAACCCGCAAACCATCGCGGCAATTTGGGTGTCGAAGAACGGTTCTGGGATTACGCCGCCTTCAACGCAGAAGATTTCCAAATCCTGACGGGCAGCATGGAAAACCTTAACAACACCTTTATTCTTGAACAGCTCGTACATCGGGGCAAGATCAATGCCGTCGGCAAGTGGATCAACAATCACCGCATTTTCATCCCCCTCGCCGGGATAAGCCATCTGGATCAGGCACAGTTGCGAATAATAAGTGCGTTCGCGCAGGAATTCCGTGTCTACGGTCACGTAAGGTTGCGAGGCGCACTCGGCGCAAAATTTTGCTAAATCTTCAGTCTTCGTAATCGTTTTCATGTTTATCCGTTCTGCGCATCGGCGCGGGATTTACCTGCCACGTCCTGCGCCAGCGTTGCCGCCATAAATCTGTCGAGGTCGCCATCCAGAACACCTTGCGTGTCCGAAGTCTCCTCGTTCGTGCGTAAGTCTTTAACCATTTGATAGGGTTGCAGGACGTAAGACCTGATCTGGTTACCCCACCCCGCGTCACCTTTGTTATCATGTGCATCTTGAATGGATTCGGTACGCTTGCGCATCTCGATCTCGTAAAGACGCGATTTAAGCGCCGCCATACAGTTAGCCCTGTTCTGGTGTTGAGATTTCACCGAACTGGTAACCACAATGCCCGACGGAATATGCGTAATCCGCACGGCAGAATCCGTGGTATTGACGTGCTGCCCACCCGCACCGGACGACCGATAGGTATCAACACGAATGTCGGAAGGGTTAATATCAATCTCGATATTGTCGTCAATCACGGGGTAAACCCAGACCGAACTAAACGAGGTATGCCGTTTCGCCGCGCTATCAAACGGTGATATCCGCACCAACCGATGCACACCGCTTTCGCTTTTCAACCAGCCGTAAGCGTTGTGGCCTTTGATCTGGTATGTCACCGATTTAATGCCGGCTTCCTCACCAGAGTTATAAGACATGGTTTCGACGCTATAGCCTTTCTTTTCGGCCCAGCGAACATACATACGCGCCAGCATCGAGGCCCAGTCGCAACTTTCCGTGCCACCTGCGCCCGCGTTGATTTCCAAGAACGTGTCGTTCGCATCCATCTCGCCGTTTAGCAAGGCCTCAAGCTCCAACTTGGCGGCTAGAACGGTGAGTTTCGCGATGGCGTCTTGTGCGTCGGTGATAACCTCTTGGTCATCCTCCATTTCGCCCAATTCGATCATATCGACGTTGTCTTGCAAATCACTCGCCAAGGATTTGTAGTTGTCCATTGCATCCACAAGGTTCTGGCGTTCTCGCATCAATTTCTGTGCGCGCTCAGGATTATCCCACAATGTAGGGTCTTCCGACATTGCATCGAACTCTTCCATTCGGTGCGCGGCGGTGTCCCAACCCATGCGTAGACGCAGTAGGCCCAGCGATTTTTCGATCTCGGCGACCTGTTTTTCTGTTTCTGCGCGCATTGATAGGCTCCGAAAGGATGTGTTGAGTTAGTCGTATCTAACTAACCCAGCCAAAAGGGTAAAGAGGGGTCAGTAAAGCCCGCCGCTGGAAAGGCCGCCGAAGGTGGGTTTGATCGGGATGATGACCTCTTCGCCGCCGATGATGACTGTCTCGAAGGTTTCGCCCTCGCCGCGGTTAAAGAACAACAAATCGCGGCCCATCACAAAGCCCCCGTCGATGAATTCACCATAAGAACCATACCCCGGTTCTTCACCCTTACGGAACAACTCGCTGACAACATAGTCGCCTTCTTCATCGTCGTTCAATCGCACACCAGTGTAGCGGTCGATCTTAACAAAAACGGAACCCGGAGGTACGTCATAGGTCGTAGTCGGGTACGTTTCCAACGCAACCTTCATGAATTCGGCGAACACCGGCCCACAAAGTGAACCACCATAGGCCCCGCGGCCCATTGGTTTAGGTGTATCAAACCCGATATAACAACCGGCTACAATTTTTGGCGTAAATCCGATAAACCATGCATCCTTCGTTTGATTGGTCGTACCGGTTTTACCCGCCATAGGCACATTCAATACCGATCCAACGGTACGTGACGCTGTACCATTTCGCACAACACCCTGCATCATTGAAGTCAGCTGATACGCCGTGATCTGGTCCATAATCCGAACCGAGTTATCTTTGACCCAAGGTTCGCGATCCATCGCCATCTCGAAGCCCTGACAATCTTCACAGACACGCTGATCGTGCCTAAAGACTGTATTCCCATATCGATCCTGTACGCGGTCGACCAAGGTTGGTTCCACCTGTTTACCACCGTTCGCGAACATCGCGTAGGCAGCTACCATTTTGAACAATGTTGTTTCACCCGCCCCGAGGGCAAAGGAGATCAGTTCAGGCATGTCATCGTAAACGCCGAAGCGTTCGGCATAATTACTGACCACATCCATCCCAACGCTTTGCGCGACTCGAATGGTCATCAGGTTTCTGGAATATTCGATTCCGGTTCGTAGCGGCGCGGGGCCGTAAAACTTTTTCGATGAATTCTGCGGACGCCAGATTCCCTCAGGCGTTTCAACCTCTATCGGGGCATCAACTACGATGGTTGCGGGCGTATAACCGTTGTCCAGTGCTGACGCGTAAACAAAAGGTTTAAACGCAGAGCCGGGCTGACGGTTCGCTTGCGTAGCGCGGTTGAACACACTGGTCTGATAGCTGAACCCGCCCTGCATCGCCAGCACACGTCCGGTTTGCGTATCCATCGCCATAAACGCGCCCTGAATGGCAGGTACTTGCTGCATCTCCCAGAACTGGAATTCGTCGCCTTTCATGTTGGCTGAAACAAGCACCACATCACCCAGCGCCCAAATATCCTCGGCCGCCTTCGGCGTGCCGCGCGGTTTATTATCCTCGTCAACGGTACGGGCCCAAGTGCTGTCGGATACTTTTAGGTAATATCCATCGTCAACTTCCTCGACGCCTTCAATACCCACTCGAACGGAAGTTTTGCCAACTTTGAGGACAACCGCCAAGGACCAGCCTTCGATATCGCGCGGCAACGAGATGTCGTTCAGAGCGTCACGCCAACCTTGTTCGGTCATCGCCTCGGCGTTTTCAATTATGGCCAACGGACCCCAATAGACTTTTAGCGCACGATCATATTCGACCAAACGTCGTTGCAAGGCTTTTGCCGCCACACGTTGTAAATCGGGATCCATAGTGGAGCGGATGGAAAGCCCGCCCGCGAACAATTCATCATTGCCCATCGTGCGCGACAGTTGCCGGCGAATTTCGTCAGTGAAATAGCTGCGCGGTGGAAGTTGTTCACGCGAAGACGGCAACTCGCCCCCCTGCACCGTCCGCAGAGGTTCCGCTTTGGCCTCATCGGCTTCCTCAGGTGTGATATACCCGTTTTCAGCCATTTCCTTTAGAATAAAGTTACGGCGCTCAACGGCTTTCTCGCGGTTTCGCACAGGGTGATAATCGCTTGGTGCTTTGGGTTGGACAGCCAAAAACGCCGCCTCTGCAATTGACAACTGTTCAAGCGTTTTCCCAAAATACGTTTGCGCCGCCGCCGTCACACCGTAAGAATTCTGACCGAGAAAGATTTCGTTAAGATACAGGCTAAGAATATCTTCTTTGGACAGCGTATTTTCGATCCGCGCGGCCAGCACAATTTCCTTGATCTTACGTTCAAGCTTGCGCGACCCGTCCAGCAAGAAATTTTTCATAACCTGCTGCGTAATAGTCGAGGCCCCGCGAAGCCGTCCACCTTGCGCCGCAGTGATCAACGCCTTCAAAATCCCCAAAGGGTCATACCCGGCGTGATTGTAGAAATTCTTGTCTTCGGCGCTGATAAAGGCAGCTTTAACCACCTCGGGCATTTCATCGACCGGAGTAAATATCCGCCGCTCACGTGCGAATTCGTCCATAACCAAGCCACGAGCCGAATATATTCGCGATAGCGTCGGTGGTTCGTAAAGCGCCAACTGTTCATAGTTAGGCAGGTCTTGGCTGTAAATCCAAAACAAGGTAGTCAGGCCCATTCCGCCCATAATCGTGCCTAAAACGGCCCAACTGAACAGGAACCCGAAAAAATTCAAAATGGCTCTTAGCAACGACTCTACCTCCGTGTCATCCCTCCGTATAGTCGAGGGGGCGCGGGCCGTCAAAACTCCATTCAGGTTATGATGCATATTTAAGCATATGTCGGAAATAATTCGCCGATTGCCACATATAATGTGATTTCGGTTGTATTACGTTCGGGCGTAAGAGTAATGTAGGCAAATTGGATCCGTTGTGAATCGTATGTTTCCGGATTCCAGTCGAAAAGTTTTGTTGCACCCGTGCGTTTTGGCAGTGAATGCCACGCGGAATGTGACAGGCGCACTGCGCCACCCGCTAATTCTGCGCTGTCTGTTAGATAGTTGCAGCTTCAACAATCAGGCACTTATTACAGTGCCGGAGAGATAACCGCGATGAAACGCGTTGATACAGGCAGAATATTTTACGGGGGCAGTTTGCCTTCCGGTTTTGCTATGTCAGCTCGTTCTTCCCAAACAAATAGCACGTCCAGCCCGCCTTCGTTAGTAAACGAGGCGCCGCCCGGACGTCGTAGAAAGCTTACATGCCAAAGAAAATGCTTATCGATGCCACCCACGCCGAGGAGACTCGGGTTGTGGTGGTTGACGGAAACAAGGTCGACGAATTTGATTTTGAATCCCTTAACAAACGCCAACTTGCCGGCAACATTTACCTAGCAAAAATTACGAGGGTTGAACCTTCCCTTCAGGCGGCGTTCGTTGATTATGGTGGAAACCGCCATGGTTTTCTTGCCTTCAACGAAGTGCATCCCGATTACTACCAAATCCCTGCTGCGGATCGTCAGGCTATTCTCGACGAAGAAGCCGCCGATGTTGCACGCCAGCGCGAAGACGAGGAAAAGGCCGAGGAAACCAAATCCCGTTCGCGACGTCGCCGTCGTAAACCAACCGAAGCTGCCAGCGATGGTGCGCCAAGTGTTGAAGATGCCGTGATCTCGGAAGAAGTTCCAGGTGGAGGCGATCAACCAGATATCGTTGAAGTGCCCGAAGCACAAAGCGAAGAGCCGACAGAAGTTGTAGCGGAAGAAGCTTCATCTGATGATGTAGTGACTAAAGAAGTGACGGCATCGGAAGAAACATCCGAGGCACCTGTTGAAGAATCCACGGAAGTTTCAACATCTGAAGAACCTGCCGAAGAAGCCGAAACAACTGACGAACAGCCAGAAGTTGACGCCCCTGCCGAGGACGTCGTGACCGAAAAGGTTAAAGACACCCCTGCACCACGCCGCCAACGCGTGCGTCGGTACAAGATTCAAGAAGTCATCAAGGTTCGTCAAATTCTGCTGGTTCAGGTCGTTAAAGAAGAGCGTGGCAACAAAGGTGCTGCGCTTACCACTTACCTGTCCCTCGCTGGCCGATATTGCGTTCTTATGCCAAACACAGCGCGTGGTGGTGGCATTAGCCGCAAGATCACAAATGTTAGTGATCGCAAGAAGTTAAAAGACATCGCAGGTGGCATTAATGTGCCTCAAGGCGCTGGCTTGATTATCCGGACTGCGGGTGCAAAACGCACCCAGACCGAAATCACGCGCGATTATGAATACCTGCTACGCCAATGGGAGCAAATCCGCGAAACCACGCTGAAATCCATGGCGCCCGAACACATCTATGAAGAAGGCAGCCTGATCAAACGCTCGATCCGCGACCTTTATAATAGCGAAATTGACGAGATCATCATCGACGGTGAACGCGGCTATAACGAGGCGAAGGAATACATGGGCATGCTTATGCCCTCCCACGCCGAAAACGTGAAACTGTATAAAGACGTGTTACCGCTGTTCTCGCGCTTTCAGGTTGAAACGTATCTTTCGGGCATGTTTAACCCGACCGTGCAACTGAAATCCGGCGGCTATATCGTCATCGGCATTACCGAAGCATTGGTTGCGATTGACGTTAACTCTGGTCGTGCGACCAAGGAAAACTCGATCGAGGAAACCGCCCGCAAGACCAACCTTGAGGCCGCCGAAGAAGTCGCGCGTCAATTGCGTCTTCGCGACCTTGCCGGTCTGATTGTGATCGACTTCATTGATATGGAGGATCGCCGCAACAACATGGCGGTTGAAAAGCGTATCAAAGACAAGTTGAAAACCGACCGTGCCCGCATCCAGATCGGCCGCATCTCAAGCTTCGGTTTGATGGAAATGTCGCGTCAACGTCTGCGTCCGGGCATGCTAGAGGCCTCCACGCAACCTTGCCCGCATTGTCACGGCACAGGCATTACACGGTCAGACGATTCCATGTCGCTGGCCATCCTGCGCGAGTTGGAAGAAGAAGGCGTGCGCCGTCGTTGTAAAGAGGTGCTGGTATCAGTGCCAATCAACGTTGCGAATTACATGCTGAACCAGAAACGCGAACACGTCGCGATGATCGAAGCCCGTTTCGGGCTTTCCGTCCGTATCGAGGCCGACCCGCATCTGATCAGCCCAGAATACCGAGTCGAGCGTCTGAAAGTGGCAACGCGCATCATTCCGGAGCCAGAGGTTCTGGAAACAGCAACCATCGAATATGCGCCAGAAGTTGTTGAAGAGGTGACTGAGGCCGAAGTTGTAGCCCCCGAAACTGACGAAGAAGCTGCGCCCAAGAAGCGCCGCCGTCGTCGTCGTCGCGGTGGCAAGGGCCGTAACGGAGACCAGCAAACTGACGAGAATGCGTCAGAAGAAAGCTCCGATGCTGACGCGCCTACTTCGAATGAAGTGGACGAAAATAAGCCAACAGAAGAAGAAAGGCCGAAGCGTTCCCGCACGCGTCGTCGTCGTAAAGCTGACACGACTGTTGAGGAAAACACTGAAGGTAATACCGACACGTCAGAAGCAGACGCGCCTGCCCTTGTCGAGGTTCCTGAAGGCAACGCGGAAGTAGCAGAGAAGCCGAAACGCAAACGGGCACCACGCAAACCAAAAGTGGTTGAAGAGGTTGCCGCTGAAGTTGTGGAGGCTCCTGTTGCAGCAGCCGCGCCCGAACCTGCACCAGAGCCAACGCCTGAACCGGAACCAATGCCCGAACCAGTTGTCGAGCAAAAACCGGCAGAGCCAGCCAAGCCGAAACGGCGCGGATGGTGGTCTTTAAAATAACTAACGAAAAGGCCCCTTTCACGGGGCCTTTTTGCTATCCATCCACGATTTTAAACGACGCACACCCTCGATAATATCTTCCGTTGAACGCGCATAAGAAAAACGCAGCGTTTTATGGCCACGCGCCGGGTCGAAATCGACACCCGGCGTAACGGCAACACCCGCCTCCAACAAAATCTGCTTGGACAAAGCCACGCTATCATTCGTCAAATCCGAAACATCCGCATAAATATAAAACGCCCCGTCCGGCGGTGCTATTTTATCAAATCCGGCTTTGGGTAATTCTTTCAACAACAACGCGCGATTGCGTTCATACATCGCCAGATTATCCTCCAGCTCCCCAATCGAATCCAGCGCGGCGAGGGCTGCGATTTGCGACGCATGCGGTGCACAAATAAACAGATTCTGCATCAAACGTTCCAAGCGACGCACATCGCTTTCGGGCACTATCATCCAGCCAATCCGCCAACCTGTCATTGAAAAATACTTGGAAAAAGAGTTAATCACATACACATCGTCGCTTATTTCCAGCGCCGTGACGGCCTTCTTGCCGTATTCAATACCGTGATATATTTCGTCAGAAATAAATGCGATATCTTGCGCCTCGCAATGCGATATCAACGCCTGCAATGCATCCCGATCAAGCATCGTCCCCGTGGGGTTGGCAGGACTGGCGACCAGCTATCCCGCTAGATCATCCTCTGCCTGCAAATCCTTTACCGTAGGCTGAAAGCGCGCCTCAAGCCCTGTCGCAATACTGGCAACATCAATATCCAGCGCCTTCAGTATGTTCCGGTAACTCGGATACCCCGGATCGCCAATCGTGACCCGATCCCCTGCATCAAACAAACTTATGAACGCCAACTGAAACGCCGCCGATGACCCC
>JAESQH010000208.1 GCA_016765235.1 Paracoccaceae bacterium
AGGTACGGGGGTTTCAAGCTGGTCACTTGGGGTGACTGGTGCGGTTGACCGGTATGGTAACGGGCTGGGGCTGGGGCTGAACTCGTACGCTAAGGGGGCGGCGGGGCCGGTGACGTATTGGGCGGATACGGCGTTGGAGATTACCGCAGATGCGGGGAGTTTTGATGGTGGTGTTGTGCGCCTGGCAGTGCACTTCATGGAACTGCAGGTGCCGAGGGCGGTTTAACGTGCGCAGTTCACACATCTGACGGCGGTCGGCGTTAGTTCCAGTCGTTTGGCGGGGATGTCCTCGCCACAGGTTTCACAATTCCCATATTCGCCCTCTTCCAGCCGGAGGAGGGCGTTTTTTATTGCCAGAATTTCGACTGTGCGATTTTGGCGCGTGGCTTTGGCCATGGCTTGTTGTTGCATTGCGTCCATACGCGAGAGGCGTCCGACGCTGGTTTGGTCTAGGACTACCGTGTCGCGACTGTCAGCGTTGGTTTCGTTTTGGAATTGCAATTCGATCAGGCGGGTTTCCAGCAGTGATTGGTAAAATCTATTTGAGCCTGCATCCGTCATTATTTTCCATCTCATATTGAATTTCACAACACCACTTCCGATTTGTTAGTTTGCGATGCTATAATGCTGCTTGCAAGTAGGAGTGCTGAATATGGGTGAAGCCAAGCCAAAGATCGTATCGATTGATCCGATATGGGACCAAATACGTGACGAAGCTGCCGAAATAATCCGGAACGAGCCAGTTATGGCCTCGTTGGTGCATTCGGTGATCCTTAGTCATCCGACACTGGAAGTGGCATTAAGTCACCGCGCGGCCCATCGGTTGGCGTCTGGTGAAATGACCGAATCCATTCTCTATAACGCCTTTGAGGAAGCTTATGATGCGGGCTGCCGGCTTGGTGACTTTGCGCGCTCGGACATTCTGGCGGTTTTTGAGCGCGATCCGGCGTGCCATCGTTATATCCAGCCATTGCTTTTCTATAAGGGTTTTCAGGCGGTTCAGGCTTATCGTCTTGCACATTGGTTCTGGGTGCACGAGCGCAAAGATTTAGCGTATTTCGTGCAAATGCGGACATCGGAAGTGTATGGCGTCGATATTCACCCGGCTGCGCAGGTCGGGCGCGGTTTGATGATTGATCATGCGCATTCGATTGTAATCGGAGAGACTGCCGTGGTGGGAGATAATGTTTCGATGCTGCATGCGGTGACTCTGGGCGGTACGGGCAAGGACGATGGTGACCGGCATCCCAAGATTGGCAACAATGTAATGCTAGGAGCTGGTGCTAAGGTCTTGGGAAATATCAAGATCGGCAACTGCAGCCGTGTGGCCGCCGGATCGGTTGTCTTGCACACCGTGCCAGCTTGCAAAACAGTGGCCGGCGTTCCGGCACGGATAGTTGGCGACGCGGGATGTGATCAACCTTCGGCGTTGATGGATCAGTTGTTGCACGACTAAGCGTTCAAACCACCAAGGTCACTTTATATAGAAACCGTATTGCGTTGGTATGTGCGCTTTGACGTCGACGCCGAGTTCGATGGCGGCATGCATTGCCCAATATGGGTCGCGCATCATTGTGCGTGCTAAAAGAACGATATCGGCCTGACCGGAACTAATAATCTCTTCTGCTTGTTTAGCGTCAGTGATTTCGCCGACTGCCATGGTGGCGATGTTAGCTTCGGTGCGCAGTTGACCCGCCAACGCAACTTGACTCGCTGTACGCGATCCGATGGATGCACGTGCGTCAGGGGTTGCGCCGCCACCCGAACAATCAACGATGTCCACACCGCGTTCTTTAAGCCATTTCGTCATCTGGATGTTGTCTTCGATGGTAATCCCCCCTTCGGTCCAGTCTGACACTGAAAGACGAACGGCCAGTGGCAGGTTTTCTGGCCGAACGGCACGAACAGCATCCACGGTCTCTAACATCATGCGCGCGCGGTTGCGTAAATCGCCGCCGTATTCATCTTCGCGGGTATTGACCAGCGGTGTGAAAAAGCTGTGCAGCAGATACCCGTGAGCACCGTGAATTTCCAACATTTTGTAACCTGCCGCCAACGCGCGTTTAGCTGTGTCAACGAAGGCGTTTTGCATTTGGGCAATGTCGGCGATGCTCATTTGGGTCGGGGTTTTCCAAAGGCGAATTCCATCGGTGTCAAACGCAGTGCCGCTTGGACCAACAATTGGCCAACCGCCATCATTGTCTTTGAGGTGTGCGCCGCCGTCCCATGGCCGCGCAGCCGAAGCTTTGCGCCCAGCGTGGCCAATTTGCACAGCCGGAACCGCGCCTTGATCAACGATAAACCGGTTGATTTTGGCGGCGGGTTCGATTTGGTCATCGTTCCACAGCCCCGTACATCCCGGTGTAATTCGGCCGTCGGCGCGAACGGCGGTTGCTTCGGCGATAATCAACGCTGCACCTCCCATAGCGCGCGATCCGAGGTGTACTTGGTGCCAATCGTTCATAGCGCTATCGATGGCGGAATACTGGCACATAGGCGACATGCCGATCCGGTTGCGAAAGGTGACGTCTTTGATCGTGTAGGGCGTGAATAATTGAGACATTTGTCGGGCTCCGGATTTTTTTGGAATGTGCAGCTTTTCCGAATGCTAGTGAAAGTCGCGGCTGGGGAAAAGCGTTTTGGCCTGCTCGCGTGGGTGGCGCGCCGTTGTGACGCGGGTCAGGCGTGGGGCCGTGTCGGTTTCCGGTGTGGTTTCCCCCACAATCTCATAATCCGGATGCCCCAGCAGCGATAGGCGTGGGGACAGATCTTCGACCTTTTGGGCAATCAAATGGGTCACGATCCCTTCGCGCTGCAAATAGCCCGTGACCCGCAACAGACGCCCCGTAATTACGGCGCGGCGGAAAGCCTTGTATATCTTGCGCCAGACAATCACGTTGCAAACACCGGTTTCATCTTCGAGCGTGATAAAAATCACCCCCGATGCTGTGCCCGGTCTTTGGCGCGTGATGACGAGGCCACAAACAACAGTTCTGCCAATCGGGGCGGTTAACAACGCGCTGTTAGGTGTGAGGCCGGGCATCGAGGGGCGAAGCAGTTCCATCGGGTGGGCACGCAGGCTTAGCCGCATGGCGATGTAATCCTCCACCACTTCCTCGCCCAAGCTCATTGAGGGGAGTATGACCTCGGGTTCTACAATTCCCTCGCCTTCAAACGGGTCGTTGAACAGGGGCAGCGGGGTTTGTGTTTTGATCGC
>JAESQH010000209.1 GCA_016765235.1 Paracoccaceae bacterium
CCAATCCGGCTCGACCAGTTTGCGCTGCATGGATTTCTGGTCCGACACATTGGTGGAGGCCAGATGCGGCAGGTGTTCTTCTATGTACCTGTCGATCAGATCTTTGAAACGCGGCGCATCACGCCCCTGTTCCCGTTCACCGAGCGGATCGGCACCTGCATCGACCTCGCGCCGCAATTCCTTGGCACGTTCCCGAGCCGCCGTGGTGCTCCACTCCGGCCAGCGCCCGATGGTCATCCGACGCTGACGCCCAGCGCACCGGTAATCGAGCGTAAAAGCCCGGTTGCCGGAGCGGTAGATGCAAATGGCAAAGCCACGTACCTCCGTGTCGAAGATCTGGTAGTCCCGTCCTTTATGAGCGGGGCTTCCCGTACTGATTTTTCGTTCAATCGTATTCGCTTGGGCATGAGTTGCACCTCCGTTCAGACTTCACACAGGCGTAGAATCGCGCCTTTATCAAGTGAAGCATACAAGGATGGGTGGCGGGGTGGCGCAGGGTGGCGGTGAATGGGGGAGGGCGCGCCACCCTTGTGTTTTATGGGATATAGGCTTGGGCGATGATTGGATTGAAAATGTAGGTCGATCCGCTAGCCGTCACTTTTGATCGTTGCGAGAAATGGTTTGCCGATTAAAAGCCAGACGTTCACCATGAAAAAATGGACGTCGGATGGGCGGAATGCAGACGTTCGCTGCAAGTGCGAAATGATCGAGTTGCTAGTCGTCAAATGAAGACCTTTAACCAAAGGTTAAAATTGGTTGTCAAATCGAGGCTATTAGATGCGCTTGGGGTCGTGCCCTCGCAATCCGGTCGGTACAGGACTTACAATTACCAACTCGACCTTCGCTACTGTTGCACCGGTAGCAACAGACCAAAGCTGTCCGTTCTCGATATATTTAACGTACGTCGAATGCTCCTGGGTGGCGTTTCGAGTGAATGGAAAATCTCCGGCTGACAGCCCTCAAAGGTTGCGCAACCACTCGGGCCGGTTCAAGCGAGTTTTCCGAAGAAATGTTCCAAATCAGGTATTATAATCCATTTGTATTCTTCGTGCATATTGTTTATCGTTTGATAAGTAGGATTTTTATGAGGAGCGTTGGAATGGAATTAACAGGTGGATACGACCTTCAGGCCTCTAAGGAGAGTATCTGGGATGCTCTGAACTCTACGGATCGCTTACAACGCATCATTCCTGGATGTACTTCCGTGGAAAGGGTTGGAGAAAATTCCTTTAAGGCCGAAGTCGTTACACGGGTTGGGCCGTTGAAGGTTAAATTTGCCGGAAAAGGTAGCTACACGGATCTTGTGCCGTTCGACAGTTTCAAAATCACGGGTCAAGGCGAAGGCGGACCAGCCGGTTTTGCCAAGGGCTCGGTAGAAATAGAATTGACCGCTGTGTCAGATGAGATAACCCATTTGTCCTATAAGGTTCATAGCAGTGTTGGGGGTAAGCTTGCAGCAGTCGGGAGTCGTTTGCTTGAAGCCATATCGAAACGCAACATTGATTTGTTTTTTGCAGGACTTCAGCGTGAATTGAATGGCAAAGTCGAAATTATTGATAGCAAGCCAATTCACAAACACAAAAGAGCGCCTGCTCTTGGTAGCACAAGCAATATGCTGCAAATTATAAATACGCTATCGTTTGTCGCAATGGCCGTTGCCCTATGGGTAATTGCCCTTAGCTAACCGACCTATCGCTTGCGTAGCGGACTAATGCGGTGCCGGTCGCGATAAAAACATATGACACTGACAATGTGGTCAATCCAAGCAGGAATGATGCCATCCACCATTGCCATAGTTGACCGAAAGCTTCGTAAAACAACAAATTTGCGATGGTTAACGCAGCAAGCGGGAACGTTAACGACCAGAGTGTGATGGATGCAGGAACTAAAACCAAACGGCGCCAGTTCAGTAAAAACACACCAAACAGGAAGAGAGACGTATAGATTAATGCATACGATAGCACATCAATCTTACCTGAATTCAATGCGTAGCCGGCGATAAAGAATGTTGCAGGGGGCGATAATATTATCAGCAGGGACGGTGCCAGTTTTGCGGGAACGAACGCGTCGAAAACCAATCGCTGAAACAGCGCGGCGAAAACAACAATCCATAGAACGATACCAACAGAAAAGAACATCCAGCTGATTTCTATGAACCCCAAGGGGACTCCGGCAATCGGGACCACTCCATTGCCAACAATCGGAAATAACCATGCTGGCGAAATGCTGTGCCTTGCGTGCGCATTAAACAGCCATCGCCCGGTTAACAATACAGCAAAGTAGAGGTTAAACGGGGCCGACATCATCCAAAGAACCGTCGCCATGTCTTCGCTGTAGGGGCGGGCCCCGATCGACAATAACAAACCACTCGTTGGGATTAGAGGAAAAAAAACAAGTTTGGCGTCCTCAAGGAATTCAGACTTAATGGACGCTGGGTAGAAAATTGTTTTTCCAGTCATCAAAATGGAAACAACAAGAAATATGATGAATGACAGCAAAACCAACGACTCGCCAACGATGGTTGGAGTTCCTAACTGCGAGCTGGAAATCCTCCAGGCAATACCCAACCCAGCCACGCCCATGACAGGCGCGAAATACGCGGGGGTAATACCCTCCAGAATCCATTGCTTATTGTGACGCGTCAAAGTCGGGTTTCCATAATTTTCTCGAGGCTCATTTAAATTTGTGCGGGTAACCATGATGCGAGCGACGGAAATGCCCAGATTAAAGCGGCAACAACGAGGATCAAAATCAAATATGGAATAGACCCGATAAAGATATCCTTCAGTGTCACATCGGGGTCAGGCACACTGCCCTTCACGGTATAAACAAGCAGCCCAAACGGTGGCGTTAGCAGGCCAGCCTCGATGACCAAGATGGCGAAGATGGCAAAAGCTAAGGGATCAAACCCTGTGTTCATCACGAGGGGAACAAAGATCGGAACCGTCAACAAAATGATTGAAACCGAGTCGATCAGCATTCCGAGCAGCAACCAAATTATCGCGATAACCAAAACCAGCATGAACGGGCTGAACCCAAGGTCTACGAAGAAATCCTGTATGATATTTACGATCCCTCCAGACGCGAGGAGGCGGGAATACATGCTGGCGGTAATCAGCAAGAAGATGATCGGGGCGGTGGTCTTACCCGCATCGTAGATAGCTTGCAGTAACTGGGGTCCGCGCATGCCCTTGGCAATACCCAAAATAAGTGCGCCGATTACACCAAAAGCGGACGCCTCGGTTGGCGTGAACAGGCCACCCCATACCCCGCCGATCACCAACGAGATTAACGCCAGAATTCCGAAGCCTCCAAAAAGCTCGGCACGACGTTCGGCAGGGGTTTCCTCGTCCGAAACATCGACTTTGATACTTGGGGCTACTTCCGGATCACGAATAGCCCGAATTACGGAGTATGCAGCAAAAAGAAATGCAAGTAAGAGGCCCGGAATTACGCCAGCTACAAACAGGGCGCCGACCGACATTTCGGTAAGAATACCCCAGACGATTAGAAGAATGCTGGGTGGAATGAGCATACCTAAACATGCGCTACCCGCGACGGCGCCCAATGCGTATCTTTTATCATACCCAAAGCGCCGCATTTCGGGGTAGGCGACACGGCTGAATGTTGCTGCGGATGCAACGGACACACCGGTAACTGCCGCAAAGACGGCATTTCCGGCAACCGTGGCGACTGACAGTCTTCCGGGCAGGCGGGATAGGCCGCGATCGCATAATCGATAGAGATCCGTTGCGGCGCCAGATTTGGCAACGATATCTCCCATCAACACAAACAGAGGGATGACGGCGAATACCTGATTTCGAACAGCATCATAAGCCGCCGAACTGATGATAGACAGCGCGGCTTGTGCGTTGCCAAGAATGAGGTAAACCCCCAGGCCAGCAATAAGTCCCAGTGATATTCCGATGTGAATACCCAGAAGGATCATCACAAAAAGTACGCCCAGCAGCGCTAAAACTATGTCGGCACCCAATTCTATTCTCCCATTTGCGGCACGTTATTCGCCTAGTTTTCTACGATGTGTGGTTTTCCAGAGAAAATCCGGACGATTTGCCATGCAAATACAATCGCTGACAGGATGGCCATCAAAAATACTACTGTTCGAACCGGATAGGTGGGTACTCTTAAAGCGCCCTCGCCTTCGTATTCGCCAATTCTCCACGCATCGATCAGTGGTTCGAAAGATCCGGCCGCAAGAGCAATAAAAAATATTACACCCAAGAAGCATGCTAGAATTTCGATCGCGTTCCGAACTTTAGGGCCAGCGGAATCAAGTATGATTGTGGTTCTAAGCATTGCCCCAATCATTATCGCGAGCGGGATTTGCAAGAATGTGATGGCAACGACGGAGTTTTTCACAATTTCTGACGTACCAAGTAGCGGATTATTGAAAAAAGCGCGGCCAATTACATCCACACATATTATGAGGGCCAGAATCAGAACCCATCCCGAAGATATGATGTGAAGTATCTTGGTCGCATTCGAGAGTTTTTCTTCAAACATTTCCAAGCCCCATAGTTCGCTCCTTATTTACATTGTCAGTAATACAAATCTTCAATCGAAATGCAAACATTATTTATCAAGTGATAACTTTACATAGGAATTTGGCCGAAAGTAATGCAATTGGATCAGCATATGATAGCTAGCGGTAATTTATCGCTGATACAGCGGCCTTGACAGGCTCTTATTTAAAGTGCGATCAATAAGGAATGTTAACCCAACATAGAAGCACCTAATGTTGGTTTGATCGGGCATAAAAAGTCACCTGCTTATCGAAAGACTTGCTGGAAAAAAATCACACCTGCCCACAACATGGAGGAGATGAAATCCAATGAAGATACTAAATAGAAGCTTAACAGCAGTAGTTTTAAACGTCGTGGCTCTGGCTGCGGGCGCTCATGTCGCTGTTGCTGGCGACGAGATCACACTACGTATCGGAGCGGGCCACCCGGTTGGCCCCACCGTCTACGTCAATGTAGTCAACGAATTTTTCGTTCCAGAAGTGAAGCGCCGCATTGAAGATGAAACTGATCACAGTATTACTTTCGTCGAAGCATACGGCGGATCCCTTGCGGGCGTTTCCGAGACATTGGAAGCTGTTCAATCTGGGTTACTGGACATCGGCGCCTATTGTTTCTGCTTTGAACCAGCAAAACTATTCTTGCACAACTTCCCATATTATGCACCATTTGGACCGCAAGACTCTGTTCAATCTATGGAAATAACGCGCCGCGTTTATGATCGCATTCCCGAACTGGAAAGCATCTTCGTTGATGATTACGACCAAATTCTTCTGGGATTGAGCGGTTGGGATAACTACCATCTTGGTACCGTTGACACTTGGGAAACCATCGAAGATTTGAAAGACGTAAAAATCGGTGGTGCAGGTCCTAATCTACCGTGGCTGAAATACGTTGGGGCTGTGCCAGTACAATCGACACTTCCTGAAGGTTACTTGTCACTATCGACAGGTGTGTATGACGGATGGTTAATGTTCCCGTCGGCATATTACGGTTTCAAATTTTATGAACCTGCACCGGTTTACACCATGATCGGATTTGGGCCGATGGCTGTTATCGGCCTGACAATGGGAACTAAATCGTTCAACAATTTACCGGAAGACGTGCAACAGATTATTCTCGAAGTTGGCCGTGAGTATGAAGTGCGATCCGGTATTGCAAACAACGCCAAACAAGCGATTGGTTTGGAAAAACTGGCCGAAGCTGGTGCAATCATTCAAACTATATCAGAAGAAACGCGCACGTCTTGGGCTGAATCACTCGCTGGATTCCCGAAAGAACAGGCGGATGAAGCCGATAGTCGTGGTCTTCCAGGAGCGGAGGTTATGCAAGCCTATCTGGAAGAAGTCGAAAAAGCCGGAGTGACCTGGTCTTATCAATATACACTAGACTAGAACCAATCCAACATTCGGTTTTTAGCAATAAGTGCGGCGCCTTTGGGCGCCGTTACTATTTGATGTTCACGAACCTTTTTTCCAGCAGTCGTGGGGCCATTTCCAGATAACAATCGATGTCATATCGAAGTATCTCGGACACATCATCCGGCGCAGGCAAGTTGTAAATCCACTTGCGCACGGCGCGGTAAAAGAACTGACCGTGCAAACTCCAGACCAGCTCCATCTCCTCGGTTGAAATGGGTACCTGCAAAATATCCGGAAACCCTTGCTCTGCACGAAGCTCTGTGCAGATAGGCCGTAGAATTCGTTCTTCCAGCACGGCAAGATATCGTTCATTAATGCCAACACTCTTGAGGCCCGAGAACATAAATATCCGAACCCACTCGTAATTTGAAACGGCGTTCTGATATTTCGTATAGAACTCCAGCAAGCGTTCAGACAATGGCAACGACCGATCCATAATCAGCGATGTCCATTCGGGCTTAAGACGGCCTAAATAAACCTCCTGATAAACTCTTTCGATCAGGCTCTCTTTATTGGGGAAATATCGGTACAGTAAAGGCTGGGTAACGCCAATCCTTTTCGCCAAATCGCGGGTGCGCCCTTCAAATCCGACTTCCGCGAAAAATTTAATGGCTTCTTCGACAATTAATTTTTCACGATCAATGGGCTGAAGGCGCTTGCGCGCAACCGGCTTTTTTTCCGCGAACGGAGTTTTGGGGTTTACTGGTTTAGTCGCCAACGCATTATCTCCGAGCAATACAATCAAAATTTATCGATGTTGGTTCAATACGTAAAGTATTAATGCTAATTCATCAAACGATAAACTTGATCGTCGCTCGGACGATATGCACATAATCAGACGTAGTTGATATCCCAAGTTTCCTTAATTACAGAACCACTTTCTTTGATGATCACTTTCACTGGGCAACGCCAAGCCAACTGTTCGCGGAGTAGCTCGATGTCATCTTCGCTATTGCGGGTAGTTCCACGGATCGTAAGGCGGACTTCAGGAAAGGGCACCTTAATCGCTTCGATGCCAAAAATACCGCGGGTGTCACATACACCAACAACATCAATCTCCATGTCCAACAATGTAATGTTGTTTTCGGAAGCTATTTTATTAATGATTACGTTGGAACACCCAGCCAATGACGCCAACATATATTCTAATGGTTGCGCGCCTTCGTCGTTTCCGTGGTTGCTGGGCGGTTCGTCAATCAGAATTTCAAAGTCCCGTACCGACACTTTTGTTAACGTCGGATTAGGACAAACCGACTTTGTCCGGAAAATGGCTTTGCCACCGCCACCCCAAGTTGACTTCGCTTTTGCATTCATAATCTTCTCCCATGTGTGGTTGTTTGCAAAAATTTTGAGAAATGCCGCGCGCTATATTGTTCCCAATGATTTCAGAATTCGTTCGGGTGTCAGAGGCGTAGACCTCAGCACCGCATTAAGAGGGCGAAGGGCGTCGTTCACCGCGTTCAATACCACAGCACCAGCTGCCGCTGTTCCGGCCTCTCCGACGCCTTTTGCCCCTAGTGGGGTCATCTCTGTTGGTGTCGTAACGTGGCCAATGTGGATGTCGGGCATTTCGCTGGCAAGCGGCGCCAGATAATCGGCCATCGTCGTGCTTAGCATCTGACCTTCGGGGGAATACAGGCATTCCTCGAACAGGATGCCGCCTAATCCGTGCACAACGCCGCCCCGAATTTGTTCATCTACCAGTTGTTCGTTGAGTATTATTCCGCAGTCTTCAACAACCCAGTGATCCAGCAGCTTGATAAGGCCGGTCTCAATGTCGACTTCCAGATACGACGCCTGAACGCCGTTGGTGAAATCGAAGGGCGTGCCTTGTGGTACGTAATGGCGCGTGACGGACAATTGGGGATGATAGTCGGCAGGCAGAGTATCTGGGCGGAAATAAGCAATACGACCAATTTCTGCCAAGCTCATGAGGATCTGTTTTGTGCTAGCATCCACGATCTGACCGTCAACAATATCGAAATCTTCTGCGTTCCCTTGCAAAATAACGCCAGCGATTTCAAGCAGGCTGTCTTTCAAAGCCAGCGCAGCTTTCATAACCGTTGCGCCACCAATCCCTGCACCCCGTGAAGCCCACGTCGCGCCACCGTAGGGCGTGCGCTCAGTGTCTCCGGTAATTACATCCACGTGATCAATCTCGACACCAAGATATGTAGCCGCGACCTGCGCCATTACGGTTTCAGTACCTTGCCCCTGTTCGGTAACGCTAACCG
>JAESQH010000210.1 GCA_016765235.1 Paracoccaceae bacterium
GTCGCTGAAGGTTGGACAGGCTGACAATATCGTCATCGACCACACCCAGAACACCAACTCCCGCCGCCGCTAGATACATTAATACCGGCGAGCCAAGCCCACCTGCTCCAATAACCAGCACCCGCGCGCGGCGAAGTTTCTGCTGCCCAGCACCACCAATTTCGCGCAACACGATATGGCGGGCATAACGTTCGAGTTCTTCAGCTTCCATCTTTTTCCTCCCGCGCCCGCGTTTTCCGGCGTATCCACCAGATCAGCACGCCGTATGCAATCACTGGTGACGACCACAATAAAAAGCGCCCACCAAACACGAAGCTATCTGCGATTTTGGTACGGAATATATTCTCCGACGGTAGGAATTGCGAGCCTATGATCGTCAGCACAACCAACACCGCGATGCCAGTATACACCAATCGTGGAGCGCGCAGTACGCGCGCGTACCCCAGCGCCAACAATGTGATTAATAAAACGGTAACTAATCCGCCGGACGCGAGCCGTTCCAACATTTAGAGGCCGTCAAACAGGGATGTAGACAAATACCGTTCCGCGAAGCTCGGTAAAATCACAACGATCCGTTTGCCCGCCATTTCAGGCCGTTCACTGATTTCTACGGCTGCGGCGAGAGCAGCGCCTGACGAAATGCCGACGGGAATTCCCTCATGCGTCGCCAACGTCCGTGCCATCTCGAATGCGGTTTCGTTGCCGATAGTGATAATCTCGTCGATCAGGGAAACGTCCAGTACCGACGGAATAATCCCCGCACCAATCCCTTGAATTTTATGTGGGCCAGCAATGCCGCCGGACAGAACCGGACTGTCTTCGGGTTCCACCGCGACAATACGCACATCCGGATTCCGCTCTTTCAGAATTTTCCCGACGCCAGTGATCGTTCCACCAGTGCCAACGCCC
This sequence comes from Paracoccaceae bacterium, assembly GCA_016765235.1. Classification (GTDB taxonomy): domain Bacteria; phylum Pseudomonadota; class Alphaproteobacteria; order Rhodobacterales; family Rhodobacteraceae; genus NORP23. The sequence goes on from JAESQH010000210.1 coordinate 910, forward strand.
GAAATAAACACATCAACTTTGCCACCGGTATCCTGCCAGATTTCCTCGGCTGTGGTGATCTCATGGATTGCGGGGTTAGCGGGGTTCTCGAATTGCTGGGGCAAAATCGCGCCCTCAATCTCGTTAACCATTTCTTCAGCCCGTTCAATCGCGCCTTTCATGCCCTTGGCACCGTCTGTCAGCACCAACTTCGCACCAAGGAGCGACAACATTTTGCGGCGCTCCAAGGACATCGTATCCGGCATCGTCAGGATCAGGTTATATCCACGGGCCGCACATACAAACGCTAGCGAAATTCCGGTGTTGCCGCTGGTTGGCTCGATCAAAGTGCCACCGGGTTTTAATTCACCTGAGGCTTCCAGTGCGTCGATCATTCCGACACCGATACGGTCTTTCACAGACCCCAACGGATTGAAAAATTCGAGCTTCCCACAAATCTCAGTGCTCACGCCCATTTTGGCCGCAAAGCGGGACATATTCACCAAAGGAGTCCCGCCCATCATTTGAGTTATATCATCGTAAATTTTGCCTCGTGGCGGTGTCGGCATTATGAAAGCTCCTCTGAATTCGGCGGATTATATCAAGTTTTCAAAGAACGGCTAGGCCTATCGGGATTTTGTCCGCTTCAACAATTTGGCAATAGTAAACGATGTTCGCGGAACGTAGGTGTATGCGGTTTTTTCACCCTCGGTCGGGCGAGTGGACATGCGAAACAGGCCGAATCCAACCAAGAATACATGCGCGACACTGATGAAAGCGAATAGTGCAGCAGGGCCGAAATTATCGATTAGGACAGACGCAATCAGTGGGCTGAATATCGCGCCGATTCCGTAAAGAAACATTAACGATGCGTTAATCTCAACCATTTTACTGGCATGGGCGAAGTCGTTCGCATGTGCCATGGATACAGAGAAAATCGGATAGATGGAGGCGCCGAACAGCGCAGCGATCAGAAATATCTGGGTGCGATTGTTTGAGTCAGTAGCAACAAGGAAACCACATGCCATTATAGCCGCGACCGAAAGCCCGATCAAAACCCATCGCCTATCGTATTTGTCCGCCAACCACCCTACCGGAAACTGCGCGATTGCCCCACCGATCAGGACTGTCGCCAGAAACTGGCCGATCTGTTTGGCGCTCAACCCGATCTCTTGCCCGTAAATCGGTCCAACCATCCGAAAGGCGGCAGAGCTGGTCCCGGCAACGATCACGCCCGCTGCCCCGAGGGGGGAAACCCTCATCGTGTTAAGGGGCCGTAGGCGCGGGGATGTCGGGGTCTCCGGCGGCTTCATTTTTGTTAACACTATTGGCAACATACAGGCGCTAAACAGGATGGCCAGCAGGTTGTAGGACATATAAGAGGCCGGCTCTAACGCACCGATCATCAACTGTGCTGATGCAGAAACAACGATATCAACGGTCCGGTAACTCGCCATGATGCGACCACGGTTAGAGTTTGTTAACTTCGCCTGCATCCACGACTCGATCACGGTATAACAACCAGCGACGCACAGACCGATAAGTATGCGCATGAGCGCCCAGGCGATTGGGTCAATCAGCATGGGGTGGGCTATGGCACCGATCGCGCCAGTTGCGGCAAACGCTGAAAAAGCGCGGGAATGCCCGACAGTTCCCATAAGGCGCGGTGCCCACCAGCAACCTATAAAAAACCCGAAGAAATGCGCCGATCCCAGAAGCCCGATTTGCGTATTGGTGAACCCTACGGAGATACCGGACAGTACATCGAGGGGGCCAATAGCACCCGAACCGAGCTGTAAAAGCGAGATCGATGCAAAAAGTGCGATGAACGAAATGATAATACGCATGTCGCGGGCCTGTTAAAAACCGGTTGCGATCAGCATGGCACAGCGTGGGATGTATGGGTTGTCGTTTCCGACATTGGTGTGACGGTTTCGAGGGAATCTCGCCCGATCATTAAAGATTTATTTAGAAAGGTTTCTAAATGGTAAAGCTGACGGATTCTTCATCCGCGCGCTTGATGCCTTTTGCCTCGGCATCACGACACAAATCTTCCATCGTGATCGCGTCGTAGCGATTAAGGATATCTTCCTGCATTTCATCCCAGATGGGGCTAATGATCTGTTCGCCAAGGCGCGCCCGCGAAACGGTGGAATCCTCGTCGTTTTCCATTTGGTTAACAACACGTAAAACATCGCCCAGCGTTATCCGTCGCCGCTCCCGCGCCAGCGTGTATCCACCGCGCGGACCGCGAACGCCTTTCAGCACACCGGCACGAACCAGTTGTTGCAACACCTGTTCCAGATACCTTTGCGGAATACCTTGGCGCTCCGTGATGTCTTTGGACTGCACAGGATGCGGGCGACCGTTATAAGCGATATCCAGAACCGCCTCTAAGGCCAGAACGATTTTACGAGACATTCGGAGCATGTTTACGTTTTTCCTGTAGAGCCGAAGCCGCCAGCGCTGCGTTCGGTTGTGGATAAAGAGGCTACTTCAACGATTTCGCAACGGGTGACTTGCGCGAACACGATTTGCGCGACACGTTCGCCGTGGGTGATGTGGAAAGGTTCACTGCCGTGGTTAATCAGGATCATCCCGACCTCGCCGCGATAGTCGCTGTCGATTGTGCCGGGTGCGTTAACCAATGTTATGCCGTGTTTAAGGGCGAGGCCCGAACGCGGTCGAACCTGCACTTCATAGCCCGCCGGAATTTCAAATTTCAGACCTGTCGGGATTAACGCCCGCGCACCGGTCGCGAGCGTGACCCCCTCACCGTTCGGAAAATTCGCCCGAATGTCCATTCCAGCCGAGCCATCTGTTTCATAAGCCGGCAGCGCCACATCAGCATCAGAATTTTCTGTACGGTGGATGCGAAGCGATTGGTTCATGCCAATGTCTCGGCGATTCTTGAGGCGAGTTTGCGGGCAACGTCAACTTTGCTCATCCGCTCCCACCTATCCTGTCCGGCATCGGAAATAAGCGTAATCGCGTTTTCAGAACCGCCCATGATACCCGTTTCCGGCGAAACATCGTTGGCAATGATCCAGTCACAGCCCTTTCGTTTGCGCTTAGTCGTGGCATTCGCCAGCACATCATCGGTTTCAGCTGCAAAGCCGATAACCAATTGCGGGCGGCCATCGGTCATCTGCGACACGGTTCGCAATACATCTGGATTCTCGGTGAATTCGAGGGCGGGCATGTTGCCAGACCCATCTTTCTTGATCTTGGAATCAACGGCATTCGCTACACGCCAATCGGCAACAGCGGCGGCAAATATGGCGGCCTCCGCAGGCAATGCTTTTTGCGTTGCTTCAAGCATTTGCTGCGCGGTTTGAACTTCAACTACATTCACGCCTTTGGGCCGTTCCGCATCCGCCGGACCTGTAATAAACGTAACGCTTGCGCCCAGCGCCGCCAAAGCCTCGGCAATCGCGGTGCCTTGTGCGCCCGACGATCGGTTGGCGATATACCGCACCGGATCAATAGGTTCGTGCGTTGGGCCGGACGTTACCAGAACATGTTTGCCGCTCAATGGCCCGTCAGCCAACGCCGCACTTATCGCGCTGACAATTTCCAGCGGTTCAGACATCCGACCGGGGCCGAATTCGCCACACGCCATGTTGCCATCGTTAGGGCCAATGAACCGCACGCCGTCGGCCTTCAAAGTCGCGATATTGCGTTGTGTCGCCGGATGTTCCCACATGCGGACATTCATCGCAGGCGCGACCAGCACGGGTTTATCAGTCGCCAGCAAAAGCGTAGTCGCTAAATCGTTCGCCTGCCCCGTCGCCATTTTGGCCAACAGATCAGCCGTCGCTGGGGCAACGACTAACAGATCGGCCGCGCGAGAAAGCTGGATATGGCCCATTTCCGCCTCGTCGGTCAGATCAAACAGATCGGTATAGACCTTTTCACCAGCCAGCGCGGCGACAGATAACGGTGTCACAAATTCGGTGGCAGCACGCGTCAAAACAGGCGTAACTGTCGCACCGCGTTCCGCCAACCGCCGTATCAGATCGAGGCATTTATACGCCGCGATCCCGCCGCCAATAACAAGAAGTACCTTCCGGCCTTGTAACATCACAATATCCTACGGAAATAAATATATTTACCATTTAGTAATGTATTTTATTATTTTGAGGGTTTCAAGTTGATGAATACGCATATTCTTCAACTGTTCGTGGATTCCGTCAATCAAGTATGAAAGAATACAAAGGCTAACAAACTGGAATCCCTTCATGCACGCATTCCCACACCTGTCCTTAGTCCTTGGCGGCGCCCGCTCCGGCAAGTCCGCATTTGCGGAGAGGCTGGCGATAAGCGCTAACCGCCCGCGTGCCTACATCGCCACAAGTCAGGCGTTCGATGCGGAGATGGAAGCCAAAATCACAAAGCACCGCCGAGATCGCGGGCCTGATTGGCAAACCATCGAGGCCCCGCTGGATATTGCGGGCGCTACGGCCGAGGTTGCAGCGAACTCCGTCGTGTTGATCGATTGCCTGACTTTGTGGCTGAGCAACCAAATGCACGCCGAAGCCGATGTTGATACAGAAATTACCAAATTGTTAACCACGCTATCCGCGACACCAAATCCGGTGATTTGCGTGTCGAACGAGGTCGGCATGGGCCTTGTGCCCGACACCCCCTTGGGCCGTCAGTTTCGCGATTTTCA
>JAESQH010000211.1 GCA_016765235.1 Paracoccaceae bacterium
AGCACTTTTCATCCCAGAAGAATCCGGTGTTTCGCATTTAACGTGTCCCGACTTCCATCAAGCCTTGGGCTTTCGCCTCTGCCAGTGTCAGGTCGAGGCATTTCCAGGCTTTTTCGGTCAGCTCGTCAATCTCGGATTTCGAGATCACCAGCGGGGGCGAGATGATCATTTTGTTGCCTACGTGGCGCATGATCAGGCCGTTTGCAAAGCAGAACTCGCGGCAGATCAGGCCGATGGTGCCCTCACCTGATGCGAACGGTGCGCGGGCGGATTTGTCTGGAGTTAATTCCAGTGCGCCCATCATGCCGATGTTTCGGGCCTCGCCCACCAGCGGGTGATCTGCCAGTGCGGACCATTTTTCGGTTAGGTAGGGGGCGGTTTCATCGCGCACGGTGTCGACGATTTTTTCTTCTTCCAAGATGCGCAGGTTTTCCAGTGCTACAGCAGATGCGACGGGGTGGCCCGAATATGTGTATCCGTGGGCGAACTCGCCCCCGTTCACATCCAGACCCTTGGCCATGCGTTCGGAAATTACACTGCCGCCGATGGGTTGGTAGCCGGAGGACAGGCCCTTGGCGATGGTCATGATGTCTGGGCGAATGTTGAAGGTTTGCGAGCCGAACCAGTTGCCGGTACGCCCGAAGGCGCAGATAACTTCGTCCGCAATTAGCAGTATTTCGTTTTCATCACAGATACGCTGGATTTCGGGCCAGTAGGTGGATGGCGGGATGATGACGCCGCCAGCGCCTTGTACGGGTTCGGCGATGAAGGCGGCGACGTTGTCGATGCCTAGGCGCTCGATCTCGGCCTCTAGGGCGCGGGCGGTTTTATGGCCGAATTCTTCGGGGGACAAGTCGCCACCCTCGGCATACCAATAAGGTTGGTCGATGTGCGTGATGTCTGGAATTGGCATTCCGCCTTGGGCGTGCATGCCGGCCATGCCGCCAAGACTGCCCGACCCGACGGAGGAACCGTGGTAAGCGTTTTTGCGCGAAATGATGATGCGTTTGTCGGGTTTCCCCATGGAGGCCCAGTAATGCCGCACCAAGCGGATATTGGTGTCGTTGGCCTCGGAACCCGATCCGGCGAAGAACACGCGATTCAAATTGCCCGGCATCAGGTCTGCGATCTTGTCGGCCAAAGCGATAACGGGCGGGTGGCTGGTCATGAAAAATGTGTTGTAATAGGGCAATTCGAGCATTTGGCGATGGGCGACATCGGCCAGCTCGCTGCGACCATAGCCGATGTTTACACACCAAAGCCCTGCCATCGCGTCCAGCAATTTGTTGCCTTCGCTGTCCTTAATATACACCCCGTCCGCGGCGGTAATAATTCGTGCACCTTTTTCGTTTATCTCGGTCGTGTCGGTGAAAGGATGCAGGTGGTGTGCCGCATCTGCGGCTTGCATATCTGCGGTCGACGGGAAGTTTGTTCGATGGTCCATTTGCGCCTCGTAATTGGGATTTTCAAAGCGAGCCTATGCCCGCCAAATGGCTTTGGCCAGAGGGAAATATATGTTCGTGTAAAACGTAAAACTTTAATAAAATCCAAGAGTAACGACGTGTTTCCCCGTATTTTGCATTTGGCGATCATCGTAAATTGCAAAATGCAAAAAGGTTTGAATTTGAACGGAAAAGCAACAATGACCGAACGATTTCATCGGAACAAAGCCTTTGGCCCGAAATTTGCATGTAATATCAACAGATATAGGAGTTTGAAATATGAATAGTTTGTTAACGGTTGGTAAACAATTTGTGGGTGGTGTTTTTGTACTTACGTTTCTCTTTGCTAGTGCTGCAATCGCTGGCGAAGATGTGTACCTTAGTTTAACGAATGTTTCAGACGGTGCAGCCGTCGAGTTGACAGAAGAAGACCTTTTGGCGATGGAGCAGTTCACGGTGTTCACAGAAAACGAATTTGTGGACGGGTTGGCGGAATTCACCGGCCCTCTGGCGCGTGATGTGATCGCATTACTAAATGCCTCGGATATCGGGATGTTGAAGTTAACGGCTGTTAACGATTATGCAGTCGAAGTGCCAATGTCGGATTTACTGGAATACGATGTGATTTTTGCCATGACCCAAAACGGCACACGGTTTTCTATCCGCGACAAGGGGCCGATATGGGTGATTTATCCGATGAGCGAAAACGTTGAATTGCAGGACCGCGTCTATAATGACCGTTTGATCTGGCAACTGGTCAAGGTTGACGTATTGTGAAGGTTGTCGGCCTTCCACGTCTCGTGGTTTTGGCCGTTTTCCTTGCGGCCAGTGGTCTTGCCATCGTTGGATACAACGCCTTTCGCAAAGACGTGGCTGCGATGCAGGCTGCCAGTCTTGAGGATATCACCTGGGCTTCCTATCAATTGGAACAGGAGCTGAGCCGGTTTCGCGAAGCCCTGATCCAATTCCAGATCGAAGGTTCTGGGGGCGATGCGGTAGCCGTCAACAACCGCTTTGACATTCTCTGGAGCAGGATCGCGATCTTTAATCAAGGCGGCATAGGCGAGCGCTTAAGAGAGTATGACCGCGAGACCCAGATCATCTCAAGGCTGTTTGCCGACATGAAAGTGGTCGATCGACGTGTTGTTGGTTTGGCAAAAGACGACAGGGCCGAGGCGGCGGCGTTGTTGCAGGCCTTCAAGTCTTACGCTGATGAACTGCGCATTTTCAGTCGTAAAGTAACCCTTGGTGAAGAAGTGAAGGGCCGAGAAATTCGCGAACAACTGCAATCCGGTGTTGACCGGACCTTACTGTTGGGCGGATTGGCGATTGCTATCGTGCTGGCATCGCTCGCCTATATCAATCGGGAAAGTATGCGGTACAAGCGGCTTGCTGAAACTAACCTGAGGCTCGCGGATGTTGCCGATAAGGCGAGCCGTGCCAAATCGAAATTTCTAACAATGATGAGCCATGAATTGCGTACGCCAATGAACGGTGTACTAGGGTTGCTGGCTTTGTCTAAACAAAGTGCCGTTCAAAACAGCCAAGTGCGCCTGATCGAGCAAGCAGAGCAATCCGGCCAGAAAATGGTGGATCTGCTTGCGGATATTCTGGATTTTAGCGCCCTGCATTCGGACGAGGTAAACCTTGCGACAAAACCATTCGAAGTTGAACATTTAGCGCTCGCTGTACGGGAGCAATTCATACCACTCGCCAAGCGGGAAAACGGGACGTTTTCGGTATCGGTTTCACCGGAATGCCCGAAGCACTTGCAGGGGGATTTTCGCAGGCTTCGCCAAGCATTCAGTCATTTGGCGCAGTATGTTGTCGAAACCGCCGGCGTTCATGATGCGCAAATGGAGTTTTCTTACGAAAGCAGCGCATTACTGGTGAAACTAACGTTCGAGTATTCGACCGAAGGCGGAGAGTGGACACCCGATCTGATACTTGGTGAGCAGGATCGGGGGCGGGAATCGTTCTCAACCGATGCACTTGGCCCTGCAATCGCGCGGGGGCTTATTGAAGTGATGCACGGAAGTTTGCGCATCGATAACCCTGTTGGCGGGCGTATCGCGGTTATCATCTCGATACCGGCCGAAGAATTTGTGGCAACGGCCCTCAATATCGAAGTTTTATCGAGCACGGACGCCATGGCCGCGATTTGCCGCACTGCACTGGTCGGAGTCGATGTGAAGTTTGTGCAGCAGGGCGATGAAAATCCGGTGCATATCGCGCTTATCGAAGCCGGAAACGCTTTGGAAATTAACTATTTATCGCGAGCGCGTGAAGAATTTCCACAGGCACTGCTGGTTGCCTTGGGCGCTCCGATAGAGCAGAACGCCTTTGATTTCACTGTAAATTTACCTCTGAACTTTCACGAAATTCGTGAGATTGTTAGCGAGCGCGTAGCCTGATATCCTGCAACGCAGGAATTTTCGCGACTTGTATATCAATTCTTAACAACCTTGAGTAGAATGCCACATCATTTTCAGAATGCGAATCAGGTGCGAGCAGCTATGAAGTCCGAACAGATAAATGAAGTCAGTCGTTTCGAGGCAGAATTGAGTGATGGATTGGGAAATGAAGGTTTTGCCCTTCTGGCGCATGATGTCCGCTCTTCTATGTTCGGATTGCTTGGAAGCCTTGAGTTGATCGCCGACGACGGTTTGTCCGCTGATACACGCGAGCGACTGAATCGCGCGCGAACGTCCGGTGCTTTATTGAACGACCTGTTGAAACTGGTTTTCGGGGGGGGCGAGACGCAAAAACCTTCGACCACGCTGAACGTTCCTGACGAAATCGCATTGTTGGTACAGCGTTGGTACGATCAGGCCGAAAGTGCCGGAATACATATAGATGTGAACATTTCCCGAAGCGTCGAAACGTTGGATGTCATTGATCGCACAGGTTTCCATCGTATTTTCAACAACCTTATCGGCAATTCTATCAAGTTTTCAAAACGTGGCGACATATCCATCAATGCGATAAGTAGTGGCAAAAACGTTGTGATATCGGTGACGGATTCCGGCGCCGGATTTAGCGATTCCGCGCTGGCCATGTTGTTTCAATTCCGCGGCCGGCCCGATAATTCCGTACAAGAGGGGTCGGGCTTGGGATTATACATCTCAGAAATGCTCGTGACCGAAGTTGGCGGGACGATTTCTGTCAAAAATAACGACGACGGTGGTGCGTGCGTAACGGTAACGTTCCCGTCTGCATCCGCAGCCATCAAGCCACCGCCGCCGCATATCGATGTATTGCCCGATCTAAGTCATCTGAATATTTTGCTGGCCGAGGACAATGTCACTAACCAGTTGGTGGTCACGCAGATGTTGATAAGCATGGGCGCGAAGTTTCAAGTAGCGTCTGACGGCGTTGAAACGCTCGCCATGTTCGAGCAAGAAGAATTTGACGTGGTATTGTTGGATATCGAGATGCCCCGCAAATCCGGTTTGGAAGTACTACGCGAAATCCGTGCGCGTAAAGACACCAAATCAGACGTCCCGATGATAGCCCTGACGGCTTATGTTATGCAGGACCACCGCGAAAAAATTGATGCGGCGGGTGCAGATGGGCTGATCGAGAAACCAATCGCCGGTATCGCCGCGCTGGGGCATCAAATTCTTGGGTATGTTCACGGCGCACCTACCGATGCGCATAAGGCGGCGGGTGCAGAGGTGGAAGCCTCGACAGACGATCCGGGCTATGTCGATCGCGCAATTTACAATGTGATTGCACATAC
>JAESQH010000212.1 GCA_016765235.1 Paracoccaceae bacterium
CAAACGGAAAACTATGCAAACGCGACGCTTGCAACACCGCAAAGTCGCCGCCTAATATAACCCAACTGATGAGGCAGATACTCTCTTATTCTAAAGCCTAATCTGTTCCAAATACTCTGACTACGGACAGTCTAACTATGACAATTTAGAGTTGGATTGCGACCCAAATGGTGCAAAAGTGGTGCGCAAAATGGTGCGAAAGCCTTGTGGGCTTAGTTATTATGATAAAGGTAGAGAAATATGGCTCCGGCGGTAGGGGATATGTACCCCTGCAAGCTGTTGTTTTTATGTGTCTATTAGAGGTAGTGTTTCAGGAAATGGTGCGTAAGCGGTGCGCAATTCATAGGCATAATGCGTATATGCAGAATTTTTATGCCAATAAGTTTAGTTAGAATTATCACTTTATTTTCAGGGAGATAGTAAGTTGCTCAGACGATCAGATCTCGTTTTTACGAGGAGCGATCTCTGAATATATATTGACGGTTAGCAAAGGGAACAAAATTCGTAAAAGATGCGATGGTGAAGTCATTTGGGCACGTCCCTCACCGTTGCGCTGAGACAGTAAGACACCAAGACAGCAAGACAGACAAAAACCTTTACTGATGGGGCCAATCGTTAGTCCTGTTGAGCTGTTGGTCCCTTAGGTTTTGTGCTTGTGTGCCCACCTCCAGATGTTCTGGGTGGATGCAGAGGCGGTTAACAATCGAGATCATTGCTTAGGTCTCCGCTCGGCCAGTTACTAACTTCTGGAAATAAATCGAGGCCGCTTCTTGCTTCAACTTCCGACACACTTCTTCTGTGATCGCAGTAATCAGCGTTTCGCGGGGTCGCTTGTTCAAAAATAAACGCGGTAATTCTGCCGCCTGCGGTCGAAATGACCTTCCAATATCCGGTCGGAACTTGATGCTGTTCATTGGCCCCAGGTAATTCAGGCATAACGTTTCCGTCATACAAGGGCCCTGTGATAACATACAGCTCTCGTAGGTGATCAGTGGCGTGACGAACCGCAGACTCTAGCTCCTTCCAAGCTCCTTGGTTTAAGTTCGCCTTTTGTGGTGTAATATTCGATAGGAAATTTGTTTCACGCCAATACACGGTACCTGCAAACGCCGCCAACGGAGCCTGATGCCCCTTGTCATAATCATGTGCTTGATTTGCTCCTGAATAATCGTTGAGCTCTAGTGTTTCCGAACCATCCAAGGAAGGGTCGCTCTTCCAAGTTCGTAGCAACGAACTAGAAGAGCCTATCGTATCGTTTGTCACACGATACGCCACCCAATCAGCAAATTTTCGATCATCGTTGGACGACAAGACGTAGATTTCTCTTACAATCAAGTCGTTCGTTACTGGCGCTCCGCTCGGACATCCCTTTACACAGTGAGCAAAGTGAATTTCCTGTGCATTCGCAGAGCCAATTAAATTAAAGAATGGTAAGGCTAAAAGCGAACAGATAGTTGCTCTTATTATATATTCTACAGACATTAATATCTCCTTCTAAAATATTGTGCAAACAGGCTTTTTGGGCATTAAATGCGCGAAGCTCCGCAAATCGGCTATTATATCCTACTGATAAAGTTGTTGTAATGCCAGAATGGGAATATTTTGCGTACGAATATTGCAAATGATGGTATAGATTATTTGAACAGGCCTAGAACGGGCATAAAAACTTGAAACAAGAAAATTGAGAGGGAATTCAGATATCCACATTGTAAAATAAAGCACTTCTCAATGTGTAAACTACTTCTGACACAGAATTACAGATATTGGAACAGAAAACTATGACAACAGATGTAGATAATCCGTTTGATGAACCGACACTTTTGGGTGTTCCGGTGATGCGTGCAGCATATAGCGATCGCACAGCTTGGCTTATGTCTGCCATGTCAGAACTAGCTTATTACCGATTTGAGGATAGTAACGCTGTGTTTAAATTGGCCGAAGACTTGGCGAAACTGAACGGCGTCAAGGCCATCGAAGAACGGCTCAAATCGATTCTTGACGTTAGACTCGGCGGTGGCAATGAGGAAACGCTTAAAACGGTCCTAAAAATCGCGGGATTCGAATTATTGCAGACCTACAATCGTGACGATACACAAGCGTTTCTTGCGAAAAGAACGAATAAAGAGGGCTCTGACATGCTCGTTCTCGCTTTCAGAGGGACCGAAATGACCCCGCGAGACATTCATTCCGATGTGAACGCTAAATTGACAACTCTCAATGGCGAAGAAAAAGTGCACAGCGGATTTCTTAAAGCCTTTAACCATGTCCACGACGCTATTGCCGATGATCTTGTTCTGCATAAGGGCATACCGGTTTACATCACTGGTCATTCTCTTGGCGGGGCCCTCGCCATTTTGGCCACTCGCTTGCTCGCTTCCGACAGCCAGGGGGCCTGTTATACGTTTGGCGGTCCTCGTGTTGGTAATGCAACAGTTGACGATCAGATTAAAACTCCGATTTACCGGATAGTTAACGCGGCAGATCTGGTTCCCCGAGTTCCACCCGCATACATCGTTGGATTTTTTATTACGATCGCTAATCTTCTCCATTTCACTTTCATCTCGAGTTTTCTGCGTCGATTTAAGGGATATGTACACTATGGAGATATGAGATATCTGAATCACGTCGAACCCGGATCGCATGAGAGTTTTCCAGGCCTTGCGCTTCACTCCAACCCATCTTTTCCAGTCCGTATTGGATGGGTCGTCCGCCGCTGGATCGCGACTCTCGGGAAGGCAGGTGGCACCGATCATTCGATCAGTCTGTATCGCAAAAAGCTTAAGGCTTACGCGTTATCGCGCAAGAACGTCGGAAAACGCTAATCCAATGTGATCAAGGTTTCGGGAGTAGTATAAAAAACGATAGCTACACAGATTAGGGTGTACCAGATATCATTCGAACTTATCTTTAGACCTTGGTTAAAGCTGAAATTCCCAGAACGCGGTTTACGAATGCGGACACTTACGATTAAGCGGCACCTCCCTCACCGTTGCGCTGAGACAGTAAGGCAATAAGACAGCAAGACAGACAAAACCCTTTACTGATGGGGCCAATTTTTGGTCCTGTTGAGTTGTTGGTCCCGTAGGTTTTGTGCTTGTGTGCCCACCTCCAGATGTTCTGGGTGTATGCAGAGGCGGTTATTGCATAGGTGGCGAACAACCCATCTTTTAGTTGGAACTTCGCCAAGCAAGCCCCAAGCTACAAGCTGGTACACTTTTTGGCGATGATGTCTCCAATGTATTCTCTGAGGCGTAGGTGTTGTTGCGGATGTATTTGGCGCTCTGAGTTCTAAGCACCCTTCACCCGTCATATTTGCTTCTAAGAGGTATCTTTGGATACGTTGGGCAAGTTCTTCAGCATTGCTTTCCAAGGTTCCCTTCCACCATACCTGATCAGTCCTCTGTTCCAGTTCGGGCAAGAAAAACCCCTCGAATGCAGCACAAGCTTTTAGGCAGTCTTGGTATGCGTTAAGGGCAATCCGTGCATGTTCATCAGGGCAGGGATCAGGTTTCGTCATGTTTCAGGAACTTTTTATGCTGCGATGCCAGCATGTCTGTGTCATTGCGCCAAGTTTCGTATCTAAGATGGGATGTGCTATCCAGGAAAGGGCCGTTTTCACCGTTATTATCACCGAAGGCTGATGTCTTTTCGCGGCTCATAAATTTGGGTTTCAGCTTATTGTCTCTAAGTGCTGCCCAGGTTGCTTCAACGTAATACTCTATCGGAAACCACACGAAGCCATTTTTGACGGCCCCCACCAAGGTTTCAGCAAGTTCAACGGATTGGATACGACCTTCATCGATCAATATCCTTTTTTTGGACCATACTCGTTGTTGTTTCCCGGCAAAACGCTGCCTTGTGTCTTCCCATCCCAGGCGCGACAGCGCATTTCTCAGGGCATTATCATTCGTTGCATTCAAGTACCTGACAAGTTCCTTAAAATCAGAGCTTGGAATGATTGAAACAGAATACTCGGCCAAAATCGACTCAAGTGTTTCATCACCCTCGTTTCCTGACTGGGCTTGGAGTTCCCTCATGATAGGTGTGGCGTTGTCATCGAACCTCATGCTCTTGGGGCTAAACTTTTCAGAAACCGTTCTCGCCATTAAAGCCGCATATAGCGCAGAGAGCCGTTTAGGATTGCTTATCTGGTCATAAACGTCCCTAACCAGGTCAGAAAATTCGTCACTCTTTGGGCCTTGTGCATGACCTTCATGGCTCATCTCGATGATGTAGTAGCGACGTTCACCACCTTCGAGCCAGAGCGGCTTGTGGTTTGTCGTAAAGAGGTAACAGGCCTTGAGGGGGATGGTTTTCGTGGCTTGATACTTGGGATTTACCGTCGTTCTGTCGCTTGTAATGAGGTCTTTCAGTGCATTGCCTGTTTTGGATCGGCTACTGATATGAACCTCCTCGGCAACGATCAGTTTTTTATCCAACACACGGTCGTTGTGGGTGGCGACCAGCTTGTCTACCCCATCAATCTTTGCTGTATTCGCCGCACCAAAGAGGGCTTCCAAGACAACTCCAATCGTAGATTTTCCCGTCCCTTTTTCTTCGGAAAACAGCAAAATAGCCCAGGTTGGTTTCGATGCTTCATTTTGGAGGGACCAAGCAGTCCAATCCAAGAGTATCGTTTGTTGATCTTTGTCAGGGATAGCAAAGTCGAGGAACGGTTGAAGCGCTCCAAGGTCACTTGGTTCGTTGTGTTTACGATACGCTGGTTGAGACCAGCTATTTAGGGTCAGGACTCGTTAAATCCAGAAGATGACGATTGCGGCAATCTGAATTGCTGATAGGAAAGCATGTGCGCAGCGGTCGAACCGCATAGCGATGCGCCTCCAGTCC
>JAESQH010000213.1 GCA_016765235.1 Paracoccaceae bacterium
TCCGAAGGCGCAATAGAGGGCGGTGTTGTCGGGTTCTATTCGCTCGAAATGTCATCCGAACAACTTGCGGCACGTATCCTGTCCGAAGCTGCCGAAATTCCATCGGAACAAATCCGTCGCGGTGATATGACCGAAGACGAGTTCCGGCGTTTTCTAGAAGCCGCCAAGGATTTGGAGACCTGCCCGTTATTCATCGACGACACCCCCGCCCTGCCGATTTCATCGCTGGCGGCGCGCGCACGGCGGCTGAAACGTCAACATGGACTGGACGTGTTGATCGTAGACTATTTACAATTGGTTCGCCCCGCGACCGCCAAAGACAGCCGCGTGAACGAGGTTTCTGAAATTACGCAGGGCCTGAAGGCCATCGCGAAAGAGCTGAACATTCCCGTCATCGCCCTTTCCCAGCTTTCCCGACAGGTAGAAAGCCGCGAGGACAAGCGCCCGATGCTTTCAGACCTGCGTGAATCCGGCTCGATCGAGCAAGACGCAGATGTTGTAATGTTCGTGTTCCGCGAAGAATACTACAAAGAACGCGAGAAACCCGGCGAGCATGAAGTTGAAAAAATGATGGCGTGGCAGCAGGAAATGGAACAACTGATGGGCAAGGCAGAGGTGATTATCGGCAAACAACGCCATGGTCCAATCGGCTCGATCGATCTGTCGTTTGAAGGGCAGTTTACACGCTTTGGAAACCTCGTGAAAACCTACCAGCAAGGCGGCGGGGATTTCGGTTAATGCCTGGGGGGCTACTGACGATTGACCTTGGCGCTATTGTCGCCAACTGGCGCGCATTAGATGCGAAAACTGCTGATACGGTCGAAACTGGCGCGGTGATAAAAGCGGACGCCTACGGTCTTGGTGTTAGGCCAGTTGGGCGATCGTTACAAAAAGCAGGTGTAACGACATTTTTCGTAGCCCTCGCAGATGAAGGCGTAGCGCTGCGCCAAGCCATTGGACCAGCCACACGGATATTCGTTTTCTCAGGATACATGCGAGGTGACGAGAACGCATTTGTCGAATTCGATCTAACGCCGCTGCTCAACAACGCCGATCAAATTACGCGATTTCTGATCGATCGGCAGGGAGCGACCTGCGGCTTGCAACTCGATTCCGGAATGAACCGACTGGGGTTGGAGCGCGAAGAACTGAATTCCATCATGGACAAGATGCCCGCCCTTGATCAAGTACTGGTGATGAGCCATCTGGCCTGCGCTGACGAATTTGAACACCCCCAAAACGCGGCGCAGCTGGTCGCGTTCAATGAAATGGCTGCCAGATTACCAGCGTGTCAACGCAGTCTCGCTGCTACAGGCGGAATATTGTTGGGGGCGGATTACCACATGAACTTGACCCGCCCGGGCATCGGTCTTTACGGCGGCGATCCGTTTATGGATGCCCGACCGGTCGTTAAACTGTCGTTGCCTATCATCCAAACTAGACCTGTCGCGGTTGGCGAAAGCGTCGGGTATGGCGCCGCATGGATTGCCACCTGCCCATCGATTATTGCAACGGTAGCTGGCGGCTATGCGGATGGGTTGATCCGAGCGATGGGGCAAGACGCCAGCTTGTATGCAGGTGATATCCGTTGTCCGATTGTCGGGCGGGTTTCGATGGACCTTATCACGGTTGATATTACGGACTTAGCGGAAATTCCGACATCTCTGGATATCCTGAACACCACGCAAACCGTTGATGTTCTGGCGAAGACCGCAGGAACAATCGGATACGAAATTCTGACCAGCCTTGGCAACAGATACAAGCGCGTCTACAAAGACTAGCATGATTGTACTGAACTTTTTTCACAGCTTCCTCGCATCCATCGGTCGCTCCACATTAGCGTTGCTGGCCTCCATCGGGCAGCTTACGATATTCACGGGCGCAACCCTGTCGCACATCGTGCGCGGAACGTTTTATTTCCGCGAGTTCGGGCTGCAATTGCTGCGCATTGGATATTTCTCGCTGCCTGTGGTTGGCCTGACCACCCTGTTCACCGGCGGCGCGCTGGCCTTGCAAATATACGCAGGCGGCGCGCGCTTTAACGCCGAAAGCGTGGTGCCGTCCATTGTTGCCATTGGTATGGTTCGCGAATTGGGGCCGGTATTGGCGGGTTTGATGGTCGCGGGCCGCGTCGCATCTTCTATTGCAGCCGAACTGGGCACGATGCGCGTGACCGAACAGATTGATGCGTTGACCACCCTATCGACGAACCCGATGAAATATCTTGTGGTGCCACGGGTGGTTGCGGCCACGCTGGTCATGCCGCTGCTTGTAGTGGTGGGTAACATTATCGGAGTCATGGGCGGTTATCTAGTTGGTGTCGGGCGGCTGGGTTTCAATTCGGCCACCTATATCCAGAACACAGTAGATTTTCTTGTGATTGGCGATGTTACGTCGGGCCTGATCAAAGCGGCCGTGTTCGGATTTATCCTTGGGTTGATGGGCTGCTACAACGGTTACTATTCGGGCCGGGGGGCGCAAGGCGTGGGGCAAGCAACAACGAATGCGGTGGTTTCTGCCTCCATCCTGATCCTGTCGGTTAACTATCTGTTAACAGAATTGTTGTTTCCGGCATGAGCAGCGTTCCTAAAATATCCCTTGAAGGTGTCAAAAAGTCATTTGGTGACAAACATGTTCTAGCAGGCGTTGACCTCGATATAGCGACCGGCGAAAGCATGGTTATCATCGGTGGCTCCGGTACCGGAAAATCGGTGCTGTTGAAATGCATCCTTGGACTGATGAAACCGGATGCAGGGGATATCCTGATTGACGGGAAACGAGCGAGCACCGGCAACCGCGATGCGTTTCTTGCGCGCTTCGGAATGCTGTTTCAAGGCGGAGCATTATTCGACAGCCTTCCCGTTTGGCACAACGTTGCGTTTCGCTTACGCCAAGGAAGCGACCGCCTGTCAATGACAGACGCCCGCGACCTCGCCATCCTTAAATTACGTCGCGTGGGGCTGAACCCCGACGTGGCGGACATGTTCCCTGCCGAGCTGTCAGGCGGTATGCAAAAACGCGTCGGGCTGGCGCGGGCCATCGCTGCCGAACCCGAGATTATATTCTTTGACGAACCCACCACGGGTCTAGACCCGATCATGTCCGGCGTAATCAACGAGTTGATCCGCGAGATTGTGGTGGAAATGGGCGCAACCGCCATGACCATCACCCACGACATGTCGAGCGTCCGCGCGATTGCCGACAAAGTAGCGATGATCCACGATGGGCGCGTACAATGGACTGGCGCGATTGGCGATATTGACGACAGCGGTGACCCGTATTTGGACCAGTTCATTAACGCGCGGGCTGAGGGTCCTATTGAGAGGGTTAGGTAGAGAATGAACACGCAGAACGAAATACTTACAAAAATTAGAAATCAACTTAACGGTTCAATTGAGGACGAACACGTCAACATCCGCAATATATACCGCCTCAAAGGGCACCTAAATTTATTTGATGAAACACTCAGAAATGAATTTAATCAGCTCATAGAAGAAATAGATGATCATATTTTGTCCGGGGACGATACGGCTGCTCTTCAAAATATTGAAAGAATGGCAGGTATTATTGATGCGCAGCTAACGGAATTGGGGATGGACGACAATGGTATTGGCACAACCAAAAACAGTGACCTAGCATACTTCGCTATTTCAGATGCTGAAAGAGAAGCTATCACAATGCTCGCTTCTGACATGCGCAAAATTGTAAGTACTTCCCAACAGTTTGATAATCCGCATAAAGTTAGATTGCTGAAAAGAATTTCCGCTATCGAACAGGAAGTACATAAAGAAAAGGGGCTGTTTGACGTTATCTTAGGCGGAGTAAACGATATAGGTGAAACTGCTGGAAAATTTGGTGACGACGTGAAACCGCTAATGGAAAGGATGGCGGAAATTGAACAAATCACAAGAGGAAAATCTCCCGATTATGCTCAACTCGAAAAGCCTAACGAAGTATTGAAGATAGAAAACAAAACCGACGAAGGCGGCGATGATTAACCTTAAACTCGCAAACCTCTCCCTCCTCGCCCTGTTTCCCATCGCTTGGTTTGCCCCTCTGCTTCGTGCGGGCCTCCTCCCACTGTTTTCGCTCGATGAAATATCAACCATAACTGCCGTGCGAGCTTTGTGGGAAGCGGACATCTTCCTCGCCCTGCTCGTCACTTTCCTCGCGATTTTCGCCCCTATCTTGAAAGTTGCCGCTACCGCGTCGATCCATTTCGGCCATTTATCCAGACAAGCCCTGCCAACTCTCGAAATCCTCGGGAAACTGGCGATGGCAGACGTGTTCCTAATCGCGATCTATATCGTTGGTGCAAAAGGCGTCGGCATTGGCCGGGTCGAGACCGCATGGGGTCTATACCTGTTTACCGCCTGCGTCCTTGGCTCCATGGTAATCACGCATTTGACCAAACGGCGGATCCAATGATTTTTGAACTTATGGGTGG
The DNA here is from genome assembly GCA_016765235.1 of Paracoccaceae bacterium. Classification (GTDB taxonomy): domain Bacteria; phylum Pseudomonadota; class Alphaproteobacteria; order Rhodobacterales; family Rhodobacteraceae; genus NORP23. The sequence continues at coordinate 4,448 of JAESQH010000213.1, forward strand.
TATAGCCGTTGCCGCAGGCGTATTTGCGGCCCTTCTCTGGTCTCTTTATCAAAGCATACTGAAACGTGGAGCACTGCAATTCGCCCATATTGCCGCCGCAGTGTTAACCATACTCGGCATGGCCTCAATCTCGCTACTTGCCTTCTATTTTGCCCAAATACTCGGAATCGCCCTGTTGGCCGCAGCCACAACCGCAACATTTTTAGAGACCCGCTGGAACCGCCTCCTACCCGCCTTCCAGATAATTTTCGCAATCGTCCTAATCCTCGGCTTGCCCTTCGCGGCGCAATAAGGTTAGAAATCGATATGGCAAAATCATCGACATACGCTTGCTCCGCTTGCGGAGCTGAACATAAGAAATGGGCCGGACGTTGCGAGGCGTGCGGCGAATGGAATTCCATTACCGAGGAGGTGGCCCTATCAGCTGGCCCCAAAGGCAAGACTTTGGGCGCGTCGAAGGGGCTGAAAATGGAACTCTCGGACTTGTCGTCCAAAGATGCGCTGTTGGTGCGCAGCCATTTCGGCATTGACGAGTTGGACCGCGTGTTGGGCGGTGGCCTTGTTCCGGCGTCCGCCATTCTGGTGGGGGGCGACCCAGGCATCGGTAAATCCACACTGTTGTTGCAAGCTGCTGCCGCGTTTGCCCACAAAGGCAAGAAGGTGCTGTATGTTTCGGGCGAGGAGGCTGCAAGCCAGATCAGGATGCGCGCCGAACGCTTAAACCTGACGGACGCGCCTGTGAAACTGGCCGCCGAAACGAACCTTCGCGATATCCTGACAACGCTGGATACTGAACGCCCGGATCTTGTAATCATCGATTCCATCCAGACCATGTGGGCCGATCATATCGGTTCGGCGCCCGGTTCGGTTTCGCAAGTCCGCGCCGCTGCGCACGAGCTAACCAGCTTTGCCAAACGGCGTGGAATTTCAGTGGTTCTGGTTGGCCACGTCACCAAAGACGGTCAAATCGCCGGACCACGCGTGATTGAACACATGGTCGATACAGTCCTCTATTTCGAGGGCGAGCGCGGTCACCAGTTCCGCATCCTTCGCGCCGTCAAAAACCGTTTTGGCCCTGCAGATGAGATCGGCGTGTTCGAAATGACAAGTGGCGGATTGCAACAGGTTACTAATCCGTCAGCACTATTCTTAAGCGAGCGGGACAAACCCACGTCAGGCTCTGTCGTTTCCGCCGGAATCGAAGGAACGAGGCCAGTGTTGGTCGAAGTTCAGGCGTTGGTGGCAAGCTCGCCACTCGCTACGCCTCGGCGCACTGTAGTTGGCTGGGATTCGGGGCGATTGGCGATGATATTGGCGGTTCTGGAGTCACGGTGCGGCATCAGTTTTGGTGGCATGGATGTGTACCTGAATATCGCAGGCGGCATCAAAATCAGCGAGCCGGCTGCGGACCTTGCAGTAGCCGCCGCGCTGATCTCGGCAAGGCAGGACCATGCGTTGCCCGCTGATTCGGTCGTTTTCGGAGAAATCAGTCTTTCAGGCGCCCTCAGGCCAATCTCGCAACCCGAAAATCGGCTGAAAGAAGCCGAAAAACTGGGGTTTTCCAGTGCTTACGCGCCTTCACGAATGAAAACTATCGCCAAATCCGGCATAGACGTGCATAAAGTTAATGATCTTGCGGAGTTTATTGAAAATTGCTTTGGACAGCTAGACGATTAAAAGGGACGGAATAATGGAAGACTTCACGCTTTTTGACGGTGGCGTTGCCGCCATCCTATTAATCTCAGCTATTCTCGCATATTCACGCGGATTCGTCCGTGAAATCCTTAGCATCGCAGGCTGGGTCGGGGCGGGCATAGTCGCTTTCTACTTCTCGCCACAGGTCGTGCCATTAGTACAGGAAATCCCTGTTCTAAACGACATTATCGGGGACAATTGTGAATTGGGAATTCTTGCAGCCTTCGCTGGTGTGTTTGCTATCGCCCTCGTTGTTATCGCGCTATTCACGCCGCTAATCTCGGGTGCGGTTCAAAAATCTGCACTTGGATCATTGGACGGTGGATTGGGGTTCTTGTTCGGGATCGCACGCGGTGGTTTGCTTATCGTTGTTGCCTTGGTGGCATATGATTTCTTTATCGCCGGCGGCGAAGGCTTCCCGGTTGTTGAGGATTCCAAAACACGTGTGATACTTGCCGACCAGCAAGTTCGCATGCAGGATTACATCCCAAAGGAAATTCCTGAGTGGCTGATCGAACCTTACGAACAGTTGACCGCAAGCTGTACTGGTGACGCGATTACGGGCGAAGAAGCTGCGACGGCCAACGGCTAATAAATCGCCACAGGTGCGCAAGGTGGGGTGACTCCGCCTGCACTGCCGCCTATAAGGCAGGCAGTTGCAACAAGCCAAGCGAGTCCTTGCCGATATGTACAACGATGCTGACCTGCCTGCCTTTCCTTTTGATGATGATAAATTGCACGAAGAGTGCGGCGTTTACGGCGTTTGGGGGATGGCAGAGGCCGCGAATTTTGTAGCCCTCGGCCTGCATGCGCTGCAACACCGCGGGCAAGAAGCCGGTGGGGTAGTAGCCTACGACGCAGAAGTTGGCTTCACATCGGCGCGACGCTTTGGCTATGTCCGTGATAACTTCACCAAATCCAGTTTGATGAAAACTCTGCCAGGTAATCTGTCGATTGGCCATGTGCGGTATTCTACATCTGGCTCGAAGGGTGAAACCCAAATCCGCGACGTACAGCCATTATTTGCCGAATTCGCAATGGGTGGCAGCGCAATTGCACACAATGGCAACCTGACCAACGCCGATGCTCTGCGTCGTGAGTTGATCGAGCGTGGCTCGATTTTCCAGTCGTCCTCCGATTCCGAATGCATCGTGCATCTGATGGCGCGGTCTTTTCAAAAAAACATCCCCGAACGCCTGAAAGATGCCCTTCGCCGTGTAGAGGGTGCGTTTTCGATTGTCGCCATGACCAGCACCAAACTGATCGGTGTGCGAGACGCCCTGGGTGTGCGCCCGTTGGTGTTGGGCAAGTTGGGCGACGGCTGGATTTTGTCATCCGAAACCTGCGCGCTGGACATCATCGGGGCTGATTTTATACGCGAGATCGAACCCGGCGAAATGGTAGTGATTACGGACGACGGTTTAGAAAGTTTTTTCCCTTTCCACAAAGCCGACCCCCGCCCCTGCATATTCGAGCACGTCTATTTCAGCCGTCCTGACAGCATTTTCACAGGCCAATCCGTCTATGAAGCCCGCCACGCAATCGGCGTGGAACTGGCCCGCGAAGCCCCCGTGGACGCAGATATAGTCTGCCCCGTTCCCGACGGCGGTGTGCCCGCCGCGATCGGCTACAGTCAGGAAAGCGGCATCCCTTACGCCATGGGGATCAGTCGCAATCAATACATGGGCCGCACTTTCATCGAACCGACCGAGCAAATTCGCAATATGGGCGTGTTGTTGAAACTGAACGTCAACCGCGCCCTTATCCGCGGTAAAAGGATCATTTTGGTCGACGATTCCGTTGTGCGCGGCACGACCAGCCGCAAGATCGGGGATATGATGCTGGATGCTGGCGCGAAAGAAGTACATTTCCGCATTGCCTCCCCGCCTACACAATGGCCCTGTTTTTATGGCGTCGATACACCTGATCGCGAAAAATTGCTGGCCAGTTCAATGACCGAAGAGCAGATGCGTGAGCATTTGGGTGTGGATAGCCTGCGTTTTGTTTCGCTCGACGGTCTCTATAAAGCGGTGGGCCAACCCAACGGTCGGAATGACACTCGCCCGCAGTATTGTGATGCATGTTTCAGCGGCGACTATCCGGTCAGCCCAACAGACAAGATCGAAAGTGGCTTTGAATTAAAGAGTGCTAAATGAACATTGGTCCGGACACTGTCGCATTAGTAACAGGTGCTTCTCGCGGATTGGGCTATGCCACGGCGATCGAACTGGCCCGCAAAGGCGCACATGTCATTGCGCTGGCCAAAACTGTAGGTGGACTGGAAGATTTAGCCGACGAGATCGAGGCGGTTGGTGGTTCAAGCACCCTCGTACCCCTCGACATCACTGACGAAGGTGGGTTGCAACGTATGTGTCTGGCGATCCATGAACGTTGGGGACATCTCGATTTGTTGGTACATTGTGCGGCCCATGCGGTGCTGTTGTCACCAGTCGCACACGTCGCAGAAAAAGATTTTGACCGGATGTGGGCCGTGAACGCGCGCGCCACACAACGTATTATCGCGATGACCGAACCGTTGTTAAAGGTCGCCAATGAGGGCACTGCGGTGTTCATGAATGACCCGCGTGGCGGCCAAAAGTTTTTCGCGGGTTACGGCGCAACCAAAGCTGCAGCCAATGCAATTGTTGATAGCTGGGCGGCAGAGACCGTATCAATCGGACCGCGCGTATTAACATTTTTGCCAAACCCA
>JAESQH010000214.1 GCA_016765235.1 Paracoccaceae bacterium
CGCAAAGTCGCCGCCTAATATAACCCAACTGATGAGGCAGATACTCTCTTATTCTAAAGCCTAATCTGTTCCAAATACTCTGACTACGGACAGTTTGGTGGAACACAAGTTGATCGCCTAAGGGGGAAATCCGGAAATGATTTACTTTATGGAGAAAAGGGGAACGATAAGCTAATTGGGGGGACAGGAAACGATATTCTGACTGGGGGCGAGGGTGCGGACACTTTTATTTTCAAGATCGGCCACGGTGATGATAAAATCACCGATTTCGAAATAGGCGTCGACCGAATACTATTCCGAGATGTAGATCAAAATTCTGTTGACCAGAATCTCGTGGATGGTCAGTTGGAAATATCATACGAAGGTGGATTAATCGAATTATCCAATATATCGGATTTTCTATTAAGTAGCGATATTGATTGGGCGTGATCCGAAAATTGTCCTTTCCGTTCATTTATTCCAACTGGCAACAGAATCGATGCCTTTTATTATTGATTGGAATTATGGGTTGGACCAGAACGAATAATTTATTTTGAAGAATACCGATATTGATAGATAATTGCTATGGTTCGCCAATAACGATAGGGGAATTTGGTCGAAAATTCGCGGGATAAACATATGTTTAAGTTCTGATTAAGGAACGATTCGAGGGAACCGATAACTTTCTTTTTTGTCCTTTTCTTCCTTGTTCACGATATTTTTGTTTTCAGAAGTGCGGATTTCATTTATTGCCAATAACTGCATCTCGACCATAGCTTCAGCTGAACGATACATTTGTTTTTCATACATAGCCGCGCCAAGATTTTCGAGCATGTCAACAATCCAGTATTCTAGTTTATCTTCCATTTAGGTCCCCAAAAGTTGCCAACTCCCTGTAGCATTATGAAATATTGGTTAAAATATTATTAATATTCGATATTGTCAGTGCTTCAATCGCTGCAGGTGCATACCCGATATGTGTCGCCCAGCCAACCACACGACGAGAATATAGATCGATCACAACAGCCAGATACAGGAACCCCTCATAGGTTTTGATATAGGTAATGTCCGTGGCCCAAAATCTATCTGGTGCATCAACGTCAAATTCCCGGTTCAGCGTGTTTTCCACGACAATCGATGGCTTACCACCATACTTGCCAGGACGGCGTTTATAGTCGATTTGGGCCTTTGATGTCCGTCAGCCTTGCCAACCGAGCTTCACGGTTCGCGCAGCAGGCCTCGCTTTGATCCAAGAGATCTTCATGCAGTTTCTGATACCCGTAAACCCTGCCACTTTCGTCCCAAGCCTCTTTGATTAGCTTTGTCTGACGCTGGTCCTCGACGGCCCTTTTGCTAAGAGGGATTTTCAGCCAAGCATAAAAACCACTGAGGTGAACGCGCAAACAACTGCACATCGCACGGATCGAAAATAATTGTCGATGCCTCTCAATAAACGCATACTTCATTTGGCATCTCTGGCGAAGTATACGGTGGCCTTTTTTAGGATGTCACGCTCCTCTATGACCCGTGCCAGCTCCAGCTTTAGCCGCCTGTTCTCTTCGGTATGGTCGTCTTTGAAAGCGGCTACAGACAACTTGGAGTATCTCTTCACCCACGAATGCAGCGAATGTGTGCTGACACCAATCTCCCAGAAACTTCCTTAACCGGATACCCTCGCACCGCAACTTTCCTCTCATGGTTTGCACGCAAACCACTGCCAGACAGTGGATGCACCGCATCCCGTTTGAAATCTTCATTAAATCTTGCATTGCCCATGATGGCCTCCTTGCCTCATTTTTAGGAAAGAAGGTGTCTACAAATCTAGGGGTTATTCAAAGAGAACCATTTTAACTAAAAATTAACCACAGCGCTTTAACTTTGATGGCTGACATCATGCAAATTCGGGAGATTAAATTTGAAACTCGAAAAACTTAATTGGGCTTTCGGTGTTATGGCTGACTTGGAAAAGCTACTTACAAGTGAAGGTATGTTCGAAACATCAGAGGGCGTACAGGACTTGCGAATAAGCCTAATGTTCGAGTACTCAGGTATGAATAGATTCAAATCAAAAACCGACGAGAGAGCTTCACCTTTCGTTCAAAGCAACAAATTCCTAAATTAGCTAATTAGTTATACACCTTACCTTCGTTTAGCTATTCCACCGCATGTAAAATATGTAGACGCAATAAAGCAACCCCACGTCAAGACGATGATACCCAGGTACCAAGCGCCCAGCACTAGATGGCGGATCGGTGATTGCATCTGCATTGATTGAAGTGGAATAGTTCGGAACGAAAATAACACCGTTAAGCAAAGATAGGAGACCCGGAAGTTTCAAGAATCAATACTCAGCTTTGAATTGTACGACAACATTTTTACTCAGCAGAACTCACTTTCGGCGGGCAACTAAGTAACTAGGTTGCGACCATACTAACCTCAATGGTTCAATGTTTTCATTATGGCCTGTTATTGCTGCTTTTTCTTCGTCCTGAAATTGCTCAAACTTTCGCCTTGCGTCTTCAAGGTAAAATGCAACCTTTGATAAATCGTTCTTATGGCAGTATTTTTCAATGTCTTTTAGTACCTGTGGCACCCAGCTGTTGTCTTGCATTGGCGAAAGCTCCTTGCGTCAATCACATGCCATGCCTTCGAGCCCCGCGAATAGCCTTCCTACAAAATTAACTCAATTGATCATTATTTAAATACTAATGCATAATTCTATTGCAGTTACAACAAAAATAGCTCGCATAAGTTGCATTATTTTGCGCACTTTAAACTTATCAGCTTTAATCAAATAGTTACTTTTGCAAAGCAAAATCAATGATGTCGATTCTAGGATGGGATCGTTAGTTTTATTTTGTTGAAGGAGGCTAGAATGGCCAAATTAAAAAACATGGGTGCCGGGTACGACAACGTTGCATCTCTGAATATTGATGCGGCTCTTTCCCAGGCTGCAGCTTGGTTGAATTCGAGCGGAATTTTTATTCCATCCCTCGCCGTAGCCTTGCTCGCGGCGGTAATAATTTCAAACCGGTTAACTGAACACCGACGCAAATAAGTTGTTTCAAGGTATAAAGTGCTATCGACGATTTCACATTTTTCGACTGGTTCTCTTTGAATAACCCATAGATTTGTAGACACCTTCTTTCCTAAAAATGAGGCAAGGAGGCCGACATGGGCAATGCAAGATTTAGTGACGATTTCAAACGGGATGCGGTGCATCAGGTAACGGTGCGGGGATATCCGGTTGCGGAGGTTTCGAAGCGATTGGGTGTCAGCACGCACTCGCTATATATTTGGGTGAAGAAGTTTTCCAAAGCATCTGATGCTGACAGCAAAGACGACCATGCCACAGAGAACAGGCGGTTAAAGCGGGAGCTGGCGC
>JAESQH010000215.1 GCA_016765235.1 Paracoccaceae bacterium
CGCACACGACGAATTTCTCCTCGCAGCAACCGCCCAAAACCTCAAAAAGCTCGCTAAGCTGGCACCAAACCATAACCTTATCAGAAGAACCGTGTGAAAGCGGGGAGTAAACAAATTCACCCGCCAAGCGGAACAGTCAAATCTTCGAGTTTTTCAACAGAATAGGCGGAGAGCGGATGTTCGCTGCGGTCGCGAACGTATTGGTTGCTACTTTTGGAAGCGGACTATCAGTAAGCAGCGAAATCGTGGTTCTCTTCTGCGCTGCAGATGCCTGCATGGAGCTTCTTCTACTGAATTCTGCACGAACGGCCATAACGAGACTTTCGCTGTACGATCGCACATTGTTGTTTCAGTTTCGCCGAAATCGAACTTTATTGAAGATAGAAAACGCACGGTCAACTAACGATGACTCAGTGAATAAACTGACTTTTATCCAACATGATGTATCCGTTGCGTCCAATCCATGCCCTTCTTTAGAGCTCGCTACAGCAAACAGCAAATTGGGCCAATTCAGACATTGGAGTGGTGCTGCGACAACCATATTATTCTTTTGATTGAATGTTTGTTTGCCACTCAACGAAGTTTGGAGTCCCAATATGGTCTGCTTTTTTAGGCGTCCGCAAATATTTCAGGACAATGTTTCGCAAATCACCATAACTCCGATTTAGCCTGACCAATCGGTTAAATGCAGCTATTGCATTGCCAACGGTTCGTCGTATGGTAGATTTTCGTGCTTGCGAAAGCACATTAATATTTTCTACGGGCTAAATTTTAGCCAGCCAAATTGAACAGAACGCCTGGGCCAATAAACGCAGGCAATTATAGAACCTGCATTGGCCAATAGATCGGTACGAAGTGAACTTTGGTTTTTATACTACGCTTAAGGGAGAAATATGAAATGCAAATACCTAAGAAAATAGCAACTGGTTTGTTGCTGGCAGCACTTTCGACAGGAGCAGCATCAGCGAAGACGCTTGTGTACTGTTCGGAAGGATCACCCGAGGGTTTTGATCCGGCACTATATACATCCGGCACAACTTTCGATGCGTCATCGCATCCGCTCTATAACCGTTTGGTTGAATTCGAAACAGGAACAACGAATGTAATTCCTGGCCTTGCAGAAAGCTGGAGTGCTTCTGCAGATGGTCTTGAGTACACGTTCAACCTGCGCAAAGGCGTGAAGTTCCATTCGAACGATATGTTTACACCAAGCCGTGATTTCAACGCTGACGATGTAATCTTCAGCTTTGAACGTCAACGTCTAGAGGACCACCCGTACAATGGTGTTTCCGGCGGTACGTGGGAATATTTCGGCGGTATGTCGATGCCAAGTCTGATTAGTTCGGTCGAAAAAGTCGATGACTACACAGTCAAGTTTGTATTGACTCGTCCAGAAGCGCCAATGGTTTCAAATCTGGCCATGGACTTCGCCTCGATCTTATCTGCTGAATATGGCGACGCAATGATGGCTGCCGGTACACCTGAGATGTTGAATCAGGCACCAATCGGTACTGGTCCATTCTCGTTTGTTGCCTACCAGAAAGATGCCGTAGTTCGTTACGCGGCAAATCAGGATTTTTGGCGTGGTGCTTCACCGATCGATAACCTGGTGTTCGCGATCACAACAGATGCGTCTGTTCGTTTCCAGAAGCTCAAAGCTGGCGAATGCCAGATTATGGCTTATCCTAATCCAGCCGATATCGCATCGATGCAGGCTGATCCGGACATCACAATGATGGAGCAAGAAGGTTTGAACGTTGGCTACCTTGCCTACAACACACAGGTTGCACCGTTTGATGATCCTGCTGTACGTCGCGCGCTAAACATGGCTATCGATAAACAGGCTATTATTGACGTGGTGTTCCAAGGCTCGGGGCAAATTGCGAAAAACCCGCTTCCGCCAACTATCTGGTCTTATAACGATGCTATCGTTGATGACGTGTATGATCCAGCTGCTTCAAAAGCGGCATTGGAAGCTGCCGGTGTTACCGACCTTTCCATGGAAATTTGGGCAATGCCAGTTCAGCGTCCATACAACCCGAACGCACGTCGCATGGCTGAGTTGATGCAAGCTGACTTCGCTAAAGTTGGTGTTGATGTCGAAATCATTTCCTACGAATGGGGCGAGTACCTAAGCCGTTCGAAAGAGATTGATCGTGCCGGGGCTGTATTGCTTGGTTGGACCGGTGATAACGGTGATCCCGATAACTTCCTGGCTGTTCTGCTTGGTTGTGATGGTGTTACACGTTCGAACCGCGCTCAATGGTGTTACAAACCGTTCGATGACATCATTAAGGAAGCAAAAATTACTTCCGATGTTGCAGAACGTACGCGTCTCTATGAAGAAGCTCAGGTTATCTTCAAAGAGCAGGCTCCTTGGGCAACCATTGCACACTCAATCGTGTACATGGCAATGCTTCCAGAAGTTACTGGCTACAAAGTGCATCCACTTGGAAGCCACATCTTCTATGGCGTTGACATCGCTGAATAACTACAAATGGTCGGGGCGGCTCAGCCCCGACCACCTTATACGGATCTCATAAAAATGACTGATCGTTATAGCGAATACCGGAAGGTTGCATACGACTTGGGTGTCGATGCCGTCGCGCTAGTTCCCGGCCCAAATTTCACACGCCTTTTCAATGCCAGCTTTCATAGCCATGAACGGCCACTTTTGGTGATTGTTCCTGTGGATGGGCTGCCGGCAGCAATCGTTCCAAATCTTGAGCTGCGCTCGTTTGATCTGTTGAACTTCGAGGGCGAAGTATTCGATTGGCGCGATCAAGTTGGATATGCTGGCGCGTTCGAAACGCTAGCTTCTAAGATGTCTCTGTCCTCCCTTGCGGTTGAAGGTCAAGTAATGCGGGTCTTTGTGCACCACGCGCTCAAAGCGGCATATCCCGATTTATCGATCGTCGATGCGGAAAAAGAAATTTCAATTCTACGCATGATCAAGTCAGCTGACGATTTGGCGAAGATGGAGCATGCAATCAAAATATCCGAAAACGCGCTGACAGACGTTCTTGCGCAGGTTCAGATAGGCATGACGGAAAAACATGTCGAAGGACTTCTGACGCAAGCTATGTTTACCCACGGAGCCGAAGAGTTGGCGTTTGGTCCAATCGTGGCTGCGGGTGATAATTCTGCAAGACCGCATGCACATGCGCGACTAGACTACAAAATTCAGGATGGCGATGCGCTGTTGTTTGATTTTGGCGCGCGGTACAAGGGGTTTTGCGCAGATATAACTCGCACAGTTTTCGTTGGATCTGTTTCGGATGCTGCGAGGGACGTTTACGAAACTGTTCTTCGTGCCAACCTTCGCGGTCACGAAATAACAAAAGCCGGCGTAACTGCGCATGAAATTGATGACGAGGTTACCAAAGTATTGGAGGCCTCGCCTTACACAGATAGAATTCGTACGAAAACCGGGCACGGTTTGGGCCGTGACGTACACGAGGCCCCCTACATTGTTCGTGGAAACCATCAGGTTTTGAATACAGGTGTGGTTTATACAAACGAGCCCGGTCTATACAAAATTGGAGCCTTCGGTGTTAGGATCGAAGATGACGTCGTTGTAACAGAAAATGGATGTCGGTCTCTAACGACCTTCCCGAAAGAACTAATGGTGGTTGGTTAATGTTTAAATATATAGTGATCCGTCTTTTAACGTTTTTACCCACGTTTTTCGGCGTGACCCTAATATCATTCGCGTTTATTCGGGTATTGCCCGGTGACCCAATTATTGTCATGGCTGGTGAACGCGGGATGAGTGAAGAACGTTACAACGCACTTATGGCGCAATTCGGTTTCGACAAACCGATGTTGCAGCAATACTGGGAATATCTTTGGGGCGTATTACATGGCGACCTTGGCAACTCTTTTGTTACCAAGCGGCCAGTTTGGGACGAGTTTTTCACACTGTTCCCCGCCACGTTGGAGCTTTCAATTTGCGCGATGATATTTGCCATCGCACTTGGTCTACCAGCTGGCGTTATTGCTGCAGTTAACCGCGGAAAATTCTTTGACCGAACGTTGATGACTACTGCTCTGATTGGTTATTCCATGCCGATCTTCTGGTGGGCGCTGCTTTTAATCATCGTGTTCTCCGGAAATCTTGGTTGGACGCCCGTTTCGGGACGTATATCATTGCTGTACTACTTCGATGATGTAACTGGATTTATGCTTATAGATTCGTTCTTATCAGGTCAAAAAGGCTCGTTTTCTTCTGCCGTTCAGCATCTAATATTGCCCACAATTGTACTGGGAACCATTCCACTTGCTGTGATCGCACGTCAAACGCGATCGGCAATGCTGGAAGTTTTAAGCGAAGACTATATTCGAACGGCGCGGGCAAAGGGACTGTCTCCTGGGCGCGTCAACGGCGTTCATGCGCTGCGCAATGCGTTGATTCCGGTGATCACCGTAATTGGGCTTTCGGTTGGAACTTTGCTAGCAGGTGCCATTCTTACTGAAACTATTTTTAGTTGGCCCGGTATTGGTAAATGGATGGTCGATTCCATCTTCCGTCGTGACTATCCGGTTGTGCAAGGTGGGTTATTGCTGATCGCTGTAATGATCATGATCGTAAACCTAACCGTCGACGTGCTCTACGGCTTCATAAATCCAAAGATCAGGAAAAGCTGATGGCAAATGTAGCAGAACAGGGAAAACCGATCGAAACTAGTACTAAACGGCCTGGAGCTCTCAAAGAATTCTGGTTTTACTTTAGCGAAAACAAAGGAGCCGTTTTCGGATTGGCGGTTTTTGCGGTATTCGTGTTCATCGCCTTATTCGCAAATTTGATCGCGCCGCACGATCCTATTTTTCAATACCGCGACCATCTTCTTCAACCTCCCGCATGGCAAGAGGGCGGTGAGTGGGCGTTTCCACTAGGAACTGACGTTGTAGGGCGAGATATGCTCTCGCGCTTGCTGCACGGTGCACGCTATTCGTTCTACGTCGGGATTATTGTGGTAGTTATTGCAGCCTCCGGCGGGATTATGCTCGGCCTGATTGCTGGCTTTGCACCCAAGTGGCTTGACTCAATTATTATGCGGATAATGGACATCGTTCTGGCATTTCCGTCACTATTGCTGGCACTGGTATTGGTCGCAATCCTCGGCCCCTCACTTACAAATGCTATGATTGCCATCGCGATTGTTTTACAACCGCATTATGTCCGTTTGACACGGGCCTCAGTGATGGCCGAACGTACAAAAGATTACGTGACATCAGCAAAAGTTGTCGGTGCGAAGTTACCTCGATTGATGTTCGTGACCGTTTTACCAAACTGCCTTGCGCCAATTATTGTTCAAGCCGCACTAAGTTTCTCGACAGCAATTCTGGATGCCGCTGCACTGGGCTTTCTCGGCATGGGTGCACAGCCACCAACACCCGAATGGGGAACTATGTTGGCTGATGCGCGCGAGTTCATTTTACGTGCGTGGTGGGTGGTGACCTTCCCCGGCCTTGCCATTCTAGTAACGGTTTTGGCGATCAACTTGATGGGCGACGGTCTTCGTGACGCGCTCGATCCTAAACTGAAGCGGAGTTAATCACATGTCTTTGCTTGAAATCAGGAACCTAAGCGTTGAATTCGCATCTGCTTCCGGATCATTCCGCGCAGTGGACGGGGTCGACGTTACAGTAGATGCAGGTGACGTTCTGGCCATTGTTGGCGAGTCCGGCTCAGGGAAATCAGTCTCTATGCTCGCTATGATGGGCCTATTGCCTTGGACTGCGACGGTCACTGCGGATGAAATGACTTTTGATGGAAAAGAGTTGCGGACGATTTCGGCGAAGCAGCGGCGAGATATCATTGGCAAAGACATGGCGATGATTTTTCAAGAACCCATGTCCTCACTTAACCCATGCTTTACGGTTGGCTTTCAGATAAAAGAGGCCTTGCGTCTGCACCTAGGCCTCAATCGTGCTGACCGTCATGCTCGTGCAATTGAGTTGTTTGAGCAAGTTGGAATTCCCGATCCCGAAAAACGGCTGAGCGCATTCCCGCATCAACTTTCCGGCGGAATGAACCAGCGTGTGATGATTGCGATGGCGATTTCCTGTAGGCCTAAACTGCTGATCGCTGACGAGCCCACCACAGCATTGGACGTGACAATTCAGGCACAGATTATCGATTTGCTTAGAGAGCTTCAACAAGACACCGGTATGGGGCTAATTTACATCACACACGACATGGGCGTGGTTGCGGAAACCGCCGAGCGCGTGAGCGTAATGTACGCTGGTCAAAAGATAGAAGAACAAGAGGTTAAATCGCTGTTTGCGCCCCCCCACCACCCTTACACATCTGCCCTGCTTTCCGCACTGCCTGAACGGGCGGTTTCTAAACATCTGCCGACTATCCCGGGTGTTGTACCGGGCCAATTCGACCGCCCGGCTGGTTGCCTATTTTCGCCTCGCTGTTCATTTGCAGATGATCGTTGCAAAGCTGAAAAGCCACCTCAATCCAGTAAAGAATTGGGGCTGGCCCGATGTCATTATCCAATAATTCTGACTTCGGAGGAATTGGCATGAACGCGCCTGTAGTAATCGCCAAAGGCCTCTCAATGCATTACAAAATAAAGGGCGGCATATTTGGGAAGGATCAAATTGTTCGTGCGTTGTCTGACACAAGTTTTACTCTCTCGGCCGGAAAGACATTGGCTGTCGTCGGAGAGTCCGGGTGCGGGAAATCTACTCTTGCCAGAGTTGTGACCATGATCGAAGAACCGACTAGCGGGTCGCTTAACCTGAACGGCAAACAAGTTGGTCCGACGGTATGGGCTAGCTTAAGGTCCAGCGTTCAGATCGTGTTTCAAGACCCGTACGGCTCCTTAAATCCGCGTCAACGTGTTGGAGCAATATTGGAAGAACCGTTGAAGATCAATAGGCCAGAGATGTCCAAAATCGAGCGCACCGAAAAAGCCAATGAGATGTTAGGTTTGGTTGGCCTGCGTCCCGAGCATTACGACCGATATCCGCACATGTTTTCTGGCGGGCAACGCCAACGTATTGCGGTTGCGCGTGCGTTGATGTTGTCACCTAAGATTCTGGTTCTCGACGAACCGGTCTCTGCGCTTGATCTATCGATTCAAAGTCAAATTTTGAATCTGCTGGTTGATCTTCAGGAACAACTTGAGCTTGCATATCTGTTTATTTCTCACGATCTGTCGGTTGTAAAACATATGGCCGACGACGTGTTGGTTATGTATCTTGGCCGCCCAGTTGAAGTTGGCTCGAAAGACGCGATATTTGCAGCACCTCGGCATCCGTACACCAAGGCCCTATTGTCAGCGACACCAACAGCCGACCCGCTTGCCAAGAAGAAGCGTATCAAACTTGAAGGGGAACTTCCTTCGCCGTTAAATTTACCCAAAGGATGTGCGTTCTCCCCACGTTGTTCGAAAGCAACTGGAAAATGCAGAATTGAAAGACCGGAGCTCGATGATAAAACGCATCAAGTAGCGTGTTTTTTCCCAGAAGCGTCATAAATTTCTCACCGAGTGTATTTTACGAATTCCTGCGGTGTAAATGAAGTTTCGTCGCTTCCAGATTTAGTTCGCTTCGCCCCAATCAATGTACGACACACGAAGTGAACTCGCAAACACAAACGCCATGTTCGGCCACTTATCTGAAGTTACATCTCGAACTAAAAAAAGTGCCAACTCGCCATCAGTCGATAATCCTAATTATCCGAGGTTCAGAGTTTTTTGAGGCGTAAAGGTAGGATTTCGGCGGCGGCATTGCAGCGAAAGAATTAATTGCGCGCGGCATCAAAAGGGCCGGACTTGTTACTTCCGACTGATTGGCGAACGGTCGGATTGTCAGGCGCTGCCGTCATTCATGTCCCTGAAATGCTGCCACATGAACGAATGACCGCTTCGACGGGCCGCGCTACAACATCTGAGGAATTCGCCGATGACCGCTAAGGGCGTATTCTGTTGAAAAACACCACTTGATTTTGGTATGCCAGACTGATTCAATCTCCTTATTGATATAGGAGATTGCTAACGATGATGGGCCCAAAACAGGAAGCACAA
>JAESQH010000216.1 GCA_016765235.1 Paracoccaceae bacterium
ACCAATACAGGGACAATGTGGCTGTTGTTCTCAATAACGGGTAAGCCTAGTGCTTTAAGACGCATTTTCGATATCTTAGCCGCTTCTTGTTGTGCATCGCGCAACTCTTGATGTTCTTTCAAATACCGAACAGAGGCCGCCCCCCCAGCAGCAACAGCCGGTGGAAGCGACGTTGTAAAAATGAATCCGGGGGCATAGGAACGCACGGCGTCCGCCATTTTGGCCGATGTCGCGATATACCCGCCCATCACACCGTAAGCTTTGGCCAGTGTGCCGTTGATGATATCGATCCGATCCATCAAGCCATCACGCTCGGCAACGCCGCCACCGCGGGGGCCGTACATGCCAACCGCGTGAACTTCGTCTACATAAGTCAGCGCATTAAACTCGTCCGCCAGATCACAGACCGCTTCGATCGGACCAAAATCGCCATCCATCGAATAAATTGACTCGAATGCGATCAATTTTGGGCGATCCTTATCGACTGATTCCAAAAGCTCGCGCAGATGGTCAATATCATTGTGGCGCCAAATATGCTTTTCGCACTGTCCATGACGCACGCCCTCGATTATTGAAGCGTGGTTTAGCTCGTCCGAAAATATCACAAGACCAGGGAACAACTTTGGCAAAACCGACAACGTCGCTTCGTTCGCGATGTAGGCGGATGTGAAAATCAGGGCCGTTTCTTTTTGGTGCAGGTCGGCTAGTTCATGTTCCAGTTCTTTGTGGAAAATTGTTGTGCCGGAAATATTGCGCGTTCCACCGGACCCTGCACCAGCGATTCGAAGCACACGCTCCATCGCCTCGATCACTACGGGGTTTTGACCCATGCCCAGATAATCGTTGCCGCACCACACGGTGATGTCCCGCTTTTCGCCATCTGGCCGTGTCCAGACGGCGTGCGGGAATGCTCCCCTCTCGCGGCAGATATCGGTAAACACGCGATATCGTCCTTCTTCGTGAAGGGCGTTTAACGCCGTATCCAGCTGGGCATCATAATTCATTGCTGCACTCCAAACACATTCATAATGTGGTATACTTGAAGTTGTTGCAACTCCTTACATCACAAATCGACGCAGGGATGGAGGATTGCCGCCGTCCATGCAAGTCAATTCTGCGCGAGTTGGCAGCTTTTCGCTAGTATATATATCGAATTTGGTCCGCCCAATACCGCTCCACAACGCGCAAATGTATGTTGACCACACTTAACGAATCCTCCGTCAAAGTCGATCCTGAAACCAATCCGTCCGCTTGGCGGGCAAACATTTCGGACAGCGCTTCGCGAATCTTGCGCCCCTTTTCCGTCAACCTTACACGCACCGAACGACGATCCACTGCGCATTTTTCGTGGTGCATGTATCCGGATTCAACCAGTTTTTTGAGATTATACGACACATTTGAGCCTTGATAATACCCGCGCGACTTCAGTTCCCCTGCCGTCACTTCCTGTTCGCCAATATTAAACAACAACAAACCTTGTACAGAATTAATGTCAATCAATCCCAGTCGTTCAAACTCGTCCTTAACGACATCCAGCAACAAGCGATGCAAGCGTTCCAACCGCCCGAGCGTATCGAGGTAAGTCGACAGGTTGTCCGGCGTATCCTGTTCATTAACAGCCGTCTGCATATTCATTTTTTGGCCTCCAATACATTTCACTGCATTGGTTTTGCCACTGCGAATCGCAACAAGAGGTTAAAAACTCGAAATATTAGGGAATAATTTTATACAATTTTGTGGAAATCTTGAATCACTTCTATAATTTCCACGTGCTCAACGGGTGGCACGGACTGGCGGGACATCCAGACATAGATATCCTGATCGTTTTCATTCAACAAGGCCTCGTACAACTCAAGTGCGTCCGCCGATAACCCAACGATTTCCGTATCTGAATAGGGACCAAGGATCATGTCCATCTCTTTCGTTCCACGCCGCCAGCTTCGCATTTGCAGGCGCTTGATACGGTGCTCATAAGTCTCGGACATGGGGTTCTCCTTCGATTTACGGTTTGCACCCAATCCTCGATATGTGCAACCTTGTTTGAGCATTGCCACCGGAGTCTTTCATGCCCTTTATTGCTGACGCGCTTTCGCGTGTAAAACCCTCGCCAACCGTTGCAGTTTCAACCAAAGCCCGCGAACTGAAGACCGCCGGCATAGATGTAATCGGACTTGGCGCAGGCGAGCCGGATTTTGACACGCCTGACAACATCAAATCTGCCGCAATTGACGCCATTAACCGCGGTGAAACTAAATACACAGCGCCTGACGGAATTTCAGAGCTTAAATCGGCGATTTGTGACAAATTCCGGCGCGAAAACGGGTTGGAGTATACTACATCGCAAGTCATGGTATCTACTGGCGGAAAACAGGTTTTATTCAATGCCTTAATGGCAACTCTTAATCCTAAAGATGAAATAATCATCCCCGCGCCCTACTGGGTAAGTTATCCAGATATGGTGCGTCTGTGCGGTGGTGAACCTGTGATCGTTGAAGCCCCGATCGAAGCCAATTTCAAGATCACGCCAAAGCAACTTGAGGCCGCGATCACGCCAAAAACAAAATGGTTCATCTTCAACTCTCCGTCAAACCCGACAGGGGCTGGATATTCACGTGCTGAATTGAAGGCATTAACAGATGTTTTGCTGCGCCATCCGCATGTATGGGTGATGACGGACGACATGTATGAACACATCGTTTACGCCCCGTTTGAATTTTGCACTCCGGCACAAGTGGAACCGTTGATTTATGACCGCACGCTGACGGTCAACGGGGTCTCCAAGGCTTATGCGATGACTGGCTGGCGAATCGGATATGCTGCGGGACCGGAATTCTTGATAAAAGCCATGACCAAGGTACAGGGGCAATCGACGACCAATCCCTCGTCCATCAGCCAGTGGGCGGCGGTTGAGGCTTTGAACGGCCCACAAGATTACATTGCCACCAGCCGCGTCGCGTTTGAAAGGCGGCGAGATTTGGTTGTCGGGTTACTAAACCAAATTGACGGCATGGAATGCCCCATGCCAGAGGGGGCGTTTTACGTTTACCCGTCGATTAAAGGGTTGATAGGAAAAGTGACCCTTTCAGGTGCCACTATTAGTAACGATGAGGAATTCGCCACAGAGTTGCTGGAGTCTGAAGGCGTCGCGGTAGTTTTCGGGGCGGCCTTCGGCCTGTCACCCAACTTTCGGGTGAGTTATGCAACTTCTGACGAAATATTGACCGAGGCTTGCGCCCGAATTGCCCGTTTCTGCGGAGGATTGACCTGATGTTTGATCGCCCTGCTCTTTATTTTCGTCGCAAGGGCAATGGTGCGGCGGTATTCCGTATCGCGGCCGGCGAACATGCGCGGCTTGATATGCAGCAAATCGCTGTGTTGAAGCAGAATGG
>JAESQH010000217.1 GCA_016765235.1 Paracoccaceae bacterium
CAAACGCAAGCAATGCAGGACAGGTTTACGTTGGCATTGCAACAGGTTTCCGCGCAACAAGACAAATTAATCGGTGCGATGACCGTTCAGAATGAACAGGAAATCACCCTTTTTGCCTTGCAACGCAAATTGAACGGGGTCACAGCGGAACGAAATGCAGCACAAGAGGGTCTGGACGGGTTGCAAGCCCAATTCGCGGCGAGCGTGGAGGGTGCAGGCCCACGTGAATCCACCGAACACGAGCTAAAAATCACCGTCAACGCGTTGAATACCGTTCTGGATGAAACATTGCAGACGCGCGACGCTTCCATCGAATACACCGAAACGCTTGAACTCCAGATCGAAGAATCCGCGCGAATCGTCAAGTTGGATGCCCAGCGGCGTGACCGTATGATCACGCAGCTTGAAGAAGCAGTTATGATCGCTTTTCAACCACTGGAAACCATGCTCAAACGCACTGGGCTGGACGTAGACAGCCTGATCGCCAATGTGCGGCGGAATTATTCGGGTTCTGGCGGGCTTAATGGCGGTCTGGACGAAGGATCGTTCATTGGCATGGATGCTCCCGACTTGCGCCTTCAGGCGTTGATGCGGGAACTGGACACGCTCCAAATATACAACATCACATCGGCGAAACTTCCGCTTTCAATGCCGGTTCTGACAGCGTTCCGGTATTCCAGTAATTTCGGCCCGCGAAATGGTAAACTTCATAAAGGTGTTGATATGGCCGGCCCGATGGGCAGCCCTATCTATTCAACGGCCGATGGCGTAGTAACCTTTGCTGGTGTACAATCCGGATTTGGTAAAGTTGTAATGATTCAGCATGATTTCGGTTTCTCGACCGTATATGCACATCAAAGTAAACTTCGCGTAACAAAAGGCCAAAGGGTCGCGCGCGGAGAGAGAATTGGTGATATGGGGAGTTCTGGTCGAAGCAGCGGTTCCCATGTTCACTATGAAATACGAACTGACGGCACCGCCGTTAACCCGATGAATTATATAAAGGCAGGACAAAATGTTTTCTAAACCAAAATCAGACGAGCCAGCATCCGGCACAAAACCGGCAACTTCAGGCGCAGCACCGGCCAAACCGGCAACGTCTTTACCTTCTTCGGCGCCAAAACCAAAACCGGCCCCGTCGATCATTTCGTCGGACCTGACGATCAAAGGTAACATTACCACAAGCGGCGACGTTCAGGTTGAAGGCACTATCGAGGGTGACATTCGCGCACATCTTTTGACCGTCGGCGAAGGCGCAACGGTTAAAGGCGAAGTAATTGCGGACGACGTAGTGGTTAATGGCCGCGTTGTTGGCCGCCTACGCGGCTTGAAAGTACGCCTGACAGCGACTGCACGTGTTGAGGGTGACATCATCCACAAAACGATCGCAATCGAAAGCGGAGCGCATTTCGAGGGCACAGTTCAGCGTCAAGACGATCCTCTTTCGACTAAATCGTCAAAACCCGACGTTTAAACACCGATATTTGAAATAATACGGGGTCTCGGCATGTTCGAGACCCTTTTTCTTTGCGAAATTCACCGTTTACGAACCTTCCCGATTGAAGTCGTATATGGTTATCGGCTATGCTCTAAGGCACAAGATATTGGTGTTTTAGCTGAAATGGCCCGAATATGACCGACGACACAAAGACCCCGGAAAACGACGGCGAACAGCCAAGTGATCGCTACGTTTATGGCGGACCAAGCATCTCCATCGTTGAAGAGATGAAAACGTCGTACTTAGACTATGCGATGAGCGTGATTGTGTCCCGCGCAATCCCCGATCTGCGCGATGGTCTAAAGCCGGTTCACCGCCGTATTTTGTACGCGATGTACGAAGCGGGCAACACTTTTGACAAATCCTATCGCAAATCCGCGCGCTCCGTCGGTGACACGATGGGTAAGTATCACCCACACGGCGACAGCGCGATTTATGACGCGCTGGTGCGGATGGCGCAGGATTTCTCAATGTCACTTCCGCTCCTCGATGGGCAGGGCAACTTTGGTTCTATGGATGGCGATAGGGCTGCCGCCATGCGGTATACCGAAGTACGTATGGCCAAAACAGCGAACTCGTTGCTGGCCGACATCGAAAAAGACACTGTCGACTTTCAGGATAACTACGACGGCAAAGACCGTGAACCAACAGTTTTGCCTGCTCGATATCCAAATATGCTGGTCAACGGTGCTGGCGGTATTGCCGTAGGTATGGCGACCAACATTCCGCCGCATAACCTTGGCGAAGTGATTGATGCCACGCAGGCATTGATCGAGCAACCGGACCTCGATTCGATCCAGTTAATGGAATACATCCCTGCCCCGGATTTCCCGACTGGCGGGATTATTTTGGGCACTGCCGGTGCGCGTAAAGCCTATACTGAAGGGCGTGGCTCTGTTGTTACCCGATCAAAAACGTCGATCGAGGAAATACGCAAGGACCGTTTCGCGATTATTGTGCATGAGATCCCTTATCAAGTAAACAAAGCGACGATGATCGAAAAGATCGCACATTTGGCGCGGGATAAAAAGATCGAAGGCATCGCCCACGTTCAAGACGAATCCAACCGTTTCGGTGTGCGGGTTGTGATCGAATTGAAACGGGATGCGACCCCCGAAGTCGTTCTGAACCAACTGTTCCGCTTCACCCCCATGCAAACATCTTTCGGCTGCAACATGCTGGCGCTCAATGGTGGTCGACCGGAGCAACTGGATTTGCGCAAGTTCCTGACCTCCTTCATCGCTTTTCGCGAAGAAGTCGTCGCGCGCCGCACAGCCTTTGAGCTTCGCAAAGCCCGCGAGCGCAGCCACATCTTGTGTGGCTTAGCAGTCGCCGTTTCTAACGTAGACGAAATCGTGGCGACAATCCGTGCCTCAGCAGACCCAGCAGAGGCTCGCGCCAAACTGAAGGAACGTCGTTGGCCCGCTCAAGACATCGCCGAATTCATCCAGTTGATTGATGACCCAAGTCACACGATTAACGACGACGGCACCTATTACCTGTCTGAAATACAGGCACGCGCCATTCTGGAATTGCGCCTGCAACGCCTTACCGCGTTGGGTGTCATCGAAGTCACAGATGAACTGCAAGTCCTGGCCGGAAAGATCACCGACTACCTTGACATACTACGTTCTCGCGACCGGATCATGAGCATCATTTCGACGGAATTGGCCGAAGTTCGGGAAATGTTCGCCGTTCCGCGTCGCTCGCAAATCATTGATTTTACAGGTGATATGGACGACGAGGACCTGATAGAATCCGAGGATATGGTCGTGACCGTAACCAACTCAGGTTATATCAAACGCACGATGATTGACGAATTCCGCAGCCAGAAACGCGGCGGCAAGGGTACGCAAGGCATGAACACCAAAGACGAGGATTTCGTCACACAACTGTTCATTGCCAATACCCACACGCCACTTCTATTCTTCACAACCGACGGCATCGTTTACAAGTTGAAAACTTGGCGCTTGCCACCGGGTGGCCGAAACGCGCGCGGTAAAGCAATTGTTAACATATTGCCCATCCCGCAAGACGCCTCCATCGCGGCAATCATGCCTGTGGACGTACCTGAGGATGAGTGGGACAACCTGCAAATCGTCTTCTCCACCTCGACTGGCGGGGTTCGCCGCAACGCGCTTTCCGATTTCACCAACGTCAAATCCAACGGCAAAATCGCCATGAAGTTGACTGAAGGCATGCGCCTGATTGACGCCCGCATTTGTCACGAGGAAAACGACTTCTTGCTGACGACCAAACAGGGCAAAGCGATCCGCTTCCCCGTAACGGACGTTCGCATATTCAAGGGCCGCGATTCCACAGGCGTGCGCGGCATTAGATTGGCTGCCGGCGACGAAGTCGTCTCCATGTCCATCCTGCGCCACGTAGATGCCACACCGGATGAACGCCACGCCTACTTCAAAATGCGGCGCGCGGTAACAGGCGAGGAAAGTGGCGAGGTTGAGGTGGTTAATACATCCATTTCAACAGAACGCTACGCAGAATTATCCGCCTTGGAAGAATGGATTCTGACAGTCACATCAGGTGGTTATGGCAAGCGTTCCTCAGCGCATGAATACCGCGTGTCAGGGCGTGGCGGCCAAGGCATCGCCGCGGCAAATCTAGGACGGCGCGGTGACACAATCGTGGCTTCTTTCCCCGTAGACGAGGAAGATCAGATCATGCTGGCAACAAGCACTGGCCAAAGTATCCGATGCCCTGTTTCAGGCATATCACGTCAAGGCCGCAGTTCATCGGGCGTGACGGTGTTCAAGGTCGCGAACAAGGAATCGGTAGTATCGGTCGCCTGGATCGCTGATCAGGGTGATGATACCGAAGATGCCGAGGTTATTGACGAATAAAATCAGAGGCTGCATCGCGCGGCCCCTTTTCTTTTGCGCCCACCTGCCCTAAATCCCCTCTATGACAAAACCTATCCATATTATCGGCGGCGGCATGGCCGGATCCGAAGCTGCTTGGCAAATCGCGCAAATGGGCGTGCCTGCCATCATCCATGAAATGCGCCCGAACGTTGAAACCTTCGCGCACCAGACACAAAATCTGGCCGAACTGGTGTGCTCGAACTCTTTTCGCTCGGACGACGACGAAGCAAACGCCGTTGGGCTGCTCCATTGGGAAATGCGCCAAGCTGGTGGGTTGACAATCGAGATGGGCGATGCAGATTCTGTCCCTGCTGGCAGCGCCTTGGCCGTCGACCGCGAAGCTTTTTCCCAAGCTGTAACTGATCGCCTTGAGGCCCATCCGTTGGTCACGATTGAGCGCGGCGAAGTCGCCGGTATTCCACCCGACGACTGGGACAGCGTCATCATCGCCACTGGTCCGCTTACATCGCAATCGCTCGCCGAAGCCGTGCGCGATTTAACGGATGAATCTTCATTGGCGTTCTTCGATGCCATCGCCCCGATCCTATATGCCGAAAGCATAAACATGGACAAAGCGTGGCTGCAATCGCGCTACGACAAAGGCGACACGGAAGAAGAGCGCACCGCCTACATCAACTGCCCGATGGATGAGGACCAGTATAACGCCTTCATCGACGCTCTTTTAGCGGCCGACAAAACCGAATTCAAAGACTGGGAAAAAGACACGCCCTACTTCGATGGCTGCCTGCCCATCGAAGTGATGGCCGAACGTGGGCGCGAAACTTTGCGTTTCGGCCCGATGAAACCCGTTGGCCTAACCAACGCGCACCAGCCCCAGATCAAAGCACATGCCGTCGTTCAACTTCGCCGCGATAACGCTTTGGGAACGCTATACAATATTGTCGGCTTCCAAACCAAAATGAAGTATGGAGCACAGGCAGAAGTCTTCAAAATGATCCCGGGGCTTGAGGACGCAGAATTCGCCCGCCTTGGTGGCATCCATCGCAACACGTTTATCAACTCCCCTCGTCTGCTAGACGACCAGATGCGTCTGAAGGCCATGCCGCGTTTGCGGTTTGCCGGACAAATTACAGGCGTCGAAGGATACGTTGAAAGCACCGCCATGGGTCTTTTGGCTGGTCGAATGGCCGCAAGCGAACGACTTGGAAAAACCATCATTGCCCCGCCAAACACCACGGCAACGGGTGCGTTGATCAGCCATATAACTGGCGGCGCTGCCGCGAAAACTTTCCAACCGATGAACGTGAATTTTGGCCTGTTCCCATTGGTGGACGGCGTTAAAGGTGGGCGACGAAACCGCCCCGCACGTTACAAAGCCTACACCGACCGCGCCAAAGCAGACTGGAACGCATGGCTCACATAGAACGTTTTGCACCCTCACCGACTGGATACTTACACTTAGGTCACGCGTTTTCTGCACTAACCGCATGGGATCAGGCGCAGGCCTTGGGCGGAACGTTCTTGCTGCGAATTGAAGACAACGACCACACGCGCGTAAGACCAGAATATGAGCAGGCTATCTACGATGATCTGCACTGGCTTGGCCTAGATTGGCCTAAACCTGTTTTACGCCAGTCGGATAACATGGAGGCATACCAAACTGCGTTAACCTTTCTTAATGCCTTAGGCCTGACCTACGCCTGCGAATGCACTCGAAGCGATATAAAACAGGCCCAATCGCTGCCCATCTATGGACCCGACGGGTTAATTTATCCCGGTACGTGCCGCGACAAAAAACTGACTGGCAACAACATATCCATACGTCTGAACATGGCGAAAGCCGTCGCGCATCTTGGGGGGAGTGCCCGTGTTAACAAGTTGTCATTCATTGATAGAAACACCGGTAAAAATGAACATTTCCTTAACGCTGACCAACTCCTGTCCGGCTGCGGTGATATTGTCCTAGCACGCGGTGATATCGGAACCGCTTATCACCTCGCCGTCGTCGTGGATGACGCCGCACAAAATGTGACCCATATTACGCGCGGCAAAGACCTGTTCGAGGCGACGCGAATCCACCGCGTCTTGCAAGCGTTACTTGGTTTACCCACACCGATTTACTGTCACCATCGCCTGATCGTGGACGAAAACGGTAAACGCCTAGCCAAACGGGACGACTCCCGCGCGATCAGAAAATACCGCGAAGATGGCGTCACCCCGCGAGAAATTCGCGAAATGGTTGGTCTAGGCGATGAGTGAGGACAACTCCACCTCAATGCCATCCCGCACAGCCGTATAAAAACAACTGCGACGGTTCGTATGACACGCCGGTCCAGTTTGGCGCACAACCATTAACAAACAGTCACGATCACAATCGACGCGCAAATCGACCAGCTCCTGAATGTGCCCCGAAGTCTCGCCTTTGCGCCAATAATCTTGCCGTGAACGCGACCAATAGGTCACATGACCGGTCTTTAACGTTTCGGTAATACTTTCCGCGTTCATCCACGCCATCATCAAAACTTCGCCAGATTCGTCCTGAGCGATCGCTGGAATCAGTCCAACATCATTATATTTCAAAGAAGTGACATTAAATTTCGACATTTCTTAACCTTTCAGGTTTTCATCCGGCCTCTGCCACCCTATCTAAATCGGAGGAACCGAAAAGCAAAGGGCATTTGGAATTGAGCAACTCTGATCTGATCAACCTATATTCGCAACAGATTCTGGCGTTGGCGGCTGAGATTCCCAACACGGATCGGCTGGACAAACCGGATGCAACGTCCAAGAAGCGTTCTCCGCTGTGTGGTTCAAACGTCACAGTCGATCTGATCGTAACAGATGGGAAAGTTAGCGCATTTGGTCAAGATGTAAAAGCTTGCGCCCTTGGGCAGGCCGCTGCTTCGATTGTTGGCGCTAAAATAATTGGCAGCACCTACGATGATCTGATACTAGCTCGCAACCAATTGTTGGCGATGCTGAAATCGGACGGTCCATTCCCCGATGCCCCGTTTGAACGCTTGGAAGTTTTGCTGCCCGCCAAAGAATACAAAAACCGCCATGCATCGATCATGCTCTGCATCGAGGCGTCCTTGGAGGCGTTCGAAAACGCACAAAAAAACGCCGCAACCCCGAGGGGCGCGGCGAAGTAAGGCGAAATACGAGCCTGAATACATCAGGTTTCAGAACATCCGAGGCTAATAGGATTCTAAATTACTCGCAAATCACAGGCGATTAGGTAAGTGCAGGCAAAGAAAACCCTGCAATGATGAGAACGCATATTGCTGCTAACCCGAGGGCGTCTTCGAGCAAAGCCCGTGGTGCCATCATTGAAACATTCTTTAAAATTGCGGCCATAATATGCATCCTCACAGGTTTGTTCTTATATGTTGCCTGTATGTTCTCTTTTTATTCTCTTTCTGTCAAGAACAAATTAAGAACTTTATGCGTTGGGCGTTTGTAGCGGCGATTCACCCAACGGATAAAAGACGAATCGCCTTATCCTGCTCCATCAAATACAGCAGCGTTCGAACGGCTTGACCGCGTTCAGTTTCCAACTTCGGGTCCGTTTGAAGAAACATGCGCGCATCATCTTGGGCAATTTTCATCAAATCTGCCTGTGCCTCAAGATCCGCAACCCTGAAGCGCGGCAGGCCGGATTGCGCGACGCCCAGCAAATCGCCCGCCCCCCTTAGGCGCAAATCTTCTTCAGCGATCCGAAAACCGTCATTGGTTTCACGCATAATCGATAATCTCGCCTGCGCAGATTTTCCTAATCGACGGCTGTAAAGCAATAAACAAGTCGAGGCGTCATTTCCGCGGCCAACACGCCCACGCAATTGATGCAACTGTGCCAACCCGAAATGCTCGGCCTGTTCAATCACGATAATTGTTGCTGTTGGAACATCAACGCCAACCTCGATCACGGTGGTTGCGACAAGTAATTTCGTACGCCCGGCGATGAAGTCTCCCATCGCCTTATCTTTTTCCGATGGCCGCATTTGACCGTGAACCAGCCCTACGTTTTCCTCACCCAAGGCCGCTCGAAGATGTTTGAAACGGTTCTCAGCCGCGGTCATTTCGACCACCTCGGATTCCCCCACCAGCGGGCAAACCCAATAGGCTTGCCGACCATCAGAAATCGCCGCGCGCAGACGATCCACAACCTGATCCAAGCGCCCCGCCGAGACCATTACAGTTTCTATCGGCTTTCGCCCCGGTGGTTTTTCATCAAGAACAGAGATGTCCATATCCCCGTAATGCGCCAACGTCAAGGATCGCGGAATCGGCGTCGCCGTCATCACCAAAATATCAACCGCCTGACCTTTAGCCCCGAGATCCATTCGTTGTTGAACACCGAAGCGATGCTGTTCATCGATTATTGCCAAACGAAGATCATATAATTTCACGTCTTTTTGGAATAGTGCGTGTGTTCCGACCATAATCTGTATTTCGCCAGATGCGAGCGCTTTTAATTTCGTAGCACGATCTTTTCCTTTGTCGCGCCCCGTTAACAGCTCCAACCGTACCCCGGCGGATTCGGCCAATGGGCGTAATCCGGCGAGGTGTTGTCGTGCCAAAATCTCGGTCGGGGCCATCATCACCGCCTGTCCGCCATCTTCTACCGCCGTTAGCATAGTCATGAAAGCAACCAGTGTTTTCCCAGATCCAACATCGCCCTGAAGCAACCGGTTCATGCGAATTGGTTTGCCCATATCCTCTTGAATTTCCCCAATCGCCCGCGTCTGCGCCCCTGTCGGGCTAAACGGCAGGGCGCGCAAAACATGCTTTTGAAGCCTCCCGTCGCCGTGAGTTTCCAACCCTTTCGCCCGCCGAACGCTGGCGCGTGCAATCGCCAAAGTGATTTGATGGGCGAACAATTCGTCATATGCCAGCCTTTCCCGAACTCCCGAACTGGAAGAAATATCCGCCGCCCCTTGCGGTGAATGTGCTTGCGTTAACGCTTGGCGCCAATCAGGCCAACTGCGGTCCGTTTTCAAATTTTGATCCCCCCACTCGGGCAAATCAATTGCACGATCCAACGCAGAACGCGTGGCACGGTACATCAGTTTCTGACTGATCCCTGCGGTCAACGGATAAACGGGCTCAAACGGTGGTAGATTAGCATTTTCGTCAACGCGCAAAATATGGTCAGGGTGTACCATTTGCGCTAATCCGTCGAATACCTCGACTTTTCCCGAAACCAACCGTTTCTCACCCACCGGCAAGTTTTTTTGCACCCAGTCTTCGCGGGCGTGAAAGAATACTAACTGGAAATCCATCTCGGCGTCTCGTACCATCACGCGATACGGTCGCCCGCGCCCGGTTGGCCGCTGATGCGCGCCAATTTCAATCTCAACTGTAGCAATAGTAGGGAAAACCAAACCTTTAAGGCTGGCGCGAGGTCGACGATCAACGCATCCATGCGGGAGCGTAAACAACAAATCACGCGGTCGCTCGACAGCCATATTGGCGAAGTTTTGCGCAGATTTCGGCCCAACACCATCCAGCGCCGTAAGTTCAGCAAACAATGGAAACAGAATCTCGGGTCGCGAATGTGTCATGGCCCTATTTCACGCGACATTTGCGTTAGGATCAACCAATAAGGGCCAACCATTCATCTTCACTTAACACTTTAACACCAAGATCTTCGGCTTTCTTGCGCTTGGAGCCAGCGCCCGGACCCGCCACAACTATATCGGTTTTGGCGGAAACCGATCCCGAAACTTTCGCGCCGAGGCTCTCCGCTTTCGCTTTCGCCTCGGCCCTCGTCATCTTTTCCAACGTTCCTGTAAACACGACAATCTTACCGCCAACTTTACTACCTTCAATTGTCGGCGCAGCAACATCAATGATCTGAAGGTGCTTTACTAGATTCTGGAGTGCCGCACGCGTTTTAGACTCGTGAAAATAATCAACCAGTGTCGCGGCCATAACGCCCCCCACACCGTCAATCGCGTTCAACGAATCCCAGTCCGGGCCATTGTGATCACGTGCATTTTCCATTGCTTCGTTGAAGGTATCCCATGATCCGTAATGTCTGGCCAATGTCAGTGCGGAACTCTCGCCAACATGGCGGATTCCAAGTGCAAAAATTAACCGATTTAGCGAAATATGTTCTTTGGATTTGATCGCATCAAACAGTTTTTGCGCTGACTTCGCGCCCCAACCTTCAAAGTTTTGGAGTTGCTGAAGATTTCCCGATCCAATCCGATCATTAAGCGTAAAGATGTCGGCTGGTGCCTTCACCCACTGGTCCATATAAAACGTCTCTATCTGCTTTGCTCCTAATCCATCTATATCGAATGCGGCCTTTGACACAAAATGTTTCAGCTTTTCGACCGCCTGTGCCGGACAAATTAGCCCACCTGTGCAACGCGCGACGGCTTCGCCTTCCTCACGAATGGCATCCGAGCCACACTCGGGACAAATACTTGGAAATACATAGAGTTGCGAGTTGATCTTACGGCGGCTTAAGTCCACATCCTTGATTTTCGGGATAACGTCTCCGGCGCGATAAACTGTAACCCAATCTCCGATCCGAATGTCGCGCCCGTCGCGAATCGGTTTACCAAAACTGTCGCGACCTGCGATGTAATCTTCGTTATGGAGCGTCGCATTTGACACAACCACCCCTCCGACCGTCACAGGTTTTAGGCGCGCCACTGGCGAAAGCGCGCCCGTTCGACCGACTTGAATTTCGATATCTTCAATGATGGTTTGTGCCAATTCGGCGGGAAACTTGTGGGCAATCGCCCATCTAGGTGTATTTGTTCTAAACCCCAGTCGGGATTGCAATGCCAAGTCGTTAACCTTGTAGACCACCCCGTCAATATCGTAGCCCAAGGTCGCGCGATCGCGTTCAATCTTTGCATAATGTTTGATCAAATCTTTTGGAGATTCGCATATTTGCATCAACGGGTTGGTCGAAAATCCTAACTCTGACAGGCGCTGTATTAGACCCGACTGTGTATCTGCTAAAACTTCTGAAACCTCCCCCAACGCATAAGCAAAGAAGTGCAATGGGCGTGATTTAGTGATTTCACTATCGAGTTGTCGCAACGATCCAGCCGCCGCATTTCTTGGATTGGCAAAAGGTTTGGAGTCGTTCAAAATCTGGTTGTCGTTCAACTTCGTAAAATCCACATGACTCATATAAACTTCACCGCGCACTTCCAGGATTTCTGGCGCGCCAGTTATTTCTGCCGGAATATCACCAAGCGTTAGCGCATTCGCCGTAACGTTTTCCCCAACTTCGCCGTCCCCTCGTGTAGCGGCCTGAACCAATTTTCCGGTCTCATACCGCAACGACAATGAAAGCCCGTCAATTTTTGGTTCGGCCGTGTATTCCAAAAGTTGGTCATCCGAGGTATTCAAAAATTTACGAATTCGTACATCAAAATCCGCGACGTCTTCATCCGTAAACGCGTTGCCAAGCGACATCATCGCAACCGCGTGTTTAACTTTGGAAAAACCGGATGAAACCGGAGCACCCACTTTGTCTGAAGGACTATCTCTACGTTTTAACGAGGGAAAAAGAGCCTCTATTTCCTCGTTACGTTTCTTTAGCGTATCATATTCCGCATCCGATATTTCCGGCGTATCATTCCGGTGATATGCAATATCAGCCTCCGCCATAGCCTTGGCCAAGCGTTTCAATTCAGCAATTGCCTGTTGCTTATTTAACAACTTCACTTCTGTTTGCGCGGCCATTTCATCCCCTTGTGTTACGAAAGGAATAGGCCGCTAACAGGCATACGTCCAGTGGGTTCTACACAGCGATTTTGTGTTCCAACGGCATTTCTATAGGATTTCTCAGAACATACCCTCGACCCCAAACTGTTTCGATATAGTTTTCACCATCCAGGTTATTCGACAGCTTTTTGCGAAGTTTGCAGATAAAAACATCAATGATTTTCAGTTCCGGCTCGTCCATGCCACCATATAAATGGTTAAGGAACATTTCTTTCGTCAATGTCGTCCCCTTACGAAGCGACAAAAGTTCGAGCATTTGGTATTCTTTACCCGTCAGATGCATTGGCTCATCATCAATAGACACCGTTTTGGCATCGAGGTTAACTTTTATACGCCCGGTTTCAATAATCGACTGGGCATGCCCTTTGGATCGCCGAACAATTGCGTGAATGCGGGCCACCAATTCCTCGCGGTGGAACGGTTTCGTCAGATAATCATCCGCCCCAAACCCGAAACCTTTAATTTTGCTTTCCGGGTCGTCTATACCGGATAGAATTAGAATAGGAGTATCTACTTTCGCCAACCTGAGTTGTCTTAGCACTTCATGCCCGTTCATATCGGGCAAATTCAGATCCAATAGAATAATGTCATAATCATACAACTTGGCGAGATCGATGCTCTCTTCCCCCAAATCCGTCGCGTAAACATTCAAATTTGCGCTGGCGAGCATCATTTCAATGCTTTTGGAGGTTGCTGGATCATCTTCTACTAACAAAACACGCATACACAAATTTCCTTATATAAAGCGGCCCCAGCCGATCCTTCATACTATATTAGTAAAAAGGTTAACCAGAAGTTACCAACTTTAGGTTGAATGTAAACTCCCCTTATAGTTGTCTATATTTTTTCAGGTGTGTAACACGCAATCCACTGCGCCCATGTTCCAACATCGCGGATTGCCATGAATTGTATTCCTCTTCAGAGAGGTTATACATTTCGCAAGCTTCCTCCAGACTAAGCAGTCCGGCAGTAACCGCCAATACCACCGTAACCTTTCGCCGTATCACCCATCGCCGCGTCGTTTTTGGCGGCAAATCTCCGCGTGTTAAAACCGTGCCGTCTGGCAGTTTCACAAAGCTCGGTCCGTCAATTTTCTTAATAAGCATAGCGCCCTCTCTCTTTACCCACGCCCAACATCGGCCCCGTAAGTTAACCAGAGGTAAATCTGCCCCTTGTTAGTGTTTACATTTTTATTATATAGCAACCTATCTGACAGGAGCCTGAATGACCCATCCAGTAAACAGCCTTGGCTTTGCCAAACCCGAAAGCGAAACCCGTGTGGTTGTGGCTATGTCCGGTGGCGTCGACAGCTCCGTTGTGGCCGCGAAACTCGCCCGTGAAGGTTATGACGTGGTTGGCGTGACGCTCCAACTTTATGACCACGGCGCGGCGCTGGCTAAAAAAGGCGCGTGTTGTGCTGGGCAGGATATTCACGATGCCCGCCGTGTGGCCGAAGAAATGGGTTTCCCGCATTACGTTCTGGATTATGAGAACAAATTCAAAGAGGCCGTTATAGACGAATTCGCCGATGCGTATCTTGCGGGCGCGACGCCTGTTCCCTGCATCCGTTGCAACGAAAAGGTCAAATTTCGCGATTTGCTGGAAACCGCCAAAGACTTGAACGCCGATTGCATGGCGACGGGTCACTATATTCAGCGTTATGAGGGTGACAAAGCCGAACTGCACATGGCCGCCGATCACACCCGCGATCAAAGCTATTTCCTGTTTACCACCAAACAGGATCAACTTGATTATCTACGCTTCCCACTGGGTCACCTGACCTCCAAAGCCGAGACCCACGCGCTCGCCGCTGAATTTGGGCTGGCGGTGGCTGACAAGCCCGACAGTCAGGATATCTGCTTTGTGCCAAACGGGTCTTATGCCGCCGTTATTGAAAAACTGCGCCCCGGCGCGGCGGACCCCGGTGACATCGTTCATATGGACGGCGAAATCCTTGGCCAGCACAACGGCATCATTCATTATACCATAGGGCAGCGCCGTGGACTTGGCATTGGCGGGCGTGAACCGCTTTATGTGGTCAAACTGGACCCTGATGCCAAACAGGTTATTGTCGGCCCGAAAGAGGCACTGGCGAAGCACCGGTTCTCCATCAACGAGATCAACTGGCTGGGCGACGAAGATTTCCAGACCGCTGCCGGAAATGGATGGGAGATGCGCGTAAAAGTGCGTTCAACCCGCCCACCCAAAACCGCGCGGATTTTCCCAACCGGCCCGAATAGCGCCGAAGTCGAACTTGAAATCCCCGAGGAAGGCGTTTCCCCCGGCCAAGCTTGCGTATTCTATGCCCCTGACAGCACACGAATATTAGGTGGTGGCTGGATACAAAAAACCGCTTGAACATCCTGCCAAACGTGGCACTCTTCGTTTAACCACTTAAACGGAGTCTCGACATGTCTAACCTCGAAGCCATCCTTTCAAAAGCCAACGACAGCCAACCAGCCGCGCTTGAACGCCTGTTTGAACTGCTACGGATCGAAAGCATCTCGACCGACTCGGCCTATGCAGCTGAGTGCGTGAAGGCCGCCGATTGGCTGGTGGCACAGCTTAACGACATCGGTTTCACCGCATCAAGGCGCGATACAGACGGCCACCCGATGGTCGTGGCCCATTCCGGTGGCGAGGGCCAGCACATATTGTTCTATGGCCACTACGACGTTCAACCAGTTGACCCGCTAGACCTGTGGGACCGCCCGCCGTTCAACCCCGCGATAGAAGACACA
Source organism: Paracoccaceae bacterium (assembly GCA_016765235.1). Lineage (GTDB taxonomy): Bacteria > Pseudomonadota > Alphaproteobacteria > Rhodobacterales > Rhodobacteraceae > NORP23. The sequence goes on from JAESQH010000217.1 coordinate 14,838, forward strand.
CCCAAAGGCAAAGTCATTCGCGCACGTGGAGCCTCCGACGGCAAAGGCCAACTGATGACGTTTGTGGAGGCATGCCGCGCCTGGAAAGATGTCACCGGCGAACTACCGGGCAACATTTCAATCCTATTCGTGGGCGAAGAAGAAAGCGCCTCGCCGTCCCTCGTGCCGTTTCTGACGCAACATGCGGATGAACTTAAAGCCGATTTTGCATTGGTATGTGACACAGGACTTTGGGATTCCGACACGCCTGCCATCACGACCATGTTGCGCGGACTTGTTGCTGAAGATTTCACCATCCACGCCGCCAACCGCGATTTGCATTCCGGAAAATACGGTGGCCCTGCGATCAATCCGATCCGCGTGCTGACCCGCATCCTCGGTGGGCTCCACGATGATACAGGACGCGTGACGTTACCGGATTTCTATGAAGGCGTTCCGCGCATAAGCAATTCGCTGAAAGCCAAATGGGATGCGCTGAATTTCGACACAGAAGGGTTCCTAAGCGATGTCGGCCTAACGACGCCCGCTGGCGAAGACGGGTTCACCACGATGGAACAAATCTGGTGTCGCCCGACCTGCGATATCAACGGCATCAGCGGCGGATATACAGGCGAAGGTTTCAAAACCGTTCTACCGGCAGAAGCCCACGCTAAAGTCAGCTTCCGCCTCGTTGGCACCCAAGACCCCAAGGCCATCAGCGCTACGTTCCGCAAATACATCACCGACAACCTGCCGGAAGATTGCACAGTAACCTTCCATTCCGAAGATCGCGCCGCCGCTACAAACCTGCCAATCGATGCCCCTGAATTCGCCCTCGCCCACAAAGCGTTAAGCGACGAGTGGCCAAATGAAGCCATGTTCATCGGCATGGGCGGTTCCATCCCTATCGTCGGGCATTTTCAAGAAATCCTCGGCATGGACTCGGTGCTCATAGGTTTTGGTCAAGAGAACGACCAAATTCATTCACCCAATGAAAAATACGATGTCCGCAGTTTCGAAAAAGGCACCCGCAGCTGGATAAGGGTTCTACACGCACTGCAATAGTATAAATCACTACCGCCGAGCGAAGCGAGGCCTCGCCCAACGGGAGCGGGCCGTCGTTTGGCGTGCCAAACAACGGCACTGACGGGCGGGAGCCACCCTTTGATCTGAAACCAACAC
>JAESQH010000218.1 GCA_016765235.1 Paracoccaceae bacterium
CTTTCATCGGGGGGGCCCCGCCGATATTGGCAGCGGCAAATGCAGCAACCGCAATCGGAGGTGTGATAAGCGACATCATGCCAAAGAAAAATATGAACATGTGCGCGCTAATCGGGGTCAGTCCCAGTTCAACCAGCGACGGCGCGGTCAGGGTGGCCAGTAACAGGTAAACCCCCAGCGTCGGCAACCCCATACCCATAATGATCGACAAAACGGCGGCTGTGATCAGCAACAGGAACAGACTGCTTTCGCCAATGCTGACCAGTTGCAAGGTGATGCCAAACGATACAGCGGTAATGTTCAGCACACCAATGATCGCCCCGGCACTGGCGCCAATGACAATGATGTCGGCAACGGTTCTACCCCCCGTCACCAATGCGTGTAACACCCCGCGAAAGGTCAGCCGGGTGGGCCCATAGCTACGAAACGCGCCCAGAACCAGCGTCACAGCGGTGGCATAAGCCACGGCGCGTTCGGCCTCAAGGTTGTATTTAAACAGGCCCGTGACCAGCACGGCAAAAGGGATAATGTAATGGCCACCTTTGAGCAACACGATAGTGGCTCGCGGTATGTCTGCGCGTTTCAGCGCGGTGATGCCTTTGCGTGCAGCCAACAGATCCACCTGAATGAACAGGCAGGTATAATAAAGCACACCAGGGATCAGCGCGGCCAGCGCGACCTCGGCATAAGGCACATTCAAAAATTCAGCCATCAGAAAGGCGACCGCTCCCATCACCGGTGGTAACAACTGCCCCCCGGTCGACGCTGACGCTTCGATCGCCGAGGCCTCGGATGGGGAATAGCCGGATTTTTTCATCATCGGGATGGTGATCACGCCGGTCGACGCGACATTGGCAATTGCACTACCCGACACCGACCCAAACAGTGCCGACGCGACAATGGCAATTTTAGCGGTGCCGCCACGGAACCGGCCCATTGCGGCCAGCGACAGGTCGGTAAAGAACGCACCACCTCCTGCTGCATTCAGGATATTTCCAAACAGAACAAACGACACAACAATTGTGGATGTGACCAGCAACGGCAGACCAAGGATACCATTAGGATCAATGGTCAGATAACTTATCAGCCGACCAGGGCTAACCTGGCGCCCTTCCAGATAACCTGGCAGATAGTGCGCAAATACCCCGATGATCAGGAACGTGACCAATATCAGACATAGCGTCAGGCCAGCGACCCGGCGCAGCGCCTCGACCAGCAAAGGAATTAGGATTGAGCCACAGATAATCGCCGGCATCGGGTTGACGATCATTGTAGGCAACAAAACCGGGTACATCACCGCAAGGTATCCGCAGGTCGTAAACCCGGCGATTGCGGCGAAAATACCGGCCCACCAGCCAAACGTCCGCCCAGTTTGGGCTTCAGTTTCGGCTGGCAGATAGATAACGGCAAGGGTGAGCCCCAATGTAAAGGACATGTATTGTTCTTTATAAACGCTCAGCGACAAAAGCTGCAAAACGTCCAGAGCCCACACCACCGCACCTACTACGATCAACACCGCAACGGCATTCTTTATCAGTGTCATCAGGTGCATCAGAAATTACTTGTGCTGATACCGTTCGCCAAGTAGTAGGCGGCTGCTCCCTCATGCGTTGGCAAGTTGGGGACCTCCCCTGCCAGCGTTTTCAAGTTCATCCGGTTAAAGGCAGGATGAATTGCGATGAATTCCTCCCTTGCAGTATACAGTGCCTCTGCAACCGCCGCGACCGTTTCCGGTGGAGTGCTGGCACTGGCCAACAGAACCAGCGTTGACCCCATCATTGGCATTTCGGCCACGATCCCGGGGCGTCGCTCGTTTGGTGTAACCTGACGGATCAATGTGCCTGGGACGATACCGGTAATAATGTCCAACCGGTCATCTCGTTCGGGCAGGGCTAGAAACCTAATACCGCCGACAGCTGCATCCGCCTGTGAGGTCAGACCCGACCCTACCGTAAAGATCACTGCGTCCGACCTACCGGCCATAAAGTCCTGAACTGCGGCCGGGGCTGCCGTGGCATGAATTGGTACAATGTCATCTTCTCCCAGATCGGCCGTTGCCAGCTGAGCGCGGCCCCAATATTCTAGGATACGCTGTTGGGTAATACCCCATGAAACGCGTTTTCCTTTCAGATCGGCTATTGTCAATATGTCGGAATCCGCGCGTACAATCCAGCCCGCTTCAAAGGACACCAGATGTCCGACCAAGCGGATATTGGGGTGAGGCCGTCCCTCAAACACGGTTGTGCCCGATGCCGCAAGGCTGGAAACGTCCGCGCTAGCAAGTGAAAATTGAATTTCACCTCTGTCTAACAACGGCATCGTGACCTCTGGCCCACCCATCGGGACCGCGCGCAAGGTCATGCCCCGCTCGTCCATCACCTTGGCTAATGCCGCGCCGAGCGCGGATCCCAGCGAACCTTGCGCCGTTGTGCCTATTGTCACGGTCTGGGCCATGGCAGGGGCCGCAGCAATCAGGCCAATCGCCGCTATGGCAACCCCCGAAATAGTTCTCATTTTTGTTATTATATTCATGGTAATCTCCTCCTCTAACGTGCACTGATTTTCCAGTTGCCGTGCCATAAAGTCGCAAACCTTCTTAACGGTCAACTGTTGAAAATGTTGTGTTCGAAGTGTGAACATTCAGTGTGCGGTGGCTTGACACTGGGCTGTCTCCGCTTAGTTCGGACACCCCTTATTGCAATAGTCCTGGCAACCACAGCGTCAGGGCGGGGATGGAAACCTTCGGGCAAACTTTGCGACAAAGCCCATTGCCCTACTGGTATATAGGAGGCCCTAAAATCACACCGCCATCCAAAAGCGATACCGCCCCTGGCCTGTTATTTCGCGGATCAAGCCCCGACGCGCAAACGTGGCCAAATTCCGTTGCACCGCAGCTTTTGAGGCGCCGGTCATTTCTGCGGCCATCTCTGCCGAAACAAGCGGTGATTGCACCATGGCTTCAATCAGCAAGGGTGCCGTCTTGCCGGATAGGTTTGTGGTTTTTTCAAGCGCCCGTACACGCCAGTTCCCCAGTTCATCGAGCACCATCAGCCCCCGCAGGCAGGCATTTTCAACGCCCTTATACCAAGCAAAAAGATGTTCGTGTGGCGCGCCCCCCTGCCCTAAAACATACCGATCTCCCATAGCGATTGGTAGAAACCCAAGTACTTTTGCATTCGCCGCCCCAATTTTTCCGGCGGCCACAGCGCCCTCGAGCACATCCCCTGGTGCCGACAGTCCAAAAACCCGCCAGGCATGAAACGCCGCCGCCGCTTGCGTAATCGGGTGCGCCTTCCGCAAGTGTTCCAAAACCCCTAGCCAATCTGCCTCCACACCTTCAAAACCCGCTCCGATGGCGCGGGTTGATATTTCAGCCAGACCATCCTCTTCCACCTTTTGGCGGCCCAAAAACACGTGCACCCCGTCCATCGGTTGCAGGTTTCCCGACATCCGGCGCAAGGCCCAATCGGCGCTTGACAACGCCTGCGCGTTCTCAACCGTCGATTCCCGTAAATGCCGATAGAGTGCAATTCGTTCCAGCGGTATCCGGTCGCCCTGCGCCCAAAGCAAGTCGGCGACTTCCAGCAGCGCCAGCCGCTCGGACAACCCATCCGGTGCGCCCCGCACTCTTTCATCCAGTCGGGCAAAAGCACTGGCCGCATCGGCCAACCCGCGCCCCTGCACATTTTCCGCCCGCTGCCACGCCCGCGCCTCAAAGATCGCGGCGCGATTGGCCAGCGGCCACGGCAGGTCCGTCGGGGCTCGATTCTCCGGTTCGCCCGGCAAGAACCAAAGCTCGTCTTCGGCCTTATCTTCACCGTCATAGACGGATTTGGCCTCTGTGTCATCGTCAATCACTGTTTACTATCCGTAATGTATTACTCATAACGCGCATAATACGCATATTATGCATTCTACCCAAGCAGTTTTCTATCCGTCATATTACACGTGATAAGCTACAGTTATCACGCCTCTTGCTTTTGACGCAGAAAACCGCCAGAATCCCACGCATGACCCAGCTGATCCTCGCCACGCCCCCTGCCCTGTCCAAAGCGGACGAGGCCGCCCTCACAGACCTTTATGTCCGGGGCACCCCGGAAAACACCCTGCGCGCCTACGAGCGCGATCTGCTCTACATCGCGGCGTGGAAGCAAGCGACGTTCGACGCCCCGCTAGACTGGCCAGAGGACGAGGCCGTGGCCCTGCGTTTTCTTCTCGATCATTCACGCGATCTGACCGAAGCGGA
>JAESQH010000219.1 GCA_016765235.1 Paracoccaceae bacterium
CAGTGTTGCATAGAAACGGGTTGCAAAACGAACCGGATGACAAGATTACCCACAGGTCCAACAGACCCACACAACGCCGACATATCAGCGATTACTTAGTCAAGACCGCCAAACTTTGCTCGCAATTTGAATAATCTGGCAGAACTCGTCCTGTGCTCTCGGTAGAGTTCTAATACCGGCACACCGCCCTTGGCCTGCTCAAAAATTCCAATGTCCTGAGCGTCGCTGTATCGGGTCGTATTCATCAAATATTCTCAGATTAATATGAAGAGTAAACTCTACTTTTGAACTCCACTAATTTCCGGGGGCAACATAAAAAAAAATACCATTGCAATTTGGTGTGGAATTTGGTTAAGTTTTATTACCAATTTATTGGCCTTGCGGGTTTACCGCTAATTTCTGGGAGGAAATGACAATGACTGACAAATTAAACCGCAGAAAGTTCATGAAAGGGAGTGCACTTGCTGCAACCGCTGCTGGCGCAACGTTGGCGTCGCCAGCGCTAGCGCAATCGGAAACAACCGTTCTGAAAATGCAAGCTGCGTGGGGCGGCGGTATTTTCCTTGAAAACGCACAGTCCTACGTAGATCGCGTAAATGCGATGGCTGGCAATGATCTGCGCATTGACTTGCTTTCCGTTGGTTCGGTCGTGAAAACAAGCCAAATGCAGGACGCGGTTCACCGCGGCGTGCTTGACGCTGCGCACTATGTGCCTGCGTACTGGTACTCCAAATCGCCAGCAGCTTCACTGTTCGGTACTGGTCCATGCTTCGGCTGGTCCTCTCAGGAAGTTCTGGGCTGGGTCAACTACGGCGGCGGTCAGGAACTGTTCGACGAGCTGATGGCCACACTGCGACTGGACGTTGTTTCGTTCTTCAACAGCCCAATGCCTGCACAGCCTCTTGGCTGGTTCAAAGAAGAAATCAAAAGTTCTGCTCAGATGAAAGGCCTTAAGTATCGTACTGTTGGTCTGGCCGCAGACGTTATGGCTGAAATGGGCATGTCCGTTGTTCAGCTTCCGGGTGGCGAAATTCAGCCAGCTATGAAGTCTGGCCTGATCGACGCTGCCGAGTTTAACAACCCGACATCGGATCGCGACTTCGGTATGCAGGACGTTGCCAAGTATTACCACCTGGCCTCGTTCCACCAGTCGCAGGAGTTCTTCGAAGTTACGTTCAACAAGGAGAAATTCAACAGCCTTCCAGCAGAACTTCAGGCTATCCTGAAATATGCTTCGGAAGCTGAGAACTCAAACTTCTACTGGAACAACACCAAGCGTTACGCAGACGATCTTGTTAAGCTCCAGGACGAAAGTGGCGTAAACGTAATCCGTACTCCGGATTCGGTTATGAAAGAGCAGCTCGCAGCTTGGGATACAGTGGTTGCCCGTATTTCGGGTGAAAACGACTTCTTCGCCCGTGTACTTGAGTCTCAGAAAATCTACGCGAAAAACGTTATGGGTTACCTGAACCTCAACCAGCCAGACTACAAATTGGCGTATGACCACTACTTCGGCTAATAAGCCCGTAAGTCCTTGTGTATAGTCGGGGGCCGTAATTGCGGCCCCCGGTTTCGATAAACTTCCTGAAACTGGAGTACAGATGTGATCAAGTTCATTCATTCAATCGAGGGTTTAAGCATCTGGGTAGGGCGAGCCTTTGCCTGGACCATCCTGATCTTGACGCTCTCTGTGTCTTACGAGGTGTTCGTGCGTTACGTGCTGAACGACCCGACCGTTTGGGCCTTTGACATGATGGTTCAGATGTACGGAGCCTTGTTCCTTATGGCCGGCCCCTATGCCCTCGCTCAAGACGCCCACGTGCGCGGCGATGTGGTTTACCGTTTATTTTCCGTCAGATGGCAGGCGCGGGTTGATTTCCTGCTCTATCTGATCTTCTTCTTCCCCGGCATGATGGCGCTGTTCTGGTTTGGCGCTGAAATCGCCATGGACAGCTGGCGCTGGCAGGAAGTTAGCTGGAATAGCCCTGCGCGTATCCAGATTTACTTCTTCAAAACCCTGATCCCCGTCGCTGGCTTCCTGCTGATGCTGCAAGGCTTTGCCGAGCTGGCGCGCTGCGTGATTGCTATGAAAACCGGCAAATGGCTGGAGCGGCTTGAGGATGTGCACGAAACAGAAGACCTGTTGATGCAAGAAATCAAAGACGCCAATTCCTGAACTGATCAAACTCTGATCTATCGAAACGAGAGATAACTATGACAGATCCTCAAGTCGCCATTTTGATGCTGACCCTGTTTATCGGGTTGGTGTTGCTAGGCTTTCCAATTGCATTTACCCTTCTCGCTATGGGCGTCGGGTTTGGCTATTACGCTTACTTCCAAGGCGGTATCGAAACCGTTTCGGACGTTTTCAACAACAATGTTTTCTACCTGCTGAACCAGAATACTTATTCCGTGATGGAGAATGACATTCTAGTGGCCATCCCGCTGTTCCTATTCATGGGCTACGTGGTGGAACGCGCCAATATCGTTAACAAGCTGTTCTTCTCGCTGCAAATGGCGGCGCGAAACCTACCCGGTTCCATGGCTATCGCGGCACTAGTTACTTGTGCGGTATTTGCGACGGCTTCCGGTATTGTGGGCGCAGTTGTGACCTTGATGGGCCTGCTTGCCTATCCGGCAATGGCCGATGCCAAGTATGACAAAAGCTTTGCGGCCGGTGTTATCTGTGCCGGTGGTACGCTGGGCATCCTGATCCCGCCATCGATCATGTTGATCGTTTATGCGGCTATCGCCGAGCTTTCACCGCTTCGGCTGTACGCTGCCGCGATCTTCCCTGGTCTTATGCTGGCTGGCCTCTACATGGTTTATGTGATCGGTCGCGTTATGGTGAACCCGAGCCTTGCACCAAAACCGAACGAAGAAGATGTTCCACCGCAGCGCGAAATCTACTGGGACCTGCTGATCTCGTTCGTGCCACTGGTCGTACTGATCTCTCTGGTTCTAGGCTCGATCCTAGGTGGTTTGGCAACGCCTGCCGAAGCGGCAGCAATGGGCGCCATGGGTGGGTTGGTTCTGGCCGTGATCTACCGTTCATTCAGCTGGCAGAAGCTTAAGGAATCTGTGTTCTTGACCGCCAAAGCAACCGCGATGGTATGTTGGTTGTTCGTTGGTTCTTGGACGTTTGCGTCGATCTTCTCCTACCTTGGTGGGCATACCATCATCGAACAGTGGGTCCTTGGTATGGATTTGGAGCCTTGGCAGTTCCTCGTGCTTGCACAGCTGATCATCTTCTTCTTGGGATGGCCGCTGGAATGGTCCGAGATCCTAATCATCTTCGTTCCGATCTTCCTGCCAATGCTGGATACCTTCGGTGTGAACCCTTACTTCTTCGCTATGCTGGTTGCGCTGAACCTTCAGACTTCGTTCCTGACCCCACCGATGGCTATGTCGGCGTATTACTTAAAAGGGGTGCTAAAGGACAAGATCGAGCTGATGGATATCTTCAAAGGTATCATGCCGTATCTCGGCATCGTGATCTTCAGTATGGTCTTGATGTATCAGTTCCCGGGCATCGCGCTCTGGCTACCTGACCAGCTGTTCGGTGAGTACGTTCCGTGAGTCATCCAAAAGTAGCGCCTAATGCTTTATCGGCGGTCGAGGCCGCCGATAAAATCCG
>JAESQH010000015.1 GCA_016765235.1 Paracoccaceae bacterium
CCAATCCGCTCATGATGCTGCCTGGACCACCAACTGCGAATATCCTTATACCGATATACCCAATCCTCGCCATGCGCCCCGTCCTCAATGGGCGAGCGCACCTGATCAACCCGCGCCTGATCGCTGGCATAATACCAATCAAACCCCTCGCCACCCTCGATATTGCTCTGCAAATACTCAAGGTCATAGATGGAGGCATACGCATCATCCAGATGCTCGACCCCGCCTCGCCAATCCGAAATCGGCATGTAATTATCAATGCCTATAAAGTCGATATTATCATCCGCCCACAACGGATCGAGATGATAAAACACATCACCCGACGCAGGCTGATACCCAAAATACTCAGACCAATCCGCCGCATATCCAATCTTGCAATCAGGCCCCAAAATCGCCCGACAATCCGCCGCCAGTTGCACCAATTGCACCACCGTCGGAAAACTGTTTAATCCATCGCGCACCTGCGTTAACGCCCGCATTTCCGACCCGATACAAAACGCTTCAACCCCGCCAGCCGCTGCACATAAATGCGCATAATGCAATACAAATCGACGATACGACCACTCGTTTAGCCCCGTATAGGAAACCCCGTCTACCCCTTGCACAAAATCGCCAACACCAGCCGCCCCGAAAAAATCTCTAACCTGATCCGCTGCCGCCGCCGACTGATCGGGTGACTCAAACACCCCCGGTGCCGCAGACGTCGTAATCCGCCCACGCCAAGGCACAGCGGGTTGCCCGACATCCCCCGTCCAAGGGTTCACCAACCCGTTTCCGTCTAGAATATCCATTAGGATAAACGGATAAAACATCACCGCCTTGCCCTGATCCTGAATATGCTTGATCGCTTGGATAACAGACGCGTCTGCCGGTGTCCCCCCAAATGCCGAGCGACCGTCAACCTGCCCAATAACCTTCGCGCCTAAACGCGCCTGCCCCGAAACCACCCAAGGTATCGCATCGCCATCAACGCCGCTCTGCTCGACGGCTGGCTGCAATGTACAACTATCACACCGCAAATCATCGCCAAACCAGCTAACCACCAACGACACAGACTCCGCATTTGGCAAGTCCTCCGCCAGATGCTTAAGCGAGCGCACAAAATCCGTACCCTCGCCAATCCCGTTAACATTTGCCGACCGCGATATCCCTTTCCCATAAGGATAAGACACCGCCTTCGTCGCCAACGCATACTCCCCCGTTCCGGGCACAAGCGCCACCGCTTGCACCAATTCCGCCGCTTCCCGTGGCTGACCAGAAGGCAAGGGTTCAGGCTTGCGAACCACCTCGAAGTTAAATTGGGGAATACGGTTGCCAAACCGCGCTAAGTTTAGGTTTTCAAACACAATATACGCCGTGCCACGATATGCAGGAGCTATCCCGTCGCCCTCAACGGCAACAATAGCCGCATCGGGCATTTGCGCCTGATCGCCGCGATACAAACGATAATCGACCCCCTCCAGACTGATCTCTTTACCATCAGCCCACACCTTCCCGATCCGCGTAATCTCCCCCTCGCAAAGGGCAATCGCCAGACTTATAGAATAGCTGTATTCGTTAACAACAGGCGACGAAGACCCTTTTCCGCCCCCAGAACTGTCCGCATTTTCCTGAAATTTAGTGGACCAAATAATCTGCCCTGAAACCCGCATCGCGCCAAAAACACGCGGAACCTTGGCCCCCTCGCGCGCCCCAAGCACACGGAAATTCTCCACCTGCCCACGCGCAACAGGCGCAGATCCCCCGCCCATAAGCCGCCCATCCAAAAGACGCCCCGCAGTCGCCCCCAAAGCGCGCCCAATCACCACCGAGGATAACCCGAACGCCGCCCCACCCACCGATGCGCCAATCGCACCGCCGACGGCAGATAATACCAAAGTCGCCATTAATTGCTCCTGTCAGGAAATCGGAAAACGCCCGCTATGCGGCGCTCCCAAGCAGGCGAAAGCGGCGTTTCCACCACCCCTCGCCCGGAATATGCATGAATAATTTTTCCGCGCGCCGAAACGATGGCTAGATGTTTGGCAACAAAGCGTAACCGGAACACCAGAACATCACCAATTTGCGCATCACCTCCTACCGCAAAAAAATGCGTGTTCATCGCAACCAACAAACGCTCATCCCGCGCTGCCTCAGACCAATCAGGCGTATACGCAGGCACACACATCGGTTCCTCGCCGCAAACTTCGCGCCAAATTCCACGAACCAGCCCGAGGCAATCCGCCCCCGCCCCCTCGCAACTCGCTTGATGCTGATAAGGCGTCCCGATCCAGCGCCGTGCCACCGCCACAACATCGCTACGCATTCAAGCTACCACCGTCATGCGCCTTGCCGCTACTAGGGTAAGCCGTCACCCAATCCTCGCCCGGAATGTGCGGAAAACCCCGAAAGTTCAAAAAGTTCCCAAACTTCTCACGGCAATTTAACGCCTGCTTATCGCACCCCGCAATCACGCGCGCTTTGTCACCAACCGCAACCTCAGCCTCTTCCCAAACTTCTAACACGCCGCCGGTATCCGATTTTACCAAAGAAACCGCTCCAGACGTCCACTGGATCACCCCATTCGTAAACCAGCCATCTTGAACGCCACTCAACCCGTCAAACGAAAACGCACGGTTTCCCGACGCCTCCAACACCGTCACATCCGCCGAATATGTCGGATCATCCACATCGATCCCACACTTTTCATCACCAAAAACCCGATCACACTCGCGCAAATACATCCGCCCCAAAGGCTGGTTCAACGTTTCGGTAATCCCGCGTAATTCAGCCTCAAACGCCCCCGTACCGCGCCGAATTTCCCCGAGAAACCCACGAAACAATAGCATTTTCAACTCTGGCGAGGACCAGTCCACCAACCACTGCCAAACCTCGGCCCCGTCATGCCGCCCCGCCATAATGTCGGCCTCGGTCAACCCAACATCACTGAGCGCCCCAACCGCCTGCCCGTTGTCCACACTCAACCCGGTTGAGGCCTCCAGCACAGACGCATCCAGCCCACTCCCGGCCTTAAAAACATCGCCATCAATCGTCAAATCGCGATCATGGTCCGTAAACCCAAACCGCACCCCGTCGCGCCGTACAATCAGCCAACAACGGCACATCGTTGTCGCACCGGTATCCAGTCGCGCCTGCAATTCCCCACTAACAACGCGCATCAGACCCGTACCTCGACCACCGGTACCGAAGGGATTTCCCCCGCCGAAAATCCCCCAACCGAACTTTCGATCCGGTCCGTATCAAACCGCACAGGCACATCAAATTCGAACCCCGCGGTCACCACCGCCCCGTCAGCAGGCGGCGCGTTAAACGTCACCTCGCCTGTCTCGAAATTCACTTCGTAGTCCGCACCCGGAATCTGCAAGTCACCGGAAATTGCCACCTTCACGAAATTTAAAACCGGCTTGGTAACCTCGCGTTCCTGTATCGCGTCACCCGAGCGATAGCTCTTAACCAGCTGATAAACCGAAGAAACATCGTCCCCCGTCCCAATCACTTGATCTGCCGCATCTATTTCTTCTGATGGCAAACAAGACTTGAAATCCGCCCAATCCTTCCACCGAAACCCGAACAATTGACCTGATCGCGCCTCGAAAAAGCCAATCAAAACCGACAAATCATCCAATGACCGCATCCCGAATCCCGCGTCATACCGGCGCCGAGATTGCGACCAAGGGCTGTTGCGCTCCTCAAACCCGTTCGTCAAAGACACAATCTCGGTCCGGCGCTCCGGCCCCCCGATTGATCCAAAAGACAAATCCGTTGGAAACCGTATTTCGTGAAAGTTCATGCTGCTCTCCTGCTTATAAGTTTCGCTGCCCGCGTTGAATTGCCCGCGTAATTCCCGCCGAAATCTGCGTTCGCGATCGTTGAAAACCCGCCACATCCGGCGTCGAAATGCTCATCGTCACATTCACGACAGAACTGCCACCGCCGCGCACCCCAAGCTTCCCGTCAGACCCACGTGCAAGCGGCATAATCGCCTCCGGCCCGGCCTCGCCCATCAGCCCGACACCCCCGCGCATCGGGAACCGCGTCGGCCCGTCAACCACACCACCGCGCGCAAACGCCGCCACACGGCCACCGCTGAACACGCCGCCATTTTCAAACGGCAACACGCCGGAAATCAGCCCACCAAGCGCCCCGCCAAGCGCATCCGTTACAGGTGAAATCGCTCGATTAAACGCCGCATCCGCCATACTTCGCCCCAACCCGGACAGCACATCAGACAACCGATCCCCATCAATCACCAAGCCTCCAATTGCCGACTTCAACCCCGAGCTAAGGTTCCGGCTAAGGGCGCGCGCCTCTGC
>JAESQH010000016.1 GCA_016765235.1 Paracoccaceae bacterium
GAGGTCGCCATTCGGCCCAACATCATGGCCGCTGACTACGAAGGCGGAATTGCATGATTGATGAGCGCACCGACCTACGAGCCTTACAACGTTAACAACCGGCAAGCGATGTTCGAAACTGTGATGCTTGAGAAAAATGGAGAGATGTGGCCGTTAACCTATAGTAGGACTACGGCAAGCGGCGCACATGTTTATGAAACTCCGTGGGAAACGCCAGACTGGACAAATACATATTTGCGGATCGGTATGCGGTACGTTGACGAACGTTGGCCGCTGGATATTCCTTTGTATTCGTCGCAAATGGCGTTTGATCAACGTTTGGAAGAAAGCATTTTTGCTGTACCGGAGGTGCGCGAATGAATTTGCGATATCCAGTCTTCTTCGCCTCGGTGTTTGTGGCGTCCGTTGCAAGTTCGCAAGAATTTGATGCTGTCTGCACACGCGCACCCGATGGCGGTTTTCTAGGCGCTCCGTTCACCGTAACCTATTCCCTACCGGTCGAGCGCGAACCAGAACCAACCCCGCTGCCAACTAGTGATGGGTTCTTTACCGATGGCCCCGGCGCCGCGCGACGAGGCGAGAGTGGAGGGAATGGTGCAACATGTTCAGGCGGTGGTTTCGTCGGCGCATTAAACTGCGTGACTACATTAATGGATGGTGTCGGTTCCGGCGATACAGGTGCAGAAAATCCGGCATCGGGTGAAGGCACCGCTGACGCCAATTCAGAAGCAACCGACCAATCTGAGCCAGACGCTGACGCGGGTCCCGACCCTGACGCCAGTGAAGTCCGCGTAACTTATACAATGCGGCCCAAATTTATCCCCGGAGCACCGTCGCGGGTGGTTTTAGTACCCGAGGGTCGCACTGGCATCACTCGTCCCGAAGTATTTAGCGAGTCTGACGCCCAGAAAATCGCACCAAAAGTTGTGGCACTTTCACGAAGCATATTGGGCTGGTCTCCGACGCTGGATGAAACCCAGACGGAAAACCTGATTGACGGCGCATTGTTCGCGGTATCACCACCAGCAACTCTTGACGGTGTCAGCTTCGAAGGATTTGGGCGCACAGACGGCGAAGCAGGAAATGCTGGGTTCGTCATGCCAGCCGAATGTGCGTCGTTGTTCAGATCATTTACCGAACGGGCCGAATTGTTAAAGAACCGTGAAATTGTAGCCGCGCGAACTGAACGGGACAAAATACTATTGGCAGAAGAACGGAAACGCGGCGGTTTATGGGGTGAAATTTGGGACTCCGAGCGGGCCGATCGACTGGAAAGACGTATCGAACGCGACGAGCGCATTTTAGGAAATATCGACCGGGCAATCGCCGAAGAAACAACCCAAATCAAGCGCCGAGAAGAAACTCTGACAGAAGACGAGCACCGTCAGGAAATCGCGGAGATCAAAGCAGATCCGGAGCGTTTAGCCGTCGAGGAAGCAAGGCGCCGACAGGCAGTAATTGACGCGGCGCGCGAAGTTAACCTGTATAAATGGAAAAAGATCGAGGGCGAAAAAAGTTACGTCAAACAATTGGCGGGCTTCGATGCGATGATCGAGAATGCTGAAGAACGTGGGTTGGATGAATTGGCCGATGCATTGCGCGCCGACAAGGGCCGGCTTGAATCTGCGCGTGATAGCTGGCGTGAACGAATGGATGCGATACACGATAATAGAGTTCGCGATTATTCGCGCGAACTGACACAGAATGCACGTGACGGCATTGGCCCCGAAGGCGACATCACCACAACGTTGCTGAGCGAAGGAAAAGACCCCATTGAAATTCTCGAAGGTGGGTTGCGGGAACAGGCTGGAAGCGCGCGGCGACAAGCCGAACGCGATGCCGTCACCTTGGGGGGGGAATCCACGAGAGAATATACATTCGAGGATTTCGCGGCAGATTTGGCTGAAGACCAAGACAATATTATTGCCGATCCGATGTTGTTCGTGAATCGCTACGGCAAGTTTATGCAAGGCGCAGGCGAAGGCGTATTTGATGCCGTCAAAGACTTGGCGGTGTTGGCTATCGAGGCCGGTGATACAGCCGGGGAGGCTTTTGAATCTGGCCTTTCCGACGTTACAGGCATTGAATTCAACACGTTTGGGCGCGAAAATCTGGATACAATCGTTATGGCCGGAGATTTTATCGCTGACGCCGACGCGCTAAAAATTGGCGAAATGGCGAGTGGTTTGGCCGCTGCCGCAGACCGTCGCCTAGAGCGGTTGGCCGGTCAAGGAGAACGCGGAGTTGAAGAAGCGTTACGCGGCGCCGGGTACGCTACCGCAACGATACTAAGCGCAGAAGAGGCAGTCATTGCAGGGGTCCTAAAAGGGGCCAGCACGGTGCGCCAAATTGCCCGCGCAGCCGATGCGGCCTCTGATATAGCCACAACCGCACGTGTGGCGGACGCGGCAGGTGATGTGGCAACGGCTGCCAGAGTTGCCGATACAGCAGAGGATGCAGCAACAGCGGCGAGAGTAGCCGACGCGGTGGAAACACCGACTCCCGATCTAACGCCAACCACGACAACTCCTGACGTCACACCAACTCCCGAAGTTACGCCAACGCCCGATGTCACACCGTTACCTGACACATCTCCGGATATTGTACCTGCTACAATTGGTGACGCGCCAACTGTTAGGGACGGGCCTGATACCGCGACGCCGGACACTCCGTCTACGACCCCGGAATCGAGCGCGGGCATGGCCGATGCGCTTCAACCGAACACGAAAGCCGATACACCGGACGTAACGCCGACGACCGCGGCCGATACGCCAACAGTCAGGGATACGCCTGAGACTACCAACTCCAGAACACCGGATTCATCGCCCGATGCGCCCGCGGATACGCCCGACGTACCAAAAGTTAACGACGCGCCGGACACAACTCCAACAACAAGACCGGATAATACCCCAAGCACTACACCGGACACGCCAACCGTTAAAAATACGCCAGAAACGACAACTACAACCCCGCGTTCGGAAACGCCAAACACTACAGCAACACCCGAGACATCGACGCCAAGAACCCCGGAAAGATCGAACCCTTCAACAACAAGGGCAACCGAAACTGCCACCCCGACGCCAAAAGTGGAAACGACAACGCCAGCAAACAGAACGCCGACTGACACGCCGACCACAACGCCGACGCCGGATACACCGATCACAACTCGATCACCTGATACGCCAACCACAACGCCGGACGTGTCCAGAACACCGACAACGCCAAAAACAACCACGCCTACTCGGACACCCAAGACGCCCACCCGCACAACTGAATCAACCCCGTCAAATGCGCCGGATACCCCACGTGCAGAAACGCCGGATACGACCCCGACCCCACGTTCCGAGCCGACACCTTCGTCCAATACCTCGCCCGTCGAAACCCGTCCAACACCTGAAACAATTCCGACGCCCGATGCTACTCCAAGCAATACAACACCGCGCCCAGAGCCATCAGCCACATCTAATTCCCCGACACCGCGTGACACACCTTCTGCGGATTCTCCTACCCCGAGAACCACTCCCAATGAGCCGAGCGCCGTTCCGGATGCAACACCAACACCCACGACGACGCGGACGCCCGACGCTGATATCATCCGCCTACGCCCTTCCAAAGAGGCCGCACCCCTTGCCGATGGTGCGTTCGCGACAGTCCTCCGGATTGATAAAGCTGGTATCGACGAGTTTAACAAATTACCAATCAACGAGGCTGAAGATCTGGCGAAATATGTACAGGATGTTCGATCAAGGGCGGCCCGTGGAGGCGTCGATCAGTTAGATGCAGTTGATCAGTCAATCCTTGCATACGCTGATGAATTGACCGAACAGGCGCGGGTTGCCGATCGCGCATGGCGCAACGCACCGCCACCTTCAAAACTTCCATCTGACGCAAAGCTGGCACCCGGTGAAGGGGCTGACGCGGCCCGAAAAGCGCTCGACGAAGTAAATGCGCGACTTGAACGGGCGCAACTGCAGGTGCGAATGGCCGGCGCGGATACGCCCGCGGCGCGGTCTACGCGCCAGGCTCTAAAGGGTTCAGCCGACGATTTGGCGTTCCGTCAAGATGTCCTTGAAGGCATCTCGCGCCAGATGGATGCGGAAACACTGGTACAAACCAAACTTGATCGTGCGTTGGCGAGATCGGACATTGCAACCAATTCGTCTAGTCAAAAATATGCCGATAGCCTCGTAGACTCCGTCCGTGCGGAACGTGCAGCTATATTGGAAAAAGGCCGCCCGGTTAGTGCGCAAGATGTGGACTGGCTCTCGGGGGCGCGTGGCCAACTAACTGACCTGGAAAAGACCCGCGCCGCCAATGTTCTGTTAGAAAACAAAAACCAATGGCTAAAGCTGCTGAGCAATCCGGATGTGGGCCCTGCACAGATGCATCAATTGACAGTTTGGCGCAAAGCCGAGGTCGATAATATGCTGCAAGATGTAATTGGGCGTGCAAGCGCAGACCTGAAACGCCGTGGAATCGACGACATTCCTGAACCGCTGGCTTTTGGGTCTAACAATCTGACGTCGGACTATGATCTGTCGATTAAAGTTGCAAGCGGCCCCGGGTCCGCCGACGTGGTTCGGCAATTCAATCGTGAATTCAGAAAAAGATTTGGCGCGGAAAGTGGCACAGTGTTTGATACCAACGTCTACACGCAACCATCCTACGATTATGTCAGTGCCGCAGACACCACACGCCGTGGATCAGTCGCACTTGATGCGCGCCAAAGTGATCGCTTGCAACAAGCAATAGGTCGTGAAACCAAGGTCCGCCGGTACGCAAATGATGCAGAATGGGCGGCGCACAAAGAACTAACACTCAGTGCGCTTTCGCCCGACGAGCGAAAAATATTCAATTACATTCTAGACGAGGCCCAGAGCAACTTCACTAATGCAGAAAATGTGATCAACGAAGGGGCTGCACTGGCAGCCCGCAATCCGCAGTTCCAAGACCTTGCAAAACGACGCAAAAATGCGGCAGACAGCGGTGATACGACCACCGTCGCCGCGCTGGACGAAGAAATGAAAGCGTTGAACAACAACTACAAGTTAGAAGTATCGAATGAGCGATATGCAGATATCCTTGAAGAGATTGACGACAACATGGTTGCACTTGGTCGCCTGCAAGATCTTTCGCTCGACGAAGGAGGCGCCGCAATTCGCGCAGTCGCCGATGACCTGCCTAACATGGCCAAAGCCGATTTAGACGCATTTCAAAACAATCTGGCGGAGGCAGTTGCGCTGTCGGACGAAGCGAAACGAGTGTTGGCCGCTGGCGAAGAAGGCGCCGCATCTAAAGCTTTGATATTGAACGCGGAGGCAGAACAAGCCCTCGAAGTGGCCGCATCGCGTCTTGCCACCACAGCACGAAACAGGCAAGGCGAAGCGCTGTATTACGCTGCCGAGGCGTATTTCACCCAAGGCGCGATCAAGCACGTTGTTGACGAATTGCAAGCTGCCGGAAGAAAGATAACGGTCGACAGCCTGAATAGCGCTCCTGTGCCAACGTCAACAACACGCGGGCAGTATCTCGATAGTTTCTACGAAAATCGCGGCGATTTATTTAAGGAAATGCGCCATTTACGCAATAAAGACGGCACTTTTGAGGACCCCGCCAAAGCGGCGGCAAAAGTCTCCAAATACTTTATCCGTCAACTGGATGCTGGTCTGCAATCTGGCATGGATTTGTCAAAACTTCCTGACCCAAGACTGATTGAGGCCACAGTTGCAGTGAATGCTGTACGCGGAGATTTTGCCAAGGTGACTGATGCTCTGGCCGATCTCGGACTAACTCCCGGCGAATTCGCAGATATGGCACTGGCAGGCTCGGACGCTTTAACCGCACAAGCAGTCCTAAACAGCGTTGTACGAACTTCAGCAAAAGAGTTCGGCGATGCGGGCCGCCTACCACGCGTAGAACTGCTACCGGATTGATTTTTCCAGATGACAACGCCCTGTTTGCACTGCCGTTTGGTTCAAAAAATTGTCGCGGCTTCATGTGGTCTAACAAAACGTAAATATCAATGGTGATATTTCAATTCATCGTACCAACACCTGTTAACAACCGAAAACTTTCCAAGCAGACTAATAGGCCTAACGCACAAACGGGTACCCTGGCGGCAACGCATGCCGCAACATCTTCGCTATCGTCTTACGATCTTTGTTGAAATAACGCGCCGCTTCTCGAGCAGACATACCGTCGCTCAAACAGGCACGGCGCACACGACTATAAATATCCACAGAATACATCTCCCGCCCTCCGCATAAACGAAGAACACAAACTGGCGGTATTTTACTCCGCAACAACTGCAATATGCAGTCGCTTCTGTGGAAATTATTGCTCCGCGTTTTACACCAACAAGCCCGTCGGCGACTTAACTGTTTTCAATAAATGAAAAATCATCAATTGGGGGTATTGGCGTCTTAGCCCAATTTATTGATGTTCAGTTTGCACTCGACTATTGCCGTTAACAATTTTGTGACCGTCATTTGCCTTGTATATAATATGTATACATATTACATTTGATTAATGATCAGAAAACATGATGATTTTGTCGGCTCTCTCATTCACGATGTGGCTCATCTCATTCGAGTGAGAATTGATCGCAAACTTAAAACAGCTGGTATTACACGCGTAAAGTGGTTGGCACTGGGCGTGCTACAATCTCAACCGATGTTAACTCAAGGGGAACTAGCCGCAGAGCTCGAAATCGGTGATGCAGCTTGTGGGAGACTTGTCGACAGGCTTGAAGATAGAAACCTAATCGAGCGGCACAAAGTTGAAAATGATCGAAGGTTGCGCAAGTTAAAATTGACCCGCAAGGCTGAAGATATACTCGAAAGCCTGTCGGGCGTTTCGGCGGCCCTTCGACTAGAAATACTTGAGCAAATTCATGAGGACGATCTTAGAATGGCAGAGAGTGTTCTAGAAATAATGAAAGCCAATTTGAAGAACGCTATGACCTCAATTGTAGCAATTACTTTCATGAAGGTCGAAATATTTGCGTCCGAAAGTTATGGGCCCATCTTGCAATCACTCAACACCCTGTAGTTGAAAAGGAAATACTATGTCGATACAAAATATTGGAAAATCGGAAACGAATGAATGTGCATGGTGCACGGGAAATATGACGCTTTTTCAAGCTGCAGAGCGTATCGCTGATTTCGACGTGAATGCGCTTGCTGTCGTTGGAGATGACGGATCGGTGTTAGGAATCGTATCTGATCATGACATTATCCGGGCGCTGGTGAAAACCGACGGGCAATTGAAAGATGTCTTGGTCGAAGTATATATGTCGACGCCAGTCGTAACTTGCGACGAGGACACCAGCCTTTCTAATGCTATGAAACTCATGGGGAAGCACAGCATCAGGCATCTTGTGATTATTAGGGAAGGCTTGTTCGTGCGCGTACTTACAATCAAAGATTTGCTCGAAAAAATGCACTCGAATGATGAAATTGAGGTCAATGTTTTACGCGAATTGGCTTTGGGAAAATTAGCGCAGGCGATGTAAGGTTGCAGCCAATTTAAGTCTCTTCATGGAACTCCATTTTTTTCGAAAACGTTGTTGGACTTATCGTTGTGGATTCAGAAGACCCCTACATGGCCAACATTTTTCGTGATCAGGAAATAGTGCTATTGATGTAATTTTACCGCGGGACAGGTTGCAATGGCTGTGTGGGATTGGAAACGTGATCGTAACAGTGGCTTTTTTACCCATGATGGGCGTGGGTATCATGATTTATGTATTACTATCCCACTTTGGGGGGGCCTAACATGCGATCTCCAAAGCTCTTAACTACTCTAAGAGGCTATAGCCGCGCAAATTTCTTGGCGGATCTGATTTCTGGCATAAGCGTGGCAATGATCGCACTGCCCCTTAGTCTAGCAATCGCAATCGCGTCTGGAGCGTCTCCAGCGCAAGGACTAATCACTGCAATTGTCGGCGGCTTCATGGTCTCGCTACTTGGCGGCAGCCGCGTACAGATTGGTGGACCTACGGGGGCATTTATTGTTGTCGTATACACCGTGATTGCCGAATATGGATATGATGGACTTGTATTGGCGACATTCATGGCCGGACTGATCCTGCTAGTCGCCGGTTATTTTCGCCTCGGCAAATTTATATCACTTGTACCCGAAGCGGTTGTCCACGGTTTCACGATTGGTATTGGCATCATTATAGGTGTCAGCCAAGTGAAAGATTTTTTTGGCCTGCCCATAGATAACCTTCCAGCGAACATCCTCGAAAAAATACCCGCCTTGTGGGCTGTCAAAGGTATGATATCTTGGCACTCGGTTCTTGTCGGCATTTCGACCGGTATTCTCATCGTAATTATGCGTAGAAAATTCCCCAAATTTCCCGGTCTAATAGTCGCGATTGCAGCAACATCCGCGATTGCCACCTACTTGCAATTTCCCGTTGACTCCATCGCGTCACGATTTGGTTCTTTACCGAACGGTCTTCCGATGCCAACGCTGCCTGACTGGTCTATTGAGCGAATTATCAGCCTGCTTCCATCGGCATTAATAATTGCCTTTCTAGCAGCGGTCGAGTCACTACTGTCGGCGATTGTTGCTGACAATATGATTGAAGGAAGCCACCGACCAAACGCGGAAGTTCTTGCACAAGGCGCCGCCAATGTGGCCTCTTCGCTGTTTGGGGGCATGCCGGTCACGGGCGCAATCGCACGGACCGCGACTAATGTTCAAGCAGGAGGCCGCACACCAGTTGCAGGTCTTGTCCACGCGGTGACGATATTAATCATTTTGATGGTTGGAGCGGAACAAGCCGGATATTTGGTCATGCCCGCACTTGCCGCGTTGTTACTTTTAACAGCCTGGAACATGATGGAAGTTCACAGATGGCCGGAATACTTGAAGCTGCCCAGAAGTGAACTAGTATTGCTGATAATCACGATGGGACTGACTGTACTTACTGATTTAACGCTCGCAATAGGTGTTGGTGTTTCACTTGGTTTGGCGCTGCGATTGCGGGATCGCAAGAAGTCATCGGACCATTGGTCAACTCCTGAACGATAAATGGAGTGTTGATCTTTTGTGCTATACGGAATTGCAAACTGACGACTAGCTTTGTCCGCGCACACGCGTTTCGCGCATCACTGACTCGGCGAGTATCACTAAGCAAAATAGGGCAAGCAGTAACCCTCCGGCCAACGGGCTAACCAGTGCTTTTTGCAACAAGATTGCAATAAATGAAACACAGCCGAGAATGGCCAGCGTTTGTCGCAGATCGGCGACAAACATCTTGAAGAGTTCTTTAAAAACGTCGCTGATAATGGTCATATTGTGCTCCTTTCAAATCTTGTACGGGCGATACGGACCAACCCGATTCCAACCAGCAGGAAAGCAGCCGCAAGGACGATCAGAATCAGATCTGCGCCGGGCCAATCAACCCCGAGTCCTTCGCCAGCCCAAAATACACCAAAGGCCGACAACATCACTCCGACACCGAACTTGAGAGTGTTTTCGGGTACCTGCGCCAACGGTTTGTGGATGAACGCGCCAACGCCCAGTACCAACACGCAAGCGGCCAGCGCACCCAGCGATGCCTCCCACAAAAGCCCCTTGCCAGACCCAACTGCGATAACGATGAAGACTACTTCGAGGCCCTCAAGAAGCACCGCTTTAAAGGCGGCAATACCGGCGATCCATTGTAGCGCCTTGGGCGCGCCAGTTTGCGATTGCAGTTCTGCGGATTCCTCCGCGAAGGCTTCGATTTCATCATGCATCGGAAGAACCCCGGCTGAGCGAAGCACCGCTTTGCGCAACCATCCCATACCGAAAAGCAGGAGAAGTACTCCGACAAAAAGTTGCAGCGCATTTATCGGGATGAACTGAAGCGCAGGGCCCAGGATTATAACGATCAGTGCCAGAATGCCGAGTGCCGCCACCGTGCCTGCGATCGCCGGGCGCCAGCCGCGGGTTGTGCCCACAGCCAAAACGATAGTGAAAGCCTCGACAACTTCGACGATCGAGGCAAGGAAGGTTGCGGTGACGGCGGGAAATATTACGGTCCAGAATTCAGGAGGCATTGTTTTCTCCTATTAGTTATGTTGTGTAAACGACTCATCTGTTGTAACTACTACAGCATTGCATGTCGTATACGCAACGTATAAGTTGCGTTCATGAACGAAACGTCATTTTCCCAACGCCTCGCCACTTCAAGTTCCGATCTGACTCCAACCGAACGGCGCGTCGTTAACTACCTCTCTCGCAATCGCGAAATGGCGCTTTTGGCGTCTGCTGCCGACATGGCGCGCCAGATTGGCACCAGCGATGCAACAATAATCCGAACTGCGCGCAAACTCGGGTTTTCCGGTCTCGAAGAATTACGTCGTGGTTTGGCTGTGGACCTACGGCGAGATATTACATTGTCAGAGCGGATCCAAAATGACTTAAGCCAGACGTCCGGCGGTGTATCCGGCGCGGTTGCGCAGACCGTCGAGACCCTGCGGGCCACGCTGGATGCAATGATGACAATTCCTGCTGAAGATCTGGAGCAGGCGATGAACGTGCTGACAAAGGCGCAACGTGTGCGAGTTTTTGGGATCGGTCCGTCTGGACATCTCGCTGGCTACTTTTCGGCACAGTTGACTCGATTGGGTGGTGACGCTCGGCCTTTGCGGCAGACCGGTCTGCAAATGGCTGACGATCTGATCGGTCTGCGGGTGGGCGATACAATACTAGCGCTCGCTTATGACCGCCCCTATCAAGAGTTCACAGCACTTGTCGATCACGCTATTGCTTTGTCCATACCGGTGATACTTATAACGTCCCCGGGTCCAGTCCTTCCCGACTATCGCGCCAATATCGTGCTTCGCGTCGCTCGCGGAAGGACCGATGGTTTTGGCTTGCATGCTGGAACACTGGCGCTGCTTGAAGCGATGCTCGTGGCTTTCGCGACTGCTAGGCCTGATTTGGCCCGAACCAAGTTGGAGGCCTTGAATACCGCGCGTAAGGCAATTTCTGGCGATGGAATGGGGTTATGAGTAGGAACCAAACCTGCGTTAGCCTGTCGGTTCCCACCACGATCAACTATAAATATCCTCAGAATACATCTCCCGTCCTCCGGTTTATACGAAGGATACAAACTTGCGGGTTTATTCTCCGCTACAATCAGTTTGTGTGCTCATTTCCGTTCCCTTGATCAGATTAATCAGCGAAAGTGACGGGTGACATTGCAGTGCGGTTAACCGCCAGCTTGAAAATATCGGGTCGTGCATAATGGCCACTGGCGTCAAACTTTCGACGTGACGCTTGGACTTCAGTAATATCCAAATCACTGATGAGAAGCCCCTTTTCGCAATGCATCGGTCCCGCCACAATTCCGCCAAAAGGTTTGTATACAACGGCATCTCCGGGGTTTACCCACTCGTCTTTGTTGGGAAACAATTCATCGCGATAAGGGACGTCATCGGGGATATCAGATGCTTCCAACGACGTCGCGCATGAGATTACCCAGCAACCGCCTTCGCGAGCAATATGTTGCATGGTCGCTTGCCACATATCACCACTGTCCCAAGTTGGGGCAACATAGATATCAATGTTCTGGGCGTAGAGCGCATAGCGCGCCAGCGGCATGTAACTTTCCCAACAGATCAGGGTGCCAATCCTACCCACAGCCGTATCTACCACGTTCAATCCAGATCCATCCCCAAATCCCCAAACCATCCGTTCCGGATTCGTGGGCATTAGCTTTCGGTGATTGTTGGCCAAGGTTCCATCGGAATCAATAATTGCACAACTGTTAAAGATTGTGCTGGCACTGCAAGTGCCATCGATTTCCTGATAGCCTATAACAACTACAACTTCGTGTTCCTTGGCGGCCTCTTGCAGTGGCAATAGATCACCTTTGCTAAGATCAACGGAATTCGAGAGCAATCTTCGATAAAGCTCGTCTGTCTTTCCCATGTCCGCGCCCGGGGCCAGCCGCCAGACGAAAGTTGGATATCCGGGAAGCCACGCTTCGGGAAACACAACCAGGCCACAGCTTTGGTCGGCAGCCTTGCCGATTATTTCTGCGGCCCGTTCGATAGATTTGGCCAGATTTAGGTAAACGGGTGGCTCTTGCACAACGGCGACTTTGGTCATTTGGATGCTC
The DNA here is from genome assembly GCA_016765235.1 of Paracoccaceae bacterium. GTDB lineage: Bacteria > Pseudomonadota > Alphaproteobacteria > Rhodobacterales > Rhodobacteraceae > NORP23. The sequence goes on from JAESQH010000016.1 coordinate 12,125, forward strand.
CTTATTTGGAAGGGCAGCCGAAATCATTCGGCCACTAATTAATTATTTGGTGCCGGAAGCCACCAGCATTTCGCACGGACCTTCAAATTTGCCATCGATTTCAAATTTCTCGAGCGCTTCTTCGATTTCGGACCAGGCGGCATCTTGTTCTGTTGCCGATAACCCGCTTAGCATCTGATGCAGAGCTCCAAATGATTCCTGCTCGAACTGCAAGCATTCGAGAGCAGTTTTTAGTCGAACTGGAGCATCAACACGCTCAACGTGAATGTCACTAAACCCTGCGTCGCGTAGCCGTTGGACTAAGACGTCCGGATCGCCAAGACTGAACGGTCCGGGTTGCCCGGGAAGCGGCGCGGGGAGCGCTGCACGGCGGCGAATTATTCCAACTGGCACTGAGAAAAACCCATTGAGATCAGCACCTGCATAAGTGATTGCCCCGACGCGCCCTCCGCCGCGCAGTTTATCGCGCATCCCGGTAAGCGCCTTATGTTGATCCGGAAAGTAAATCAGCCCTACGCGAGAAATCACCGCATCGACGGTCTCGCCTTCGATTTCAGCCAATGCTTCACCATCCTTGACCAATGTTTCGACATTGTTGAAACCAGCTAGTCGAGCGTTCGCTGCGGTCCGCGCCAAAATTCCCGGTGACAGATCAGTCGCCAACACATAACCGGTTGGGCCAACACGACGAGCAGCAGCCATTGTCTGTTCACCAGCACCTGCGGCTACATCTAGAACTCGGTTGCCCGTTTCCATACCAGCCATGTCAAACATTTGCTCGGTAGATGGCCCAAGCCAACGGGATAACAACGGTGACCAACGGTCCCACGCTTCAGCAGCGCCGTCCCATTGTTTGCGTGTGGTTTCCTTGAAGGCGATTGGGTCGAATTTTTTCTGTGGGATATTCATCTTACTCTCCTTTGTTGTCGTTTTTTGTTGATTCAAGCTTGTCTGAGAGTAAGGTCGCGATCAATTCGCCAAAAATCGGTTTTGGATTTGCACTTTTGCACAATTCGGGAAAAACAGGATGCATTGGGATGATCTTAGAATATTCCTCGCGGTAGCGCGCGAAGGCTCTATTAGTGGTGCCGCAAAACGGCTAGGGGTTCAGCACTCGACGGTATCGCGGCGCTTGCGTTCTCTTGAAGAGCGATTGGCAACTAGATTGCTGGAGCGTAAAACATCCGGTTATGAACTAACGGAGGCGGGCGAGGAATTGAAATTTACGGCCAGCAAGGTCGAAGTGGAAATTCTGGAATTTGAAGGCGCCTTGGGTGGCCTCGACAAAGGAGCAGCTGGCGAATTGCGAGTTACGGCCATCAACAATATGGCTTCCAGCATCTTGATGCCGATGTTTACACATTTCAGTACGGCATACCCTGACATTGAACTGCATGTTCAGGTCTCCAACAGATTTGTTCGATTGGCTGAGCGAGACGCCGATATTGCTATTCGCCTGACGAACACACCAACTGACACTTTGATCGGGACCCGGTTGGCAACAGTTGCCTCGGCAGTTTACGGCGCGAAATCTTATTGCGCCGATGTGCAGGCTGGCGCAATCGAAGAGAAGTGGTTGGGAATCGAATGTTGCGGGTTTCACATCGGTTGGACCAAAGATGCTTGTCCCGAGCATGATCACAACTTTTTTGTTGACGACACGCTCTTAACATTGGCCGCATTACGAGAAGGTGCAGGCCTCAGTTATCTTCCATGCTTTATGGGCGATAGCGACCCGGCGCTGGTGCGATTTCGCCCACCCGAGAGGCAGCATGATCTGGGTTTATGGTTGCTCTATCACCGAGATTTGAGCCGCACCAAGCGCGTGCGACTCTTTCGCGAGCACATGCTTGACGAAATCAAAAACGTTACGCCGCTGTTCGAGGGGCGAGCGCCAATGCGAACGCCTTCAGCGGAGAAGTAGATTGATTGAAAAGGACGTATTTCACCTTCGACCTAAACTTAAACTGATTGCAAAGCCCGATGGCTCCATTCCGGTAATTGGCCTGCACCCGGTGTTAGAACAGAATGAATTGTTTCATATTTTTCGCTTGAAGGGAAAGCTCTAATAATCCAGCATATTCTGCAATAGTGCTACGCACGGCGAATATTTTTCTATCTTAGGTTGATTTAGCTTACCCGAGTAGAGCTACTCTCCAAACTCTTTTTGCCCCGAATTTATCGGAACACATATAGCCCAATCGCAGTTGCCAATTGTTCCATCAGAACCGATGGATGATTGTAAAGTGGTCCTGCTTTTCTGGACAGGCTTGCGGCTAAGTTAAGGTGTATTCAGTTTGGTTATCATGCCGCTTTCTTCAGTTCTTTACCGTCAAAGTATGCCTCGTCCGGCGTTCGTTTATCAAGGGCCGTGGGGCGATGGGAAAAGTTCGTTGTAGACTGATCTACAAACTCAGGAACGCCATTTCTCCGGTTTTCGCTGAACTACGCTGACCGAGCATAAACGCATGATAACACCCATTTTTTATTGACGTTCGTTACTCTGACCGCGCATGACTAAACCCACAATTCGCTGTCTATTGCTTCCGTAGTGCTTCCGCGGAAGCACCAAGTTGAGGATATGTCATGCCGAAACTCACCAAACGATTTGTTGAGGGTCTCGAAATCAAGGAGACCGATTACATCGTCTTTGACACCGATGTTGGGGGCTTCGCGGTGCGGGTTTTCCCATCGGGTAGAAAGAGCTATATGATCCAGTATCGCAGCGGTGGCAGAACGCGGCGTTTAGCAATCGGAAAGCATGGTACCATAGCAACTGATGAGGCGCGCAAGGAAGCCCTCAGGAGACTCGGTGAGGTCGCCAAAGAGTTAACCGCGAATCTTGGTGATGGCATAATTTTCAGGTGGCGTATCATGGATGTGATTCATGCATCCAATATTTCCAGGAAAGGAAAGATACGCCATGACAGAGACTACAGTTACACCCCTCATACA
>JAESQH010000220.1 GCA_016765235.1 Paracoccaceae bacterium
GATGCTGCGACGGATATTGAAGGTGCCTACAATAATTTCTGGATGGACTATGGCACCACAATGAACGAGGACAGAAGAACCTCTCTGATCATTGATCCCCCTAACGGCCGCCTGCCCAAGCTTACCGAAGAAGCTATAGCACGCATGAAGGCAGATCAGGCTCGCGTCCCCCCAGTGCGCTCCATTGTTTCCATTGGCGTCGTTAACTTCCTGCCTGTCGGCCCCGAAGATCTGGGATTATCTGAGCGCTGCCTACTGAGCTTTAACGCTGGCCCACCATTGATCCCAAGTGCCTATAACAACAACCTCCGCATCATCCAAACACCCAAGCACGTAGTGATCTTTACTGAAATGATTCATGACGCACGCATTGTGTCTATGGATGGCAGCGCGCACTTACCAGCAGAGATGACTAAGTGGACCGGTGACTCACGAGGCCACTGGGAGGGTGATACCCTGATAGTTGAGACTAAAAACTTCACCGGAAAAACACCGACCTTCCAGCTGCCACTGAACCTCAACGAACCTGAAATGAATGGCGTCGTTGGAACCGGTGAGAACTTCACATTGATCGAGCGCTTTACTCGCACTAGCGACTCACGTGTGACTTATGAATACACAGTGAATGACTCTTCCACTTTCACCAAGCCCTTCACTGCTTCTATTCCTTTGAAAGCCACCGAAGACCAGATGTTTGAGTATGCTTGCCATGAAGGCAACCACGGTGCTGCCGGCATGCTATCCGGTGCTCGCCAGGCTGAAAAAGAAGCCGCCGCTGCAGGTAGTTAGCTGCTCTTTTAAACTTGTTTGAAACTGACCGAATGATGAAGTACTTAAAGCCTCTTTCATCATTCGGTCAGACAAAAACCAACTATTTATCGGACAAATTTTTTGTCGATATACCCTTCAATAATATTTAACGCACATTCCGCCAACCGGCTTCAAGCCAGCTCAATAATTTAACACCTCACAATACCCTCGAACTCACTCCACCGCCCCCAGCCTCTGTGTTGCCCCCTCCTGCAAGAGCCATTTTTCTTTCACACCCCCGATCAGCGCTGCCATTGTGTATGTAACAACAAAGCAGATTAAAGTTATTGCCCGCTTAAACAGGCACACACTACGCCTGACTCTATAAATACTTTCCACCCCGAATGACACTTATTCAAGCCTAAGACATTAAATTAAATACAAAAAAACTGGCCAGCGCCAGGCGGCGAATCGCCAGACCCGCAAGCTCGCGAAAAAGCCAGTTAATGGCATCCTAGCCATAATGCTGTTATTGGGCAAGGTCATCGAATTAAGACCTATCGTTCACAAAGTGTCAGCTATAGCTTCTTCAATTTACTGACCAACAATGCATTACTCGACACGGTAGAATCGTTGCTTCCCGAACACCGAGTACGTATCTATCCCCCAACAGTGAAATTGAAAACGGGGCTAGGAGTCTTTCGGATTTAGAAAAACAATAAACCCCCTAAAATTTATTGCTTGATCGTAAATGAGGTGAAGGCCTTACCACTCAAGGTATTAATTCTTATTCGCACCTGCAAGATCGAAAATAAGGCTCTTCGCCGGTCTTGTGAGTGAATATTAGGCCGCAACATAGAACATTGAGTCATTATCCGGTAGCGATGACTGCCTGATCTTGAGTTTGAAATACTCGGTATCTCTGATGCCTCTGGCGCGCTTGCGGATCATGCCGATACTGATGTTGCCAGCCTCTATCCTGGCGCTGGTGAGCTTGTGCTTGGCATAGTTGCAGATACCCACGCAGTGCCTCCTCAGTGATTTTGCAAACTTTTTTAGGTAGAGCATGGCCGATTGATCGGCTATCTGGCACCAGGCTTCCAGTCGCTCTTGCATCAGTTCGACAGTCTCTGATTCCCACAAGGCCTGAAGCTGTTCCTTCAAAATATACAGCGTATTGAGATTGGCGTTTTCATCCAATAACCGTTGTAATCTTTGAGCCTGTGATTCATTCAGCTTATCGGCGTTTTTCAGCACCAGGTAATGCGTTCCTGTTAACCATTCTTTACCCGCCTTATTGGCCTTTCTAAATTCAATTCGTCTCTGGTTGCTCAGGGCCTTGCTGTAGTTTTTCATAACGTGGAAACGGTCAAATACAATGTCGGCATTGGGTAGACAATCACGTACTGACTTCTGATAGGCTGGTCCCATATCCATCGCCACAGCCTCTATTTTTTCAGCGGTTTCCGCCGGAAGTTGCTTTAGAAATTTGGAGAAAACATCAGCCGTTCGGCCTGTTTCAACTCCGATTAAATGCCCTTCGACCATGTCGTAAATCACCGTCATGTAGTCGTGGCCTTTCGCCCTGGCCACCTCATCAACACCGAGATACTTCAGGCCAGTCAGCTGTGTCGGGTCGAGCGCCGGGAGGGTTTCGGCCAGATAGGCCTTGTCAATATTCTTCACCGTCGCCCAGCGTATCCCCAAATGCCTGGAGACCGCCTGAATGCTCATGTGGCGGCACAGGCCACTGATCATTCGGCAGAAGCGGCGGGTGAAACGTCCGCCCTTGTCAACAAACTCACAGCACTCCATCCGCCGTTCGTTCTTGCTAATAAATACTTGCGCCAGCTCCATCTCTATCACGCAAGGGTAGCCAAACAGCGGCACATCCCTGACCTGTCGGTGGACATATCGGTTGACTGTTCCCTTCTGTCCGGTAACGGGGTCAATTGCGTTTCTGCGCCTGTCCCGGCGGCAGCAAATGACGAGTTGTTCCTTCTCATCGTCGAATTTTATCTGGTTGACGCACTGCCCTTTGAGGCCCAAAATGTCCCGCTGGATGTCGATTCCCATAAACCTGTTCTATGTAGAGTTGTCAGAAGCCTTATATACCAACAGATTACGTGGGGATCGGCATCCTTTTTCACTCATAGAAGCGGCGAAGAGCCAGCCTAATCTTATTAATTCCTTTAAAAACAATGTATTGCATTAGGTTGAGCGCGTGGCTTTTAGCCAATTGGTCTCGAACCATTATCCCGGATGGCCCGCCCTTTTAAAGATCTGTAGCTCCTCAAGACTGAATAACACCTCAGCCCTGCCATGAGCTTAAAATACCGCGCTTGGCGTCTGGCAGTCGAGTGTGCTCACAGGTGAAAGAGTCCAGCTTGCGTGGAAATAAATCTAGTGTGACTGCCAGCTCCGCAAAGCTGATTTGATCTATGTCCCCGTCCCGGAAAAGAGTTAACTTGATGTTTGATGGTTACCCAGAGTTTCCTTTACTAATGACCTTCAGCAGGGCTAGCATTTGAAGCAAGGCCGTTTGCAGTGTGTGTCAGCGTGAGAAGAAAAGTTAGTGTCCGATGCATGAGGCCCGCATCGTATGTTTACAGGTTTTTATACCAATTGTAAGGATAGGGTTTTGCTGAGTGCCGGCTATGCTTTGCTGAAATGGGGTTTAGTTCATTACAGCAGGGTGGCTATAGTGGAAAACAGGCATGGGTGAGTGCTTGGGGGTTGTAAACCTACGTTCCACTGACGTTCCATAGAAGGGACAATCATAGACGGTGGTAGGCCGGGAGGTAGAAGTGGTAAGGCTGGAAAAATACTTAAGAATCAATGCATTAAGTGGCTTGTTGTGGTCTTTCGAGGTTTTTCAGAATGGTGCCCAGGAGAGGACTTGAACCTCCACGACCTTGCGATCACTAGCACCTGAAGCTAGCGTGTCTAC
>JAESQH010000221.1 GCA_016765235.1 Paracoccaceae bacterium
CAATGTTGGCACCTTCGATCTTGGAGTTCTGCTTGATCAGTTCCGCGACCGTATAGGCCGTCTGGTTCTGTTGCAGCTCCCAATCCCATTCATCTGACATGTTTTTATCCTTGTGTTGCGGCGGTACGTTTGAGGGCGGCGTTCAGACGGGCACGATCGGTTGAGGATAGCACAGGTCCGCGTAACGCGATCATTTTACGTTTCAACATGGCGAAACGGGCGATCAGGTTGGATGGGTCGGGAACAGCGAAATCAGCGATGCGAAACGCTGAAGCTGGCAGTAGATCGGGATATCCACGTTCAATTGCGTAATCGTAGGGAGAGAAATCACGCCCATCTAAGGCCGCGTCCCATCCGCAGGCAGCTGTTGACGTCAACAGTATTGCTCCGATAATCCAACCCCTGTACTTGGGCATGGTGCGGTGCAGCATAGGTTTGATGTCTCGCATAAATGGCCCATTGCAAAGTTGTCTTGGAATTTTCCGGCAATATACGCCATAGTTAACGCTGGAAGCGCCCGCAAGCAAGGTGGGCGAAGGGGATTAGAGCTATGAGTGACAAAACTTTGCCGGATGACGCTGACTTTGAACACATCGTGCAGGACGGTCAGGAATTTGCCGATAATATGCAGGAGGTTTTCGAGATTTCGCAGGAAATCTGGAAAAAGTTTCTGGAAGCCGAGGCGGATGAACACCAATCAACGAATCCCGACCCTATGAACACCATGCCCGCCTTTAACGAGTTGCTGACCGCGTTGTGGTCTGATCCGCAGAAGTTGGCGGAGTCGACACAAGCCTATTGGACGGCGCAGGGGCAAATTTGGCAACATGCCACGTTGAAATTTATGGGCAATGATGAGGCCGCGTCTGACGTTCCTATGCCCGACCTACCCGCCGAGGGTAAGCGTTTCAAGCATGATGAATGGTCTGAAAACGCGCTGTTCGAATATATCAAGCAATCCTACTTGCTGGCGTCCGGCTGGGTGCAGGACACAGTCCACGAAGCGGATATGGACCCAAAGGAACGTAAGAAATCCGAGTTTTACGCTCGCAACTTCGTCGAGGCGATGGGTCCGGCGAACTTCGCGGCCCTAAATCCGGAAGTGTTGGAGGCAACGACGGCGGAGAAGGGTCAGAACCTCGTTCGGGGGCTCAAGATGATGTTGGAGGATATGGAGCGCGGCAAAGGAAAGCTGTTAATCCGCCAGACCGACATGGACGCTTTCGAGGTTGGCGGCAACATGGCCATGACCAAGGGCAAGGTGATTTGGCAGAACAATATCTTGCAACTTATCCAGTATTCCCCCTTGACGGAGGAGGTATATTCCAAACCTTTACTGATGATCCCGCCTTGGATTAACAAATATTATGTCCTCGATTTGAACGAGAAGAAGTCGATGATGAAGTGGCTGGTTGAGCAGGGCTATACCGTGTTCATCATTTCCTGGGTGAACCCGGACGAGGCGCAGAAGGACGAGACATGGGCGTCTTATATGCAGGGCGCCTCCGATGCGATTGACCGAGTGTTGGCCGAGACAGGGCAAAAGCAGGCGCATATCGCCAGTTATTGCATCGGCGGCACGATGGCCGCCAGTTTGACGGCGGCGCTTAATCGGGATGGTGATAAGCGGATTGCTTCCGCGACGTTTTTCACTTCGTTGGTGGATTTCGAGGACGCGGGTGACTTGCAGGTTTTCGTTGATGATAAAACCATCGCGATGGTCGATGAGCAGATGGAGAAGGGGTATTTGCCCGCGGAAACCATGGCCTCGGCGTTCAATATGCTGCGCTCCAGTGATCTGATTTGGTCATACGTCGTTAGCAATTACATGCTTGGCAAAGCGCCTGTGCCGTTTGATCTGCTGTACTGGAATGCGGATTCCACGGCGATGCCTGCCAAGGTGCATCATTTCTATCTGGAACAGTTTTATACGCAAAACCTGTTCGTTAAGGATTTGTTAGAGATTGACGGTAAACCCGTTCGCTTGTCTGACATTAAAGTGCCCGTTTACCATGTTGCGGCGAAGGAAGATCACATCGCGCCTGCAGCCTCGGTTTACGATGGTGCGCGGGAGATGGTCGCGGCCGATGTGCGGTTTGTATTGGCCGGTTCGGGGCATATCGCGGGGGTGGTCAATCCGCCAGCAGCGGGGAAATACCAGTATTGGACCAATAAAGATTTATCAGCCGAAACGCTTCAGGGCTGGCTCGACGGTGCCGATGAAACAGCGGGCAGTTGGTGGCCGGATTGGGACAAATGGCTGAAGCTCAAATCAGGCAAACGGGTTCCCGCGCGGGTTGCCGGTGCCGTTGGCGGTGTGCTCGAAGATGCGCCGGGTGCGTTTGTGAAACTGCGGTTTGACCAGCGTTAACCCCAGCAAATTACTTCGCTATATCATTTGAACGCTTGTTCAGTTAGCGTGATAAAAAAGGCGGGGACAGCAATGGCCAGAAAATCAGGTTCTAACGGCGAAAAGACTGCGAAGCAACTTCGCGAAGCTGCGACGACGTTGTTTGCCAAGAACGGATATGCCGCTGTTTCCATGCGCCAAATCGCGCGCGAAGTCGGAGTACAGGCAGGGGCGCTTTACCTCTATACCGCTGATAAACAGACATTACTTTTCGGCCTTTTGGACCAACATATGCAGGACCTTCTGCAAGCATGGGAGGCGCGCGCGACACCGCATTCCGTTACGCCCATAGACAAGCTTGAATGTTTCGTGCGTTTTCACATTCGGTTCCACCTTCCCCGCGCGGACGAGGTATTTATTTCATATATGGAACTGCGGAACTTAACGCCTGAAAACTTCGAGGTAATCCAGACTGCGCGTCGTACATACGAGGCGATCCTGCACGATATCCTTAGTGCCGGACAGGCTGATGAAACCTTCAAGTTAGTTGATACCAAGATCGCCACTTACGCGATTATCGCCATGCTGACGGGTATGAATACCTGGTATCGTGACGAGGGGCGACTGTCGCTGGAAATGGTCGAAGAAATCTATCTTGATCTGGTAATGTCGGCTGCGGGTGCCAAGCGTTGAGCGCGATAATACTGCACCACTGCCATCAGGCCCGATCCGTTCGTAGTCTTTGGTTGTTGTACGAACTGGATGTGCCTTTCACGCTGGTAATGCACGATTTTGGCAAGGAATTGCGAAGCGAGGCGTATCTGTCCAAGCATCCTCTCGGGCGGGTTCCGTGTCTGGAAATTGATGGTCGTGTGCTGTTTGAAACCGGCGCGATTACGGAATATTTGTGTGAAATATTCGATTCTACGCTTGGGCGCAGATCGGGTGACCCTGAACGCAGGGAATGGTTGCAATGGCTGCATTATGCGGAAACGGTTGCGGTGCACGGCGCTAGCCTGACGCAACAGCATATTGTAATTTACGAGGATAAAGATCGTTCGCAAATGGTGATGAAATTGGAATCACGCCGGCTGGAAAAGACGCTGGAAGTACTGAACGACCACCTTGAGGGGCGCGAGTTCCTGTTGCGGGATTTCAGTGCCGTCGATATTTCGGTCGGGTATTCGGTGTTTGTAGCGCAACACTTTGTTAAAATCGGAAAATTCAAGAATTTGACCGCTTGGATGTCGCGGCTTCACAAACGGGAAGGCTTTGTTAAATCTTTAATACCTAACGGTAAATCAGCGATATATCAGGACAAATTTTATGGTAATCAGGCGTGAATTACGCTGATTTAACTTAACCCATCGTAACTAAACTTGAGATTGAAAAAAATATTCAATCAAATTGCTGAATTAAGTTGGATATTGGTAGATAAACCCGTAATCTGCCCGACGTACCAGTTCCGGAGAGTGCCTCTGGGAAAGCAGCCTACTAATACGCAAGTTCTCACGAGATAACTTTCTTCGAAGCTACAGTTTGGCAAAAAAGGAAAGACGCATGAGATTTAGGCCGCATACAGTACCGTTTCTTGGGATTTTATTGGCGATTTCGCTAACTGCGCCCGTTGCGTACGCTGGACAGGTGACACTTAGATCGCTGGATGGAAGTGTTGCCATGAAAGGTGAACTTCTGTCTTTTGATGGCGAGTTTTACATCTTGGACGTTATGCTGGGGCAGTTGGAAATTGCAGTTGATGACGTTACCTGCGAGGGCGATTTTTGCCCGGATCTAGTGAATTCCGATTTCCGCCTGACCGGTTCCAGTACTTTGGCACAAGTTTTGATCCCAAGCTTTTTCCAAAATTTCAGCGGGGCTTATGGCCTAAGCTTAACCGTGGGCGAGCCCGGATTAATGGGAACCATGCCGGTGCAACCGTATACTTTCTCGACACCAACCGGCGAAGTTTTTGCCGATGTGGAAGTCCATTCGCTGGCCTCGAAAATGGCGTTTAACTCGTTGATGGACGGCGATTCGGAAATCGCGCTATCTTCGCGGGCTATTACGGCTTCGGAACTTGCCGCGTTTGCCGAAGCGGGGCTTGGAGATTTGTCTGATGAGGCCCTTCAGGTGGTTGCCGCCCTCGACGGGTTAATTGTTATCGTGCCCCCTCAAAACAATGTGCCGACTCTGAGCATGCAGGAACTGTCACAGGTTTTCGCTGGCCGGATATCGAATTGGTCTCAGCTTGGCGGTGCAGATGCGCCGATCAACGTCTATCGTCGCGATGATGCGTCGGGCAGTGCCAGTGATTTCTCGACTGTTGTATTGGCACCGTCGGGCGCGGCGTTCTCGGCGAATTCAACTGCGTTTGGCGATGACATCAGTCTCGTTCGTGCGGTAACGAATGACCCGAACGCGATCGGATTTACCAGCATTGCTTACCAGCAAAATACGCGCGCGGTTCCGCTGCGTGGCACATGTGGTTTTATATCGGCACCGTCGGAGTTCACTGTGAAAACCGGTGAATATCCACTGGCGCGTCGGGTATATCTTTATACAACAAACCGTATGTTCGGGCCGATCCGCCAAGAAAAAGCGGAAAAGGCACTGGGCTTTTTGGAGTTCGTAAAGAGCGATGCGGGACAGCAAGCGGCACAAGGGTCCGGCTTTGTCAGTCAGACAATCTCGGCCTTGCCGGTCGAAGTACAGGGACAACGTCTGGTTAACACCATGATTGCCGAACTAGGAGATGTTTCGCTTTCCAGTATTCGCAACATGATGTCGGAGCTGAACGGCGCTATCCGCCTTTCGTCAACGTTCCGTTTCAAGCCAAGCGCGTCTGAACTGGACGCGCAGGCACGGGGTGATATTCCGCGGTTGGCAAATTATATTCTTAGCAACGATTTCACTGGCCGCGAGTTTTTAATCGCGGGCTTCTCGGATGCTGGCGGGGCGGCGGCTCAAAACGAGGTGTTATCGCAGCGTCGGGCACAACAGGTTCTGGTCGAGCTTCAGGCAGTTCTTGGGGCGGACGCCGGAAACTATTCCTTTGTTGTTGAAGGTTTCGGGGAAGTATCGCCACAAGGGTGTAACGATTCCTTTGAGGGACGCTCGGTTAA
>JAESQH010000222.1 GCA_016765235.1 Paracoccaceae bacterium
CACATAAAAACGGGCCGCTCTCTTATCAAAAGCGGCCCGAAAAATCGTATTTCTTGGAAATTAGTCTTCCAGAACGTCCTCGTTCTTATTGGCGCCGATGTCAAAATCTAGGCCATGCGCGGCCCTGATCTTATCTTCGATCTCCAGCGCCATATCTGGGTGATCTTTCAGGAAGGTTTTAGCGTTCTCGCGCCCCTGCCCGATGCGTTCATCACCATAGCTGAACCAAGATCCTGCCTTATCGACAAGGCCGAGCTTAACCCCAAGGTCAATCAACTCCCCGCGTTTGGAAATTCCTTCGCCATACATGATGTCGAATTCCACCTGCTTGAACGGCGGTGCAACCTTGTTCTTGACCACTTTAACACGGGTCGCGTTACCAACGATTTCATCGCGATCCTTCAGCGCACCAATGCGACGAATATCAAGACGAACCGAGGCGTAAAACTTCAGCGCATTACCGCCCGATGTCGTCTCTGGCGAGCCAAACATAACCCCGATTTTCATCCGAATCTGGTTAATGAAGATAACCATACAGTTCGAGCGGCTAATCGCCCCCGTCAGCTTGCGCATCGCCTGACTCATCAGCCTTGCCTGTGCACCAACTTGATGGTCGCCCATGTCGCCCTCAAGTTCCGACTTAGGCGTCAACGCCGCCACCGAATCCACAACAACAAGCGAAACCGCGCCGGAACGCACTAACGTTTCCACGATTTCCAACGCCTGTTCGCCACCGTCAGGCTGCGAAATCAGCAACTCGTCCAGATCAACGCCAAGCTTCTTCGCATAGGTCGGATCAAGCGCGTGTTCCGCGTCTACGAACGCACAAATGCCGCCCTTTTTCTGCGATTCTGCAAGTACATGCAGCGCCAACGTGGTCTTACCCGAGCTTTCCGGCCCGTAAATTTCGACGATCCGGCCCTGCGGCAAACCGCCGATACCAAGCGCGATGTCTAGACCAATAGAACCAGTCGAGGTCGACTCGATGTCCATCATCGTACTATCTTGACCCAGCCGCATGACCGAGCCCTTGCCGAAGTTACGCTCAATCTGGCTGAGCGCCGATTCCAGCGCCTTTTGCTTGTCCATATCGCGTCTCTCGCCCATATCCAGAATATTTTTCGCTGCTTTTGCCATTGTTTCTTTCCTTATTTCACATCTTGCCTAGTCGAGCAATCACTGCTTATGTTCGCCTCTTGTTCTCATTTACTCAACATGAGACCAAAACAAGAACATTGCAAGATAAATTTTCACTAGTTACATCTTTCCCTGTTATTGGTTACTTAATAGTAAAGGTCTTAAAAATAATCTGGATATTCATAAATGTTGATTTCACTAAACAAAAAGTTAACATTTCTAGCTATGCCAAAAGCCGCCTCGACCAGTATCGAGATGGCATTATCCCCTCATTGCGACATCGCGTTCATCAATAACCCGCGCGTCAAACACATTCGATACCGCCGTTACAAACGGTTTATCCTTCCCTACATAGTCCAATCCGGCTTCGGCCCATTGGAAACAACCTGTCTGTTTCGCGAACCCACCGACTGGCTGTTCAGTTGGTATCGCTATCGTTCGCGCGACAAAATCAAATCCAAACTGCAAAGCACCGCGAATATGTCATTCGACGATTTCGTCTCGCGCTACATCGATGGAGATGCAAACGTTTTTGACATCGGTCGCACCTCACTTTTTGTTATCGATCACGATGGAATTCCGGCCGTGGATTATATCTATCGATATGAAAGCCTGCCCGCCTATATCAAATTTCTTGAAGCGCGATTCGAGGAAAAATTCAATTTGGAGTATTTAAACGAATCTCCGAAGCGGGATTTCTCACTGTCCGCGCAATTGAAAACACAACTGGAACAATTTCTGACGCCGGAATACGAAATATACGAGACCGCGTGCAAGGGCTAAGCCTCAATCTGTTCTTTGACTTTTTGGGTTAGCTCCACCAATGAAAACGGTTTAGCCAGAAATGCAGCGTTGGGAATTTCGGGGTCTCCGTCCTGAAAAGCATCCTCTGCATAGCCGGACACAAATACAACTTTCGCACCCGGTCGCGTGGCTAGCGCTTCACGCACCCATGTCGGGCCGTTTTTGCCCGGCATTACGACGTCTGACACAAAAATGTCGAATTCATCGCCACCTTTAAGCACATCCAATGCCTCTTCGCCCGACGATGCCTGTGTCACAGTATAGCCCCGCAATGCCAATGCACGCGCAGCGAAAGCGCGAACGGGTGCTTCGTCTTCCACCAATAAAACGCGCCCGCGCCCCGTTTGATTGCTCTCGACCACTTCAACTCTGGGTTCTGGTTTCACCACATCAATTGGTTCGTCATTTACCGGTAAATAAATCAAAAACTGCGATCCAGATCCCTCGGTGCTGTCCACAAAAACAAACCCTCCGGTCTGCTTGATAATCCCGTAAACCGTGGCGAGGCCTAACCCCGTTCCCTCCCCTACCTTCTTGGTCGTAAAAAACGGTTCAAATATCTTCGAAATTTTATCTGCCGGAATTCCCACACCTGTATCGCGCACTTCGACAACGACGTAGTCGCCGGGGTGAACAACCGCACGGTCGCGGCGCAATTCCTTGTGTAAAGTCTCGTTTCTGGTCCGTATGACCACCGTTCCGCCATCCGGCATCGCATCGCGCGCGTTCACGACGAGGTTCATAATCACTTGTTCGAATTGGCGTTCATCGACCCGTACAGGTTTTAAATTCGCGCCATGTTCAGTGTGCAACGCCACCTTTTCACCCAGCAATCGGTTCAACAAATGCGACAGCTCGCAAAGCGTATCATCCAGATGCAGCGATTTGGGTCGCAAGGTCTGCTTGCGCGAGAACGCAAGCAACTGCCCGATCAGCGCCGCCGCCCTGTTCGAGTTCTGCTTGATCTGGTTCAGATCCTCATAGTCCGGTGACAATATATCCGTGCGGTGCAGCAGCAAATCCGCATGCCCCATAATGGCTGTTAAGATATTGTTAAAGTCATGTGCAATCCCGCCCGCTAACTGCCCGACCGCCTGCATCTTCTGGCTTTGAACGAACTGTGCTTCTAGCGTTTTCAGCTCAGTTGCATCACTCAGCACGGCCAGAACCGTTGTTTTGCCGCCGCGCTTCATCTTGGACATTGTAACTTGAATATACACGTCTATCCCGTCGCGCCTGCACCGCGCCATTTCCGGCCTCCCAAGCCCGAAACCCTTCATTGTATCCTTCATGCGGTCGCGGATGGAGCGGCCTAAACCTTCCACAATTCCATCCAGCGTTTCTCCGACCAGATCATCCCGCCCTATCAGCGTGCAGGCGGCGACATTCGCCTGAAGTATTTCGCCGTTTTCGCCCGTGTCGATCATCGGAACAGGCAAATCGTCGAATAGATCACTGCCGATATGGTCCACCTTTTCCACTTCTGGCGGCAAAGTAATTGGCATAGATTTTCGCGTTTGTGTAAGCGTTATAAGGAAATAAAACGCAGCACTGCCTAATGCCAGAGACGTTATAAAATACGCTGGCGCATATTCGAGGTAGATTGACAGCAACAACAATTGTGCCACAGCCAGCAGGCCAAGCGCTGCGCGAACGGTTGTCCAGTTTGCGGTCCCAAATGGCAGGTGAAGGTTGTCTTTTAATTCTGCCGGCATTATTTCCCCTGAGCAATCCGTAACGTTAAAAGTCACTAAACCACCCTAAGGGTTAATATTTCGTTTACAACCTATAAGTGCATTTTATTAAATCCGACGCAACCGCGCACAGTAAAATCCGTCGCCACCCTGCACCGGCGTCAGCGACATATCTTCTTCCAGAACCCAATCTGCGTTGCGCGCAAGAAAGGCCGAAACCTGATCACCATTTTCCACGGACAAAATCGAGCATGTCGCGTAGGCCATCACTCCACCCGCGCGAACATACTGCGCGGCCCCGTCCAGAATTTGCGATTGTAGCGCCGTAACTTTATCCAAAAACCCTTGATCCAAGCGCCATTTCGCGTCCGGATTGCGCCGCCATGCGCCAGTGCCGGTGCAAGGTGCATCAACGACCACAAGATCGCAAACGGGATTGTTTTGGCGCAATGCCTCGCTCGATAAAACCTGTACGGTTGCACCTGCGCGCCGCGCCCGTTCTGGCAAATCCTTCATCCGCCGCGCGTTTGCATCATGCGCCAACAACACACCGTTGCCGCCCATATCTGCCGCCAAAGCCAGCGTTTTACCGCCGCCGCCTGCGCAATAATCCAGCACCGTCATGCCAGCCTGTGCCCCGCAAAACGCAGCGACAGCTTGGCTAGAGGCATCCTGCAATTCTACCAAACCGTAATCATACGCCAAACTTCGCGCCAGTTTTCGCGGGTTCTGCGTTATCCGCAAAGCATTCGCAGCCAGCGCGTGTGGTTCCGTGAAAATTAGATCCCGCGCTAACATGCGCTCCGCGTCATCAACGGTTGCTTTCAGGCTGTTCACGCGCAAATCGACGGGGGCGCGCAGCGACATCGCCTCCATCACCGCGGGTAGATCGTTGCCAAGTGATCTCATCAATTCCGGCAATAGAAAATCGGGGAAGTTGAGCGCGACGGGGAGCGACGCCTCAACATCACTCGAAAATTGCTCGGCAGCCAACAAGGGTTCGGGCGCAAAGCGTTCGCCGCTAAACAGGGCCGCAACATCTTCGCCCGCTTGATATTGGTGCGCCATGACCAAGCCACGCCCCGTCATCGCGTCGGCGGCGTGGGCCAATGCGCGTTTCTGGCGCAAGCAGTCAAATACAATGTCACGCACCGCTGCGCGATCCTTTGATCCGGCGTACCGGTTCTGTCGCGCCCAACGGGTCAATCCACGCTCGGCAGGTTCTCCGGTAAGGATTTCGTCTAACAGGCTGATCGCAGCAGAAAGTCGTGCAGAGGGTGTCATTATATCAGCCTGTAACCGCTACCAAAGCAGCGCTATCCCTAGACCAATCCAACTTATCAACAAGCCGATCAGCCCGACCACAAACGCATTAAAGCGTTTACGCAAATGGTTGGTACCCACATGAATAAAATGATGTACCGACCGCGAGATAACATAAATTATTGCTCCGATTGCCACTAAACCGTTCGCACTGTCCGTCGCCGCAGCAATCGCCACGACCGTGTATAGTAACACAGGTGTTTCGAACTGGTTGGTGACATTGTTCTGAAACTGCTTGATCGAGTCGGGATAATTGCGCGTATCAAGCGCAACATCACCGAAAGTAACTTCTTTTCTCGCATGGCTTGCCAAACGAACATTGCCCATACGCACGATCGCAAAAAACGTCAAAGCTACTTGCAAGAACACGGCGATCAAAGCGATTGAAAGAGGAGTCATCTATCCCATCCTGTAATTCGGGCTTTCGCGGGTGATCTGGACATCATGCACATGACTTTCCTTCAATCCCGCCCCCGTGATCTTAACAAACGTACAACTGGTGCGCATCTCGGCAACTGTAGCATTGCCTGTATAGCCCATTGCTGCGCGCAAGCCACCAACCAATTGATGTAACGTAGCACCTGCCGCGCCCTTATAAGGCACCTGCCCCTCGATCCCTTCGGGGACCAGTTTTCGGCGCTGACTTCCTTCTGAAAATACCGGTCGGCCGACCCACGCGCCATAGCGCCAACGGATCCCATACCACGATAGGATTTGAAACTGCGGCCTTGATACAAGATCACCTCGCCCGGGGCCTCGTCCGTGCCGGCCAGCATCGAGCCGAGCATGGCGCAAGACGCCCCCGCCGCGATGGCCTTGGCGAAATCGCCCGAGAATTTTATACCACCATCGGCAATGATCGGCGTGCCGGATTTTGCGCCTTCCCCGGCGCAATCCAATA